>JBDREF010000093.1:0-6451 GCA_043820045.1 Planctomycetota bacterium | reverse complement strand
ACTGGATCCGTTCTCCTGACCGCAATATCGAAGGAACCGTCGAGCACATCGGCTGGCGCCTGACACGCATCCGAACATTTGACAAGCGCCCCTTGTACATCCCCAACGGCCTCTTCTCTACCATCTCGATCGAAAACCCCTCGAGGATGCAAAATCGAAGAATCAAACAGACCATCGGAGTGCGCTACGAAGACGCCCCTAAAATTGAGATGATCTTAAAACAGATCGAAGAGATGCTTAAAGTACATCCTGAAATTGATCAAACCAAAATTACCTTCGTCAATCTCGTCAACTTTGCCCCCTACTCTCTTGAATTTCTCTTACACACATTCACCAAGACGACAAACCGGGTCAAATTCCAGCAAGTGCAGCAAGATATCTTGCTCAAGGTGCTTGAGATCATCGAGAAAAGCGGAGCCCAATGCGCCTTCCCGACAACAACTGTCAACCTGCCCCCCGAAGGCAAGCCCATCTTCTCTAATAAGAAGCTAAATATCTCCAAGTCTGTTGAAATCAATCCCTCATAATGTCTATCCTGTTACTTTCATTTGGGGTAATAGCTCAGTTGGTAGAGCAGCTGACTCTTAATCAGCGGGTCGCAGGTTCGAGCCCTGCATCGCTCATTTGCACATCCCCTGCCCCCGCCATCGAGTATCCGAGCCGGTAGGCAAGCCGGTCGTTAGCTATCGATGGGCCGCTCTTTACCTATACATCACAGGCCTTTACGGCCTGCACGAGTGACTGCACCGGGTCGCGTGTTGGGGTGTATTCATGCGCCACATAGCCTTGATAGCCCGACTCTGCGATCGCTCTCATCACCGCGGGATAGTAAATTTCCTGGTTTTCGTCGAGTTCGTGGCGACCCGGCACGCCGGCGGTATGGAAGTGTCCGATGTGCTCGATATTCTTGCGGATCGTCGCTATCAGGTCGCCTTCCATGATCTGCATGTGGTAGATGTCGTACAGCATTTTGAATCGCGGCGAATTCACACGGCGGCACAGCTCGAAGCCCCACGCCGACTTGTCACACATATAGCCGGGGTGGTTTACCCTGCTGTTGAGCAGTTCCATACAAATAGTCACGCCGTAATCCTCGGCGATCTTCACGGCTTCCTTCAGGATTGTCTGGCAGTTATCCATGCCCTCCTCGTCGCCGATTCCCTCGCGGTCGCCAGCCATACAGATGACGTTGGGCCACTTATACTCTGCCGCCGCCTTGATGTTCGTCTTGAAATCTTCGAGGAACTTGGAGTGCATGGACTTGTCGTTGAGGCCCTTTTTGATGGATCCGGCGCCGGAAACCATTGTCGCCACCAGGCCGTGCTTTTTGACCACGGGCCAGTCGTTGCGACCCACGAGGTCCATCCCCACCAGACCCATTTCGACTGCCAGCGAGGCCGTCTGCTCCCGGTCCATGCCGCTTTTTCTCAGACAGCCGCCGCATATCGATTGTTTGATACGTCCATTCTTCACGACTTTCTTCGTTTGGCCCCATACAACATGGGGCATCCCTACCAGTGCCGAGGAGGCGCCGACAGCCGCGGCCGCGGCTGTAAGCACGTCGCGCCGGGTCAGGGAGCGTCTGGCCACAGTGCGGCCCGCATCCGGATGTGTGTGGTTAGTATTCATCTGACCTTCCTTTCTGCAATGCGAATTCTCCGAAACTCCAATAATACTGCCATCGCCTCGCAGTTTGCTCCAACCCTGGATGATTGTCAAGCACGAATATGACTGCCATGAAGCCTTTTTAGTCATCCGGTTGGCATCGGACCATGACCAATTCGCCTTCCACGCCTAATTCTGAAAACATGGCACGGGCTGTCCTCGGATGGTTGGCGTAGCACCTTGACAAAGGCCATCCAGAAAAGCTATAATATCTATCAGTTTCCACACAAATTGAAAGATGAGACCATGAAAATCAACGTGTTACTTATTTTCGCGACAATAGTGGGCGTTTCTGCGGTTGCCATGATTGCATTTGCCGGCCAGACAGGAAAACCGCTTACTGACAGCCCGATGTCGCATCAGCCGCAGATGAGGCAGGCGAATTACGACCCGAACTCGGAGGGACCGGCAGCAGATGATTCGGGGGTGGCATGGGGCCTGCATGAGCCAATTAAAAGCTGTACGCCGTGTCACGGCGATCAGTCGCAGCGGATTTCCTCGGACAAGCCGCCTCTCGTCGCTCCAGTGCCTGCTTTGTGCTGTCTGTGTCACAAAGAGTACGTGGCGATGGGCGGATGGGTGCATGGGCCGGTGGCCACAGGCAACTGTCTGTTGTGCCATGAGCGGCACCAAACAAGCAACAATTCACTGCTGAATAAGCCGATACCCGAGTTATGTTATCAATGTCACGAAACTAAAATACTCCGGCTCATTGCCGGTCACTCGGACGAGTCATACGCAACTTGCAACGATTGCCATGAGGGCCATACAAGCCCGGGCAGGATGCTGCTCAAACAGGATTTTCTCAACACCGACGCAGGCCTGGCATATGTCGGCAGGCATCCTTCCGTCCTGCCGCGCCCCACGTTTGTTGACCGTAGCGACTCACTTGCCGGACTGGAAGGCATTGAAGTCATACCTGTACTCAACGGATCGGATTTGTTCAAGAGTTACGCAGTGACAGAGGACTTATTAAAGGCGGAAGTCGAGTCGCAGTTGCAGCTAAACGGCATTGGGATAATACAGCATAAAGAGCAAACCACAAGGCAGACTTCCCTCCATATTCAGCTTCGCCTGATGGAGATGCCGTCTCAGCGAGGCCCGGGGCAGGTCGATGGATTATCGGGAAGCTTCAACATATCCCTGCGGCAGACGGTTGAGCTGCTGCCCACGCCCGGCGACAGCAGAAGGAGACTATGCACGGCTACAACATGGGATACAGGCGCCATTTTCATCTGGGGGACATCCGGGGTAAAGGAGGGGCTCAAGGAAGCCGTCGAAGTGCTTGTGGACCAGTTCAGCAGGAATTACCTGCAAGCCAATGCCAAAGAGCAGGCTTCATTGCCGGTCAGCGGTGGACACTGATGTTATCGTCATTAGCCGCTTCGATGATTGCTTGTATGAAAAACCAGGGAGAATTGCCATGTACCAACGAAAAGGTTTTACTCTAATAGAATTACTCGTGGTCATCGCAATGATTGCCCTGCTGATGGGTATTCTCATGCCGGCGCTGCGAAAAGCGAAGGAGCAGGGCCAGTCTGCAGCATGTCAGGGGAATCTTAAGGGCTTCACTCTGGCAGTTCAAATGTACGCTCAGGAGTACGATGACGGATTCCCGGAACCGAGAAGTTCCTATTTCTACACGAATGATCTTTTGCCTGGAGACGTCAGCACCCATCGGCGATGGTGCAACGAAGATGTTAATCTGAAGTACCACCCTGAATACGGGAGCACTTTCTTCGGTTACTTGTCCAACGTCAGATCGCTAATATGCCCAACGTTCCAACGTCTGGCCAAGTCCGGCTACAACCAGAGCGATTTCGACAACGACATCGCGACCGGAGTCCCAAACTACAATCCGTGGATGAACTACACCCAGAACGCGTATCTGGGCCCTAAGAATAGTCCCTGTCTGCCGCTTGTCCACAAGCTGATGAACATCAAGAATCCAGCCACCACATTTACGTTCGCCGATGAAGGCCCTTTTGTCGAAGCTGGTTTCAACACACAGGGCCTGAACGACACTGCCCTGTTCCCGGTCTGGCCGTCGAGCGAAGCCCCGAACTGGGTAGAGCGAATGGGCAGTGCGTGGAATGTTAAGCCCGGCCCCGACGGCATAGGCACGTTCACGGATATCATCGGGGGCTTTCATAACGCCCCAAGCGGCAATCGCATCGCCGGTAAAGGCAACTGCGCCTTTGCGGACGGCCATGTCGCTCCGGCTTCAAGGATGGACAGCTTCCCCCTGGCCTGGCCAAAGTAAGGCCCACAGGAGCAGAGAGCTTACGTCAACTCTCGCACTCGCTCGGTGTACTTCTAAATCAAATCCCTTATAGTCTGCCCCACGGTCGGGTGACGAGCAATGGCCGACTGAATCGCCAAACGAACTTTCGTATCCAGATCATCCAGAAACTGTTTGCTGACTCTCTCCGGCGCCCACCCTTTGCGGTTCTGTTGTGCCCATCGCAGGGCGAATTTCTTGCATTGAGTTCGGTTGATAAGACCATTGCTTTGTGACATATTTGCTCTCTTTTCTCCTTAAAGCTGGGACAGACATTTCAGTCGACCCTGCCCTTTTCCGAGCGAAAAACGTCTGCTACAGACCATTGTCATCGCTCGCTGTGATGAGTTCCTTACCATCTTGCCTTGTAACTTCGATGAAGTTAATGATGGGCGCCTGGTTCGTCTGCGGATTGGCTGGTCTTGGAACCAGTTCAAGGACCAGAACATCCTCGGCTGAAATACCCTTGAACTCCTTTACAACCGCCCTGTCGGCGCGCCCTGCCGTTTCCATGACATCAAAACGTTCCAGAACCACTCTCTCCTGTAGTTTGACGTCGAAGACACGCTGACCTGCACGGTCTTCCGGCATTCCACGGAAGCCGAGCCGGACATTGTAAAGGGCACGTTCGGTTCCCGTCCCAGCGGCCAGCGGCACCTCACATCGCAGCAGCCCTCGGCATCCGGACGTAAAAAGCCATGGCTTGTCGGTGTTCGCAATAGTAAGGCCCTTGAAATCCTGGCAGAAATACCCCATTCCGGGCAGTGTCCGCACACCCAGATCGAATTTCACGCCGTAGTTCGGAAAGTGCGTATAGGAGCTGGTTTTCGGGTTAGGATAAGCGAACCAAACGGTCCCCTCGTCATCCTTCATATCCGCCGGAGCGCCGAAATTGACAGCGAAACGCTTCACGGGCTTCAGATCGCCGGGCGTGACATATACGGTCCAGGGCTGGGCCCTGTCCGGCTTGCGCATCATCGCCATCGAACAACGGACCGGATAAGAGCACGTGCAGCCGGCCGCAGCTTCCTGCGACAGCAACAGGCCGCCGGCAGGTATCAAACTGATGGCACATCCCGGTCGATATGCGCCGAATAGGGTTACCCCGTTATCGCGTTTGAGGTCGTAGAACGCCGTGCAGGCCGAGCGATAGTAGAGACCCGTCGCCGAAGCGGCGGTGATGCCGCAGGTATGGCCGGGCCGCAGGAACTCCCAGGGCACTTTCTCGCCCGTGATAGGATGCTCTCTCGTAACGATTTCGCCTGTACGAAGATAGCAGGCTTGAGGCTCAAGGATAATCTTGTCGGCGACAATGACCGGTCGAGTCCTGTAGTTCAGAGGCATGGACCAGACCATGTCGCCGTTTTGCGCCGATAGCGTCGTAATGCGCCGCCATTTCAAGCCGCCTTCCTTGAATCTCCACGCATCGTGGTTGCCGTAGTTGCCGAAGAACAGGAGCAATCCGTCGCTGTAGGCGACCCCCATTCTGTCGCCACAGCATCCTGTCAAATCCACCGAATGCTTCCAGATCACCTTCCCCGTAACCGCGTCGAGCGCGAAGACTACTCTCATGTCGGCATCGTCGTATGTCAAGCTACCCTCCGGGAACTCCTCTGTGAACAGATCGGCTTCCAAAGACTTGATTAGATACTCGACCTGAGCTTTTTGCGGGTATGATGGGTTCTCTTGCAACTTCCGGGCAAGGAATTCTTTCTTTTCCCTCAGCTCGGCGAGGACTCCCTGCCTTTCTCTGTAAACACCCTTATCCGTAAGTTGTCGTCTTTCGTCGAGGGCCCGGCTCCTCTGTTCCTGCGATACCGCGCTGTCGGCGTAGAATATCTTGCCGTCCCCGATCGCGATTGTTATGTTGGCGATTTTTTCTCCGTCGTGCTTCCATAGTAATTCGCCCGTTTCCGTATCTATGGCGAATACCGCGTCGCACATCATCAGGCTGTCGGTTACCGCATTCTTCTGGAGAAATTCCCCTCCGCGTCCGAACGATGTCATTGATCCGTACAGAGCACCCGACCTTTGAACGGCCATTCGTATGTCTTGCGGCTCCGGATAAAGTTCTCTGGCGTTCTCGTATGACTGCCTGTATTCCTGGGGAATATCCTCGATGTTCTTCCATCTTTCATTCTCAACAAACTGCTTCAACATGGCGCCGTAATCCCTGTTCATCGCTTTGGCCGCCGAGCCGTAGAGAATATTACCAACCACTGATATATAGCCCCAGCGACGCGGCGTCCCATCGGCCGAAGGCGGTATCTTGTACTCACGGATAGTCTTGCCCGTCTCCGGATCCAGGCGGTAGCATTTGTCATGGGCAGCCACATAGAGCCCTCCTTCACTCAAGGCCAGATTCCCACTGTCGGCCTTGATTTTCACACGCACTGCCCCTGGAATCTCCCTTTTCCAAAGCAAAGTCCCATTGAACGCGTCGGCAGCCGTTATCATTTCCTCGCCCTCCATAAAGAGACGGCCGTCCATGGAAACGGGGCTCTG
>JBDREF010000092.1:0-9109 GCA_043820045.1 Planctomycetota bacterium | reverse complement strand
GTCACGAGCCGGTTGACAATTTCGCCCTTCGAGTCGAAGTTGAAGACGAAAGAGTTGAGGAAGCTGTCCTTCGCAATGGCAAGCTCTTCGTCCGTGACTTCGCTCTCGCGCATCTGCTCGACCTCTTTGAGCATGGCTCGGATGGCGTGCGCGGTCGATTCCGATTTGGTCTGGCAGCCGACGTAGAACTCGCCGGGGTACTCGTAGTTTGCCGAGTAGCTGCCGAAGACCGAGTAGGCAAGGCCCTGGCGTGAGCGAACGTTCTTGAACAGCCGTCCCGTGAATCCGCCGCCCAGAATCCGGTTCATCACGATCAGCGCAAAATAATCAGGGTCGCTCCGCAGGCCGCCGATATGGCCCAGGTAGATATTCGACTGGTTGACGTCGTCTTTGCGAACCACGTTGACGGTCTTTCGAAACTCGTACTTGACCTTCGGCACATCGGGCAGTTGCAGATCGACCTTTTCCCATCCTTCGAACGCCTTTTCGATCTTCCGGATCATCTCGTCGGTATCGAAGTCGCCCCAGACCGCCAGCATCATATTGTTGGGCCCGAAGAACTCCTTGTGGAAGGCGATCAGGTCGTCACGGCTGATGCTATCGATTGTCGCGTACTCGGTTTGCCGCGCGTAAACGCTGTCGGGGCCGTAAATCAGCTTCTCGAACTCGCGTCCCGCTATCCCGCCGACGGAATCGTTGCGCCGGGCGATGCTGCTGCGGTGCTGCATCTTTGCAAGCTGAATCTTATCCTCGCGAAAGGCCGGATTTCTCAGCACGTCGGCCAGAATGGCGAGGGCTGTATCGAGGTCCTGCTTGAGCACGGACATGGAGGCCGACCCGGAGTCGAGTCCGATTCCCGTCTCGACCGAGGCGGCGATACTCTCCAGTTCCTCGTCGATCTCGTCTCCGGTCTTTGTGGCCGTGCCACCCGTTCGCATGACCATACCCGTGATGGAGGCCAGCCCGACCTTCTCGGCCGGCTCATAGACCGAGCCGGCGCGAATCATGACCGAAACACTGACCAGAGGCAGCTCGTGGTCCTCTAACAAAAACAGCCGCATCCCGTTATCCAGCGTCACCCGCTTGACTTCGGGGACCTCGATGTCACGCAGCTTGGGATAGCGCAGGGCCTTGTAATCCCGCACCTGACTTTGGCCGCAGCCGGACAATGAAAAACCGATCGCCGTAACTGCAAGAAACACAACTTTAATAACCAATGACTTTTGACCCATCATTGTGATGCTCCCTTCAGACTATGTCAAATCCGCGTGTGCAACAAAGTTGCACACCCTACGACCATGCTCCCTTCAAATTAGTTCCCGGCCTCCGTTGTCTTCGTAAAGCCAACCGTGCGATTTTTGGTCGTGAAATACTCGGCGGCTACCCGCTGGATATCCTCGGCTGTCACCTTGTCGATTTTGTCGAGCTGGTGAAACAGGTTTCGCCAATCGCCGGTGATGACTTGGTAGAACGTCAACTGCGCCGCCAGCCCCGAGTTGGAAGCGAGCTGCCGAATCAGGCCCGCACGCGCGCGTGTCTTGGCCTTGGCCAGTTCCTCATCAGTGACCAGCTCGGTTTTGAGCCTCTCGATTTGCTCGTAGATCGCCTGCTCGCACTCCTCATTCGTATGCCCCCTCGCCGGATAGGCGTAGAACAGGAACAGGCTCGGATACTTGTTGCCGGGCATACCCTGGAAGCCCGAGGCGTACATTGCGATCTTCTTTTCCTTGACGAGGCTCTTGTACAACCGGGACGTCCGGCCCATTCCCACTATATCCGTGAGGGCGTCGAATACGGCGTCGTCCGGATCGTGGATGCTCGGCTTATGGTAGCCGATCAGAACGAACGGCTGGGCCGGGTCCTCGACAACAACACGCCTTTCGCCCAACTGCGGCGGCTCAACCGTCTCAACCGGGTCCGGCTTCGGGCCGCTCGGTATGCCGCCGAAATATTTCTGAGCAAGCTTCCTGACCTGGTCTGGATTCACGTCCCCCACAATCGCAATCGTCAGGTTGCTCGGCGAATAATACTTCTTGAAAAACGCATCCGCCTCGGCGCGGGTCATCGTCTCGATATCGCTCATGTGACCTACGATCTCATTGCCGTACGGGTGGGCCTTGTATGCGATAGCCATGAACTCTTCGAGCAGACGCCCAATCGGCTGACTCTCGACACGCAGCCGCCGTTCTTCCATGACCACGTTTTTTTCCTTGTAGAACTCGCGCAGCACGGCGTTGGCAAACCGATCCGATTCCATCTCCATCCACAATTCCAGCTTGTTGGACGGAAGGCTGACAATGTACTGCGTCGCATCCTGACTCGTGTAAGCGTTGAAACCCGAACTGCCTTCCTGCGAGAACACCTCTTCATACTCGTCGTGAACCAGGTATTGCTGGACCTGTTCCTGTGCTTCTTCGAGCCGGCTGCGAAGCTGCTCCAGCCGGTCCTTGTCCGCCTGCTCGCCCTTGCGAAGTTCGGCCTTCAGCTCCAGGAACGCCTCGTCTATTTTGGCCATCGCCGCCGCTTCGGCCTTGTAATTGTTGGTCCCTATCGTCTTGGTCCCCTTGAACGCCATGTGCTCGAACAGATGCGCCAGGCCCGTAATGCCCGTGACCTCATCGACCGCACCGACGTCGGCGTATGTGTGAAACGAGACCACCGGCGCCTCGTGCCGTTCCAGAACCAGAAATTGCAGGCCGTTGTCTAACGTAAATTCCGTCATCCGCTTCTCGAACGTGGCCAGGTCCTGGCCGAGAACCGGCGCCGGAACGAACGCGGCCGCTGCAAAGAGCAGCACCGCCGTGCCGACCAGAACGACCCTAAATTTTTGCAGTGCGTGCTTCATATCTCGTACTCCTCAATAATCCCACGTTAAGAGTTCTGCTTCCTTCTTAATCACATTCTCAATAACACATCCGGATGTTTACAGTCAAACCTTTTTTTCGAAAGTCGATAAGGAAGATTTACAGCGGCAAATCAGCCGTCCGCCGCGGGTGAACGGCAAGCAGGCGTCCTTTAGAAGGGATTGCGAGAAGTGGATGCAGGCCTTACAGACGAAAGCCTGAGATTAGGAAAACGCGATGTCAATTCTGCTCTGAGGCGCCTATCGAGGCTTTTCGCCCCATTCCCTGGCAGCTTTCGCAGCGGCATATTCCGACCTGCCTGAGGTGCGAGGTTCCGGCAATCTTTTTTGTTTCGACCAGCCTGGCCCCTTTGGTCTCCATCTTGCGAAGCGCCAGCTTTGCCTCTTTACTGTCGTGCGAGCCTACGGCGTCGATTACCACGGTGACCTTCTTGCCCCGCTGCAGCAGGCCCAGCGCCGTCATCTTGACGGCACCTTCGAGGGTCGTTCCGACCAGGATGAACTCGCTGGCGCGCAGCTCGCTGAGCAGCCTGTCTATCCGCGGCTCGTCGAACGGGTCCACGCAGCGCTTGTGAAGCACGACCTGCCTGTGCCGCCGGAGCATGTCTCTGGGCAGATCGGTGCTGCCGTCGGCCGCAAAACAGACCCTGTCATGGAGCAGCGTGTAACGTATCTTCTTCTGGCCGTCGGTGCCGTCGATGCAGTGGCCGGTATTGCCGTCGCCGTTGCTCGGATAGACCTCGGCGGTCGAGATGATCGGGACGTGTTCGAATCTCGCCCAGGCTATCACCCTGCGAATATGCGCCAGGACTCTTCGGTGGTTTCTAATGCACGCTTTTCCACCGGCCAACAGGAAGTCTCGTTGGGTGTCTATGTCTATCACAATCTGCCTGCGACGTGATCTTACGAATTGTAGAATCATTTTCAGACTTCCTTTCCTGACTTCTGCGATTCTATCCTGTAATGAATACGCATCAGCCAACAATCGAGTTCACCGGCTTTTATCGAACATCGGCGGGGGCGACTTTAGTTCGAGCACGGCGGGCGGACGGTCCGAATCTTGGCTTGAAAAACCGCTGTGTGGTGTAGTACAATTCCCGGACGGCGTTTGTTGGCTTAACTCGCGTTTTTTTCGATGTGATTGGACTGATGGCACGAATCTTAAAGGACTATCCCGACGTATCGCTCAGGCCGGAAGATTTGGACGGCAAAGTTGATTTCGAGGAGTTTTTCGGACGTTCCGGGCCGGTTAATATCGAGATCGGCAGCGGCAAAGGAACCTTCCTCGTAAATCAGGCAAAGGCACAGCCGGACGACAACTTCCTGGGCATCGAGTGGGCACGCAAGTATTACCGCTACGCGGTCGATCGAATCGGAAGATGGGGCCTGACGAATGTGAAGATTATTCGGACCGACGCGGTCGCATTCCTGACGGATTTCGTGCCGGACGAAAGCGTGGATTGCTTCCACATTTACTTCCCCGATCCCTGGCCCAAAACACGGCACCATAAAAGGCGCTTCATCTGCGCCGCCAATCTGGAGCATCTGCTCCGTGCCCTCAAGACCGGCGGGCAACTGCGAATCGCAACCGACCACGCCGATTATTTCGAGCAGATAAAGACGGTCTTGGCCGCGGCCGGTGACAGGCTGGAGATAATCGATTTCCCCCGCCCCGCCGGAGCGGATACCGGAGAATGGGTAGGCACAAACTTCGAGCGAAAATACCTAAAAGACCAAAGACCCATCCACACCATCGCCGCAAGAAAAATCTAAGCCCCCGATTCAACGCGTGTTGTCGCTGTTCTTGATTGCTTTGAGCATTTGACTGTATAGCTTGTCACCTATCATCAGGCGCACGACCTCAAGCCTGACCTTTCCCTCATCGAAATCCGGGTGACGAAGTCTCACACCCGCTTCAACGACAGAACGAAGATTATCGCTCATCTCAAATGCCATCTCAGCGCGAACCTCCGGCCCGAGCCTCCGCAGAATCTCATATTCCTTCCTCGCTGATTCAATAGTAGTATCTAATGGTATAGCTTTCATTGAGCGCCGGCACTATTGGTAAATAAGGACGATAACCAGTTTATCAACAGTGCCCCGATGACTCCACCGAAAAAACTGACAATAAGCCAAATCCAGTGATCCTTATATTCTCGAAACCACAGAACATTTCGGGACCACCGTGAATTGTATTTATTACCAAGATCCCACCCCGCCAGATTCATCTTTACTTGATAGAAACCGGTGCCACACTCGCGAGATTCTATCAAACCACGCTCTTTGAGCCTGTTGTTAACGGATTCAATTGTAACCTTGGCTCTTAACCATGACATATACTTTTTAACACCATCTACATTATCGACGTTCTGTGTCATTACACTTTTGTTATTACCACCAGCCTGTGTGTTTTCTACATCGTTGTCTCTTCGTCTCGCTCCATTTTTTCTTTCTCTTAGTTCGGAGGCAAATTTGACAACCTGCGAAGGTCGTATTTTTTTGCTTAAAACTCGTTTAAGATCCTCAATCTCAAAAGTCATTTCGGATTGGTCAAAGTTTGGATCACAGGCTGTGTAAAACATAAGCAAATATCTTTCTTCTTTCGGCAGCCACATACTAATCTCCCTCAAGTTATATTACAGGCCAGATCCTTCGCTGTCGCTCAGGATGACAGACTCTGGATTCCTGTTTTCACAGGAATGACGGCGGACGAGTTATCATCGATGCACTGCGCGCATCCGGAATCGAGTATCGAGCGCCTATCGTGCCAACTGGAAGTTTTCCTCGCCTACTAATTGGCGCATTTTTCGGCAGAAGTCCAGGTCTGGATTTACGCTCAGCTCCCTGTCGGCGGCGGCATAGACCTTGCCCTTATCGGTACGGACCGCGACGTAAACGGCGCTGCGGCCCTTGTGATGCTGACAGATGCTCCTTATCTGGGCCACCTTCTCCTTAGTCACCTCCCGTGCATCCAGCCCGATCTTGACTTTAGCGGCCAGCTTTTCCCTGACGTCTTCCAGCCGTATAAGCTCCGAAGCAAGAACGTTGGGCCGCTCCCTCCTGTAGTCGAGCTTGCCCTTGACGAAAACGACCGTGTCCTCGGCCACCGCGCCGGCGTACTCGTTGAGCACGTCGGGAAACATCACGACCTCGACCTGGCCCTGCAAGTCCTGCAGCGTAAATACGGCCATCTTCGAGCCGGCGTTTCGACCCGTCTTGGTCAGGTTGTATCTAATCTTCGTTATCATTCCGCCGATGACGACCTGCTTTTCACCGGTGAGCTCGGCCAACTGCGAGCTGTTGTGTGTCGAATAGGCATTTATCATCTCGGCGTGGTGACTGAGCGGATTGCTCGTGACATAAAAACCGAGCACTTCCTTTTCATAAGCCAACATCTGAGGCTCGGGCCACGGCGAGACATCGGGCAGGCGCTGGTGGTCTTTCGAATAATCGTCGTCGCCCGCCATCTGCCCGAAGAAGTTCATCTGCCCGGCGACCTTGTCTGATTGCAGGCTCGCGCCGTTTTCCATCGCCCTTTCGAGCCCGGCCATCATCTGCGCACGGCCCCCGCCGAGCTTGTCGAAAGCGCCGGCCTTTATCAGCGCTTCGAGGACCTGTTTGTTGGCCGCCCTCAAATCGACGTTTTCACAGAAATGGAACAGGCTCTGGAACCGGCCGACCCCCTCGCGGGCGGCGATAATCTGCTCGACGGCCTTGCCGCCGACGCCCTTGACCGCAGCCAGGCCGAAGCGGATGACGCCCTTGCTCTTTTGCCCATTCTCCTGCTCGTAGAGCGGGGTAAAATCGACCCCGCTTTCGCTGATGTCGGGCGCCAGAACCTCGATACCCATATGCGCGCACTCGGCGATGTAATCGACAATCTTGTCGGTGTTGTCCATTTCGTAAGTCAAAAGGGCCGCCATGAACTCGACGGGATAATGGGCCTTCATATAGGCGGTCTGGTACGCGATGAACGCGTAGCGGGTCGAGTGGCTCTTGTTGAAGCCGTAGCCGGCGAACCGTTCGATAAGCTCGAAAATCTGCTCGGCCTGCTGCCTGGTCAGGCCCTTATCGACGCAGCCGGCAATGAACCGCTCGCGCTCCTTGGCGATGACCTTTGCCTTCTTCTTGCTTATGGCCTTGATGAGCGTGTATGCCTCGCGCAGCGGGATGTCACCGAGGCGGTTGCAAATCCGCATCACCTGCTCCTGGTAGGTCATTATGCCGTAAGTCTCTTCGAGCACCTCGGTCATAATCGGATGCGGCAGGCTCCACTTCGCCCCGTGCTTGCGGTCGATATAATCGGGAATCAGTATCATCGGACCCGGGCGATAGAGAGCGTTGGCGGCTATCAAATCCTCTATCCGGTCGGGCTTCATCTTCATCAGCAGGTTCTGCATACCGCCGGACTCGAACTGGAAAACCCCCTTTGTGCTTCCGGCCGAGAAAAGCTCGAAGACTTTCCGGTCCGTATGGTCGAGCTTCTCCAGGTCGATGTCCACGCCGTGAAGGTCTTTGACCAATTGGCAGGCCCGCTCTAAAACGCTGAGCGTCTTTAATCCGAGAAAGTCCATCTTCAGCAGGCCGACCTTCTCGACCGTTGGCCCTTCGAACTGAGTGACAATGTCCTCGGAACCGGGGGCCTTGTACAACGGCACAAAATTCGTCAAAGGCTCGTCGGCGATAACGACGCCCGCCGCGTGGACCGAGGCGTGACGCGCGAGACCTTCGAGCTTCTTGCCGATGTCGATTACCTTTCTCGTCAGCTCGCTCTGGTCGTAAGCCTGCTTCAGCTCGGGCTCGGTCTGCAATGCTTTATCGAGCGTCATATCGAGCGAGAACGGCACGAGCTTGGCCAGCCTGTCCGCCTCGATCAACGGCACGCCGAGCACCCTGCATATATCGCGGATGACGGCTTTGGCCTTCATCGTTCCGAACGTTATTATCTGCGCGACCTGCCCGTACTTCTGCCGGACGTATTCGATGATCTCCCCTCGGTGGGCCTGGCATATATCGATATCGATATCGGGCATCTCGTTGCGCTGCGGGTCCATGAACCGCTCGAACAGCAGGTCATACCGAATCGGGTCCACGTCGCACATTCCGAGGCAGTACCCGGCCAGCGTACCCACGCCGCTGCCCCTGGCGCCGATGGGGATATGCCTTTCGTGTGCGTACTTGCAGAAGTCCCAGACGATTAGAAAGTAGCTGGCGAAGCCTTTCGACTCGATGACATCCAGCTCCCTGTCGAGCCTTGCCTTGACCTCATCGGTGATCTCGCCGTATCGCTGCTTTGCGCCTTCGTAGCATAGTTTCGTGAGGAACTCCTCCGGCGTCGAGCCATCCGCCGGCTCGAAACGCGGCGCGTGCCGCGTCTTCAAATCGATCTCTACGTTGCAGCGCTCGGCGATAGCCAAGGTATTGTCGCAGGCCTCGGGCGTATCGGGGAAGAGCCGTCGCATCTCCGAGGCGCTCCGGAGATAAATGTCACGCGGGTAAATCATGCGGTCGGGGTCGTCGGACCGCTTGCCAGTGCTGATAGCGCACAGACAGTTGTGGGCCTCGTGGTCGCCGGCTTCGAGGAAATGCACGTCGTTAGTCGCCACCAGGCCGACCCCAAGCTTCTTCGCAAGGTCAGCCAGACCCTCGCAGACACTCGGGTCGTCGCCCTCGTGACGTTGTATTTCGATGAAGAACCGCTCGTGGCCGAAAATCTTCAGGTAGTTTTCCGCCGCCGTACGGGCAGACTCTGTGTCGCCTCTGGCCATCGCGGCAGTGACCTCGCCCTTGATGCAGGCGGAGGTGCAGATCAGCCCCTCGCTGCACTCGGCTAAGATTTCCTTATCGATCCTCGGGCGATAGTAGAAGCCGTCGAGAAAGCCGGTGCTCGCTAATTTGAGCAGGTTGCGATAGCCGGCGTTGTTTTCGGCTAACAGTATCAGATGATATGCTGCGTCGGAGATGCCGGTCTTGGTGCGGTCGAAGCGGCTGGCCGGCGCGATGTACGCCTCGATACCGATGACCGGCTTGATATGTGCCGCCAGCGCCTTGATATAGAACTCGACGACGCCGAACATATTGCCGTGGTCGGTAACCGCTACGGCCTCCATATCGAGCTTCTTGCAGTGCTTGAATAGCGGCTCGAACGCGATGGCTCCATCCAGCAGCGAATATTGGCTGTGCAGGTGAAGGTGCGTAAATCCTTTATTTGACATAAGTTAATTCGTCCTCCGTAACAGCAATTTT
>JBDREF010000091.1:0-4808 GCA_043820045.1 Planctomycetota bacterium | reverse complement strand
AAAAAGGAGTTGTGTTATGAGACGCGCTTGTGCTTTTACACTAATTGAGCTGCTGGTCGTAATTGCGGTCATTGCGGTTCTCATGGGAATTCTGATGCCAGTGCTGCATACGTCGCGCCTGTCGGCCTTGCGAATGAAGTGTCTCGGCAATATGCGAAATATGGAGGTAGCACATTGGCTGTATATGACGGACTGGGACGGCGATCTCATCGATGTCGGTCTCGGCCACGGCGGGGCGCATGCGAAAGAGGACCTCGCATGGATCAACACCCTTCAGCCGTATTACAAAGACAGGCTGCTGCACCGCTGCCCCGTGGACAAGAGTCCGCACTGGCCCGTCGAAGAAGGAGGCCGGGGGGTGCCCGTTCCCCCGACGACGGACCAGTTTCGCAGGACCAGTTACGGCATCAACAATTATCTCACCGCCGTGGCGCCTGAGAAACGGTATAAAAATCTATCTGATGTCCCCAGGTCGTCCGCGACGGTCCATTTTCTGATAATGGCTTTTGATGGGCAGTTTGCCGGAGCCGACCATCCGCATGTTGAAACGTGGTATGTTCCGAGCCAGCCGGATTCTCCGCCCGTCAAGGCGGCCAGGCAGGTCGAAACGAATGCTCATGGCGGAAAAGCCGAATCCTGGGAAGCAAGATCCAATTACGGGTTTCTCGACGGGCACGCCGAGACCAGGGCATTCAGGGACGTCTATACGAACTTGCAGCATAACAGTTTTGACCCCGTCGTGGCGTATTGAACAGATTGCATTTAACTTGAAAAACAGTGTGAGGAAATTATGAGAACGCTTGGATTTATTGCAGGTTTGTCTGTCGTGTTATCATGCCTTCATGCAAAAGCCGAGCATACGCATGAGGGTGACTTCGAGCTGAGGGTGGAGTTTGACTCGGTCATAGTCGCCCCGAGAGTATTGCCGGCGGAGCTTGAGGCCGAAGAATTCTTTTCGACGGACGAACCCGGCTTTGACGCCGCACCGGGGACTTTCCCGGCCGGCAGCAGCATCGGATTCAATATACTCGATGCCCTGAAGCGCTGGAACGGCGGCGGCTTTGACCCTTTGACTCCTGAGACGCAGGAGACGATGACCATAAGCTTCTTGCAGCGAGTATGCCGGAGCGGCTCCGGCCTTGTTGCCGGCTTCGAGCTGGCCGCGGCAAGCGACGGTTCCTGGCATCGACACCTTATGTTCACGTTGAATGGCCCCGGAGCGAATGATCCGCAAAAGGGGATATACTTGCTTGAATTGGAGCTTTACACCATCAACCCGGTGATCGGCGCTGCCTACCCCGTCTATATTGTCTTCAACGTCGATGACGAGCCGAACCACGAGCCCGCATTGGAGTGGGTGCGCGAAAACCTGGCCGGACCGGTGTGCGTGCAAAAGCCTATTGCTGATTTGAACGGGGACTGCAAAGTCGATTTTCAGGATTTCGTCATTTTCGCCGAAAGCTGGCTGTCTCATGGTCTGAGACCTTAAGGCGCATGCGCTGCGGCGTTAATGTGCTTTTTCACAATTTTTTGCGAAAGTTCCCTTGACGACAGAATCCTTATGCCTTATATTATTAGCATATGCCAATAACTCAAGGGTAATTTATGCCGCGACCGACTAAATGCAGAAGAATATGCTGTGATCCGAAATCGGACTATTTCAAGCCTCGCGGCGTGCCTGTGCGCCTACTGGAAGAGGTCAGTCTGACTCTCGACGAACTCGAAGCGGTCCGCCTTGCCGACCTGGAGGGATTGTACCAGGAGGACGCAGCCTCGAAGATGAAAATTTCCCGGCAGACGTTCGGCAATATCATCAATTCCGCGCATAAGAAGATAGCCGATGCGCTGTTGAACGCAAAGGCGTTAAAGATAAAGGGAGGTACGTACACTATGGCAGAGAAGAGAAAGTTCAGGTGTTGTGCCTGCCATGACGTCTGGCAGGTTCCTCACGGCACCGCAAGGCCGCAGCAGTGCCCTGCGTGCCGGAATAGAAACATTCACAGAGCCGAGGACGACAGGGGCAAGAGACAAAGAGCCGCTGCCGGATTCGGGCCAAGAAGATGTGGGAGGTCTCAGCTATGAAAATATGTGTTCCTACGCAAACGAATTTAGGTCACAAGGCACAGGTGCACGAACATTTCGGAAGTGCCCCGTATTTCACGATCTACGATACGGAAAACGACATTTGCGAGATAGTTGACAATTCGAATGAGCACCACGCGCACGGCACCTGCCATCCACTCAGTGTCCTTGACGGCAAGACCGTCAACGCGGTCGTCTGCTCCGGCATGGGCAAGCGGGCGATACAGAAGCTCAACGAAGGCGGCATTCGGGCATACAGAGCTTCAGGTGCGACGGTCGAAGAGATAGTCAAAGAGTATCAAGCAGGCCGTCTGGAAGAAATTACAGCGGAAACCGCCTGCGCCCGTCACGGCTGCCACTAAATGGGAACGGGAACATGCAAGTTCTTCCGATAGGGATAATCCATACGCCGTTCAAGTGCAAGAGGCGGACCCCTATTCAACCGTTCGGATCGAAGGCCGCGGGCAGGATAGAGGTGTTCGAGAAGTACAAAGACGGCTTGGCTGATACGGAGCGGTTCTCGCATCTGGTTCTGATATACAGATTCCACAAATCGAGAGGGTATCGCCTGAGAGTAAAACCGTTTCTCGACGATCAATTGCGGGGGCTGTTTGCGACAAGATATCCAAGAAGGCCCAATCAGATTGGCCTGTCGATAGTGAAGCTGGTGAAGCGAAAGGGCAATGTCCTGTTCGTAGAGGGCATCGATGTGCTTGACGGCACTCCTTTGCTGGATATAAAGCCATATGTTCCCGATTTTACTCCAGGGGGAGAAATTAGAATCGGCTGGCTCGAAAGCAAGATTCCTTCGCATTAGCACTTTGTCATAATTGGTTCTGTAGTTTGTCATTCCCGCGAAAGCGGGAATCCAGAATCGTCGGTGTCCTGGATTCCGCATCAAGTGCGGAATGACAACTCTTGGGGCCAAGCCCTGCGTAATCAAGGTTGACAGAGCATCAGCGCGATTATAGAAAATTCCGCCGGGATCAGCCTGTAATGCACAGTTCTCAGTCCCAATGATGAGAATTACGGGCAAGAATTTAATGAAAACAGGCGGCGAACACCGATAAACCTTCAAAATGCGTAGTCGATTCGTACTAATATTGCTTCTGGCGACGGCGGCTGTTCTTATCGGAAGTTGCCAGCCGTCTCCTACTGGTCCTGTGGTTGAGACGAAACCGGCTCTGGAGGAGCGGGCCGTCGGTATCTCTGAGCTTGCCGCGATTCTCGGCTTGAATATCGCCGAATCGAAGGCGACACATGTCACCCTCAAGAATTCGGCCAACACGGTGACAATCTTCACGGTCGGCGGAGGCAGCGTCTATGTGAACGGCAAGGCAATCGCCGAGGTCGGCGAAATCGAGACGGTTGGAGGGGAAATCCGCATATCGAGGTCCCTTGTCTCGCTGATACGCTCGGCAATGCGGGCCGCCCCGCTGGCGGTAGAGCCGAGGGAGCCGCCAAGACCCGGCAGGTTGTCCGGATGCGTCGTGATTGACGCCGGCCACGGGGGAAAAGACCCCGGCGCGACCAGCGTCCTCGGATTTTACGAGAAAGGCATCAATCTGGCCGTAGCGCTCAAAGTCGCCGACCTGCTTCGGGATACCGGACTGAGGGTCGAAATGACGCGGACCGGCGACAGGTTCGTAGAGCTGGAGGAGCGGGCGGCAATCGCAAACCGGCTCGGCGCGGACCTGTTTGTCAGCATCCACTCGGACTCCTTCCCGAAAGCCTCGCGGCGCGGCTACACGATATACGTCGCGCGCTCGGCGTCATGGTCTTCGCGCAAGGCTGCGAGTTCCATCGCCGATTCGATGGCCGGCACCGGCCTGAACAGCTTCGGCGTACAGACGGCGGGTTACCATGTACTGACGGAAACACGCGGTCCGGCCGTACTTGTCGAAATGGGCTACCTCTCCAACCGCCAGGAGGCCGCCATGCTGCGAAGCACCTCCTTCCAGGACCGCCTCGCAAGAGCGATAGCCGACGGAATCAGCGGCTACTTCGATTAGTCCGTTCCCACCTGTTTGTCGCGGTCTTGCGGCCTGGCAAGAGAGTCCCGCCCGAAATCAGGCCTTGAACGTCTTGTAGATGGTGAACGTGCCTAAGATTATCGTAAGCACAGCGATGGCGAGCTTCAGCTTTCTCGCCGACATTATCTTGACGCTCTTAGCCGACAGCGGCACCGAAAGTATGGCCCCGACGATTACGTAAGGCGCAAGTTTCCAGTCGAGCGACGCCTTCGAGATGAGCAGATAGCTGATGACCCCGACCAGGCAGGTCAGGCCTTCGGCCAGGGAAGTGATTCCAACGGCGCTTTTTCCCTCGACGCCTGAGAGGATCTGGCCGCCGGTTACGACCGGTCCGTACCCCCCGCCGCTCATTCCCTTGTTGAACGATGCGATAACGCCCAGCAGAGTTATCTTGCGCCAGGAGAACTTGAATTCCTTGTTGAGGCAGATGAGGATTACAAGCCCCATCGCCAGAACGAGACAGCCGATGTAGAGCTTCAGCCAGAACTTGGGAATGTTGACCGCGACAAATACGGCGGCAACCGTCCCGACGACGCTGCAGACCGCCAGCAGCAGCGCTACTTTCAAATGCAGCGGTATGCCGCGCTTGAAAGACTCGACATAGCCTAAGGAGCTGAGTTTCTCGATGATCGTCGGGATGTTCGTCGATTTCGGCTTGAAGTTCACGTTTCCCTCGCGGTGATGGAAGAACCC
>JBDREF010000090.1:0-10728 GCA_043820045.1 Planctomycetota bacterium | reverse complement strand
TCAGAATGGGATTTTGGAAGAGATTAGCCGGATTCGCAATCGCGATGATCAATGACGAGGGCTTCGAATGCAATCACTGTAAGCACACGAGATTTCTTAAAGGTTCGGCAATGTTGAATACGGCAGGGATGACCTTACTTGGGTTGGATTGGGCAAATCGCACGGCGATAACATTGATGTGCTACAACTGCGGTTTAATACACTGGTTTGCCAGGCCGCCAGTGCGAGCAACTTAGGCACATATTTTGAAATGATAGGAAAGGAATGGCTACTACAGTTTAGCGGTCAGGGCATATGGGGGCATCTATTTCTCTGTTCCTGCTTTTGCCCCTTTCGCCACGTGACCGGACACTCTCCTTCCATGGAATCTGCAAATACACTGATAATCGCTCGTTTTGTATTGATGCGTCAGGCCCCATTCCAAGGCAGCAAAGGGTTCTCTCTCGGTGTCCAGAGTGCGATTCAGGCCGATGGCATGGGGTGCGCCTTTGAGTACAGACTTGATTTCAAAGTTGATTCCGTCAGGCGCCCACTGAATCGTGTTCTTCTCGGGACCATCGGTGGTAATCAAAGAGGCTATGCCGCCGTTGTAATGCCAAACGCAGACTTCATGTCCGCTGTTTGATATTGGGTTGTACTGCGATTTGACATAGGGTCCTCGCGGATTGTCGGCAATTGCCACGCCGTGCCGGATCTGTCGGCCGCCAAAGGTGATTTCCTCACCCATCTGCTCGCCTTTGTAGTACAGGTAGAACTTGTTCCTGTAGAACATCAGGCAGGGGTCGTGGACCTTGTGACTGTCAAAGTCGCCTTTCTTAATCACATCGAATCGGTTCTGTTCAATGCCGCGCCAGATACCGTTGTCGGCCGGACTCAGAATCGGTTCTTTGCTCTTGGTCCAGGGACCGCGGGGCGAATCAGCCCAGGCCAGACCGATCTGGTTCTTCACTCGGACCGTGTAAGGACTTTTGACGGTCTGGTAAACCAGATAGTACTTGCCTTCGTGTTGTAAGACTTCCACAGTGAATACGGATCGGTCGTCATAGGCACCTCTGGGGCCTCTCGCCACGGCCAAGCCCTCTTCTTTCCAGGTCCATCCATCTGTTGAGGTGGCGTACCAGATGTCACATCGATCCCAGGGAAAGACCTTCTCTGTCTCAACGTTTCCGGCGAAGCCGTGAGACGGCCCGGTACTTTTGGAATACCAGACGAAGTACTTGCCGTCCACCTTGATGACAGCGCTGGGATCTCGCCGAACCACACCCTCTTCATACGCCAGGTCCCCTTTAAGATCGAAGACCTGAAACTCGCCGAACCACTCATTGCCGATCCTTGGCCACTTCAAGGCACGTTTCGACGCCGCGCTTAACTTCTTGGGGTTGGTGATACCCAGATGGTCTATCTCTTCCTCGCTCAACGATTTCGCGCAGCCCGCCATGCAAAACACAAGTATCATAATACATACGCCAGAGGAGAGGCATTTGCCCAGGTAATCCGCCTTTGCTTTCTCCGTTGTCTTCATAACTACCTCACCGGACCTGATATTGGCGCGACAAAATAACAGGGTGGGGCGAACCGCACCCCGTATTTGTTACCAGCCGTTACAATCGACTCGCTCGGGATTACTGATAAAGCCGGATGTCGTCGAAGTACATCGTCCCTGGGCCGCCGGCGGCCGGACTATTCCTGGTGCCGATGCCAATGGTAATCGTGTCGACGTTGGCGAGATTCACACCCTGATCGGCAAACGCCTGCAGGTCGATAACCCACTCGGTCCACCTTCCTGTCTGCGTCGCTGCGGCGGCGTCGTGATAGACAACCGCACTGCCGTTAAGGGCAACATACATCCTCTCGGCAGCATTAGTCGCGCTGCCCCGGAACCATAGTGACAGCTTCGTTACACCTTCGGCGGTCCAGTCGCGCGGGGAAACCAGCGTCATCGTTGCCTCGGAAGTCTTGAGGTTGTTGTCGTACGAGTATGGCATCGACTGAACGCCGCCGTGGACGATAGTCTGCTCTGCATAAGGAGGCAGGTCATTGCCGACGAGAGCACCGTTGTCAGTGGTTCCGAAACCGTCAATCCACGACTCGAATATTCTGTTACTGTTGGGATCGGGCGGGTCAATGTCGTTATACGACTCGAAATCATCGACAAGGAGAAAGTCGGCAGTCGTGAAGCCCCAGACGAGGCCTTTAACCGTTCCAGTGCCATAGACCGCATCGACGCGCCAGTAGTGGTCGCTGTGCCAGGCGAGCTTTCCGGGATCGTAGGTCTCGGAACCTGCGGCCATATTGCCCTTGAACTGCGGCGAAGCAATTGTGGCATTCTTTACGGCATCTCTATCAGTGCCAAAGTACAGATCGTGCGAAACGGCATTGGTTGCAGGCGTCCAGTTTAACGTCGAGTTTATCTGCACATCGGTCGCGCCGTTAGCCGGCTGCAAGCTGCCGGCAGCGCCCGGAGTCGTAAAGCTCCAGACATCGCCTTTGTATGTATCCACTGCATCGAACTCATCGACTCGCCAGTAGTAAACCTTCTCCAGTTCGAGAGGGCCGGGGCTATGACTTGCGAATCCCGATGGTATGCCGCCCGCGGCATTGTTCACATCGTCGAAATCTGTGCCGACATATACGGTGTGCAATTTCGCCGCAAAACCCGGCGTCCAGCTTAGCTCTGCGTTGGGGTCAACGAGTTCGGCGCCGTCCGGCGGATCGGGATTGTAGGCCGTCCTGGGCGGGACCGAGAAACTCCATATTTTGCCTTTCCACGGACTATTGGGCTCTGCCTCGTTGACCTCGTCGATCCGCCAGTAGTAAGTGGTGCCCGGGACAAGGCCGTCAGGATAGGGAAATCCCGGGAAGCCGGCGACAAGAGTAGTCGCGGTCTGATTGCCGCGGAATCCCGGCGCGCCGGGAGTACCGTCATTGACTTCGTCGAAATTATCGCCCAGATACACATCGTGCGAGACGGCAAGTGCCCCGGGCGACCAGCTCAGGCTGACCCAAGTATCTTCAACAGAGGCGCCGTCGGCCGGGTCCGGACTCGACGCAAACGGATACGGCTCGCCGCCTCCTAACATGATCTGCTGAACCTCTTCCTGCGTGAGCACCGTATCGTAGATGCGGATATCATCGATGGTGCCGATAAAAGGTCTATCCTGCTGCGTCGGACGCCAGCCTATGGTGACGTCCAGTGTGGGGTTGGCGACGATATTCCACCTCTCCGGGTCCGACGACACCATCGTATCATCCTCGCCGTTCACATAGAACGTCACGTCTCCACTTGAAGCCGTGGCGTTCTCTATTACTGAGACCGCAACGTGGTACCATTCGCCGTCGGTCAAATCGGTTTCGCCCTGAACATTGCCGGCCCCGTGTGAGATGCGCAGCCTGTTGCTGTTGATCCGGAATTCCACTCTCTGTTCGTTGACTTGAGCACCCCAATGCACAATTTGCTCGATTGCAGTGTTCGTCGTTCTGACCCAGGCGGTTATGCTAAAAGGGTTCGTCCCGAGGATGCCTTTGTACCCGTCTATGGTTAGGTAATCTGGATTTGCCTGAAACTCCAGAGCTTCTCCGAAGACCCCGGGCACATACTGCGGACTGCCGTGGATCGTACCATGACGGTCATTGCCTGATATATCAAGGGCATGGCCATCAAAGGTCCACCAGCCCGTAAGGCTCGGGTCGGGATCGGCGCCCAGGTCGGGCGAAACCGCGCCGAGTAATACAAAAAAGGCAACTAAGCAGGTCAGTTTCTTGCACATGGTTGTCCTCCTTCAAGAGAATTTAGGTGTTTGCGGCCGCGATTAGTGCTCGATCTCACTACTGTTTGTGATTTCAGGCATCCCAAGCCGTCAGAATTTATCGCAACGTCAGATGGCCTCCTTCCTTTGCAAAGCGGCCAGTCATTGATCGGGGCATGAACTGTCTCTTCGAG
The DNA here is from genome assembly GCA_043820045.1 of Planctomycetota bacterium. Lineage (GTDB taxonomy): Bacteria > Planctomycetota > Phycisphaerae > Sedimentisphaerales > Anaerobacaceae > JBDREF01. The sequence continues at coordinate 6,788 of JBDREF010000090.1, read as the reverse complement.
GCAGGCTATTTCGGTCGATTTATCGACACTTTCCGGCTCTTCGCCTTCTGAGAAAATCGTCAAGAACGGCCGAAAACTCACCTGCCTAAGAGCCAAAATCCACACATGCTGTATAGTATTCAAGATACCAAATCCGCGACCTTCAGGTCAAGCAAAATCTCCCGGCCTCACCCGGCCCAAAGGCTCAGAATTCCCCTGGTGCGGCACGGCGTGTCGAACCTGCCGGAATATGGTTGCAGTCAAGGCAGAGTTGCGTTATCATGAGAGTTGGTTCTTGCAGGAGTGTTTCAGCGAAGTACATACGGGAAATCCCGGTTTTTGGGCGGAGTGCGTGCGCTAAGTCTGATTCTCAAATCTGATGCCGGCTTCGAAAGACGCTCGAGAGAGACTGCGAGTATGAACACTAAAGGTATCGCACTGATACTGGCATTGCTTGCTGCATCGGCGGCTGCCCAGCAGGGGCCGCCCTACCCCATGAGCAGTGTCATCACCGGGGTCACCTGGGCCGACGCCGGAACCATCGTCTATCAGGCGACCGGCAGTGATAACTGGCCCATCACGTGGGCCGACGACGGCGAACAATACACCGCCTACGGCGACGGCTGGGGCTTCGATCCGAAGGTCCCGGAAAAACTGAGCATGGGCTTCGTCAAAGTCAGCGGCCCTGCCCCCGGTATCGGAGTGAACATCCGCTCGGCCACCGGCGAGCTAAAAGGCGACGGCAGGAGCGGCAAAAAGGCCAGCGGGATGCTCATGGTCAACGGCACGCTTTACATGTTAGTTCGCAATGCAGACAATAACGGCCGGCAAAGCCAGCTCGCCTGGTCGTCGGACCATGCGTCAACCTGGACCTGGAGCCCGTGGAAATTCGCCGAATTGGGCTACCCGTGTTTCCTGAACTTCGGACAGAACTACGCCGGGGCAAGGGACGGCTACGTTTATGTGTACTCGCCCGACACACCCAGCGCCTACGATGAGACCGACACGGTGGTTCTGGCGCGTGTGCCCATAGAGAGCATTACCGACAGAGATGATTACGAGTTTTTCGAGGGCCTCGATGCCGAAGGCAATCCGCTCTGGTCCGGTGACATCGACCAGCGCAGGGCCGTGTTCATTTTCGGCGGCGGCTGCAACCGAATCGACGTAACGTACAATGCGCCGCTCGGGCGCTACCTTCTCGTGATGCGCAGCCGCGCCCAGGCAGGAACCTCGAACCGGGCAGTTTTTTCGCCGGCGTGGTTGATGATATCCGAATCTATAATCTGACAGTGACGCCGTAGGAGCATAAGCGGTAGATCAATAATGGTTGGCCAAGACCCACCTGCGACTTTTGGAAGGAGAACATTATGTGCAAAAAAGTGACTTGTTTCATCGTTCTTGGGCTTGCTATCTCAATGACCTCGGCGCGGGCGGGGCTGATTCACCACTGGAGACTCGACGAAGACACGGCCGCCGGAGCCGCGACGGCCGCAGATTCCGTCGGGAGCCTGAACGGCACTATAGAGGGCGCAGCGTCCGTCCCGGGCAAAGCCGGCTACGCTTTGAGCTTCGACGGCGCCGATGACGTAGTTACAGTTCTCGATTTCGTCCCGCCGCCGCAAGGTACGATTGCCTTTTGGATCAACCCGGCCCTGGCCAAGAGTAAGGAGCGGATCCTCGGCGCAGGAGGCGACTATGAGGTGTGGCTTCGCGGCAACGGAGAGTTGAAAAACGAATTGTTTGACAGCGGCAGCGCAACGACGGGAACCGGCGCGGGCGCACTGACCGCTAACCAGTGGTATCACGTGGCAACCACGTACGATAGTACAACTGAGGCGGCGGAGATATATTTCGACGGAGAGCTGCTGGTCGCAGGAACGGCTGAGGTCCCCAGCACGCCAACCGAAACGACGCTTCTCCTGGGCCATCGGGGCGGGGCTGCCGCCGGGGAACACTATGGAGGTCTGCTGGATGACGTGCGAATCTACGACCATGTCTTGTCGGAGGCCGAGATAAAGGCTTTAGCCAACCCGCCGCGCTTCACGGCCCGCGATCCCATTCCGCCCGACGGAGCCGTCCATGAAGATACGTGGGTGAACCTGAGCTGGACGGCGGGAGATCTCGCAGTCTCGCACAATGTCTATCTGGGCGATAGTTTCGATGATGTGAACGACGCAGTCGAAGGTGCATTCCAAGGCAATCAGGCGGCAACGACTCTGGTTGCAGGCTTCCCCGGATTCGCCTACCCGGACGGTCTTGTCCCGGGAACGACTTACTACTGGCGAATCGATGAGGTTAACGATGCCGAGCCGAACAGCCCATGGAAAGGCCCAGTATGGAGCTTCTCGGTTCCGCCGAATACAGCCTATGCCCCGGACCCGGCCGACGGCGCCGAGTCCGTCAGTCTGAATGCCACGCTCAACTGGACGGCGGGTTTCGGCGCGAAACTGCACACCGTTTACTTCGGCACTGATTTCGACGATGTCAATAGTGCTACCGTGGGCGTGCAGCAAGGCACTACGGCCTATGCCCCCGGCCCGCTCGAATTGGCCAAGACTTACTACTGGCGCGTCGATGAGTTCGACGGCACCGCTACCTACAGAGGCGACGTCTGGAGTTTAACAACTCAGGGCGCGGTCGGCGACCCGAATCCGGCCAACGCCGCTGTGGACGTGGAGCAGACGCCGATTCTCACCTGGACCGCCGGAGTGTACGCCGCATCGCATCAGGTTTACTTCGGTGACGATGCTGACGCCGTAGCAAATGCCACGAAATCCTCGCCCGAGTACAAAGGCGCCAAGGCCATCGGCGCCGAGAGCTACGACCCCGGCGAGCTGACGTGGGAAACAACGTATTACTGGCGCATCGATGAAGTCAACAGCGCCAACGCCGACAGCCCGTGGCTCGGCAAGGTCTGGAGTTTCACTACGGCCAACTTCGCCGTCATAGATGATTTCGAGAGTTACGACGGCGGGGCCAATCAGATCTGGTACTCGTGGCACGACGGGCTGGGCTATGGCACACCTCAGAGCCCGCCTTACTTCGCCGGTAACGGCACAGGAGCCGCTGTGGGCGATGAAACCACAGCATCCTATGCGGAGGAGACTATTGTTCACGGCGGCAACCAGTCTATGCCGGTTGCCTATGACAACAACAAGCAGGGCTTCGCCAATTATTCGCAAGTGGAACTGACATTGACCTCTATGCGTGACTGGACTGCCGAAGGTATTGCGGAATTGTCGCTGTGGTTCCGCGGCGATTCGGCTAACGCCCCCGACCGACTGTATGTGGCCGTATACAATCCGAGCGGCACTCCTGCCGTGGTGTATCATGAAGATGCGAATGCAACAACCAAAGGCGCCTGGACGCAGTGGGTTATCCAGCTTCAGGTCTTTGCCGATCAGGGCATCGATCTGAAGAACGTTGATAAGATCGCTGTCGGCGTGGGTACGAGAGGCAATACTACCACGCCCGGCGGCTCGGGGAAGATGTACTTCGATGACATAAGGCTGTATCGCCCGAAAGTCGCTCCTTAAGAGAGCAGGCCGCTTTCGTGGAGCAGCATCAGACTTGCGTTATTTCAGGGCCTATATCGATGTTCCGGTATGGGCTCTTTTCTCAGGAAGATCAATATGGGCAAGGATTTGACGGTCCTACGAAACTCCATAGCATCGGTTTATACAGGATGGTGATATGGAACCTTACGCATTCGCTCCAGAGACACCTGCTCGCGATGCACATGACAGTAATCCTCATGGTTATAGATACTCAAGGTACGCTTGCATTCCGGAAACTCGCATTTCCTGTCATCAGCCGAAGTCTTTAGTGTTTTTGCCATCGTCACTCCTATTAGGTAAATCACTAAACAGAAAAGCCGTAAAGGTTAGTTGTCTTCGTCTGGGGCCTAAAGATTTCTAATCTTTATGTAGTACATTATTTATACCACATTATTGGGCTTTGTCAAGCGATCTTTTCCTGTTTTCCTTCTATCTCGGAGCAGAACCAATCCCGTTCGGCACAAGGATTGTGGCTGTCCATAGTCTGTCTCCGCAGGGAAAAGGTATGCGAGGGCTTGTTTTGCAAGCCAATCGGCGATGAAATTAAATTTCGCTTTTCTCCATAAAAAATAAATATTTTTCTTGCGTCACACGGTTATTATGTTATATTGAGGTTTTTAGTGGCGAATATTCTTTCATCTCTCAGGAGTATCCCCCAGTAAACTAAGAATGAGAGATACTATTTATGCGGCTTGGAAACAGGCCAAGGAGCAGTAAAAGTGAGTAAAGGTACAGTAAAATGGTTCAATGCAAGTAAGGGATTTGGTTTTATTAATCCGGACGACGGCGGCGAGGATTTGTTCGTCCACCACTCGGAGGTTAAGACCACAGGCTATGCATCACTCGATGAAGGCCAAAAGGTTGATTTTCAAGTGGGGCAGGGCAAAAAAGGCCCATGCGCGACGAGCGTAACTCCCTGCTAAGCACACAACAATGATCGAGCACCGAGAGGCCCTGCCAACCGGCAGGGCCTTTTTTATGGACTGTCCATAGTCGAACTTCCAGAACACGACAACATAAAACAGGGCGCGTCCCCCCCTATCCATCCGGACGACATGGTTCAGCCGGTTCTGGCAATTCTTCCCCGGAAATGCTACATTACGTCAGTCTTTGGCTGTAGTAAAGGGGTATCGATGAAACGACGGACATTTCTCAAAGTATCAGCGATGAGCACGGCTGCCGCAGCATGTGGAAGCTACGCATCGAAATTGGCGAAGAAGAAGCGCGGCAGGCCAAACATTCTGCTGCTTTTCAGCGACCAACATCACGCCGGCGTCATGGGGTGTGCGGGCCATCCGTTGGTCAAGACGCCACACCTCGACCGGTTGGCGAGCGAAGGAGTTCTATTCTCCAGAGCGTATTGTCCGGATGGAATTTGTGTTCCGTCGCGCACTTCGATGTTTACCGGGTTGTACCCCAGAACAACGGGGGTGATTTACAACAACGACGCTCCGCCGCATCCGGAGAGGCTCCACCCTCTTCATTCATTGCTCCGTGTCAACGGCTACCTCACGGGCTGCTTCGGAAAAAGGCATTTTCCCCGCGGGCTGAGCGAGAGGGACTGGGACGCCTCGTGCACGACCATCAATCCGAAACTCGATCCATCCGATGAGAATTACTGGGACTGGATCAAAGGGTGCGGGCAGTACGATTCACACAACCGCGATTTCAAAGAATCGCACGAAGCCTCGCTGATGGCTCACATTTCTCGTACTGCTGCTGAGAACCGAACAACCGCTTATGCTGCAGACAAGAGCATTGACTTTCTCCGTACGGCCAAGAATGAGGAGCGTCCGTTCTTCTGCTGGTCTTCGTTTATCTACCCTCACCAGCCATATACGCCGCTGGAGCGATGGGCCCGGCTTTACGATCTCGACAAAATCGAACTGCCGGGCAACATCAGCGAGCCGGTGGAGAATCTGCCGCAGCGAATGAGGGAATGGCGCACTCAGACTAAGCCTCCCTGGAATTGCGGCACGGCGGCAAAGGATCACGCCATCTATCGCAGGTACATTGCTTACTACTATGCACTCGTCAGCGAAGTGGATTATCATATCGGACGAGTACTCTTGGTACTGAGAGACTTGGGGCTTGCAGAAAACACAATCGTCATTTACTCATCCGATCACGGGGATTTTGTCGCCGGTCACGGCATGGTCGAGAAATGCGCCGTGGGTCACAATGTTTACGAGGATACACTGCGTGTTCCGTTGATATTCCATTGGCCCGGCGAGTTTGCAGGGGGCCGGACTTACGACGGGCTGACGGAACTGACGGATCTGTATCCGACGTTGCTGGAGTTAACCGGTATTGACCGGCCCGGCGGCGGGTACGATTTGCCCGGTCGTTCGCTGACGCCCGTTCTGACCGGCGGCAGTATTCCGCGGAAACCGTACGTCGTTTCGGAGAACTGGTCACAGGTAACGGTAATTGGCGAGCGCTACAAGCTGGGCAAATGGATCACTCCGCCGTTGAAATACGCTGCATGGGACTGGGGCAGGACTCATCCGGGGATGTTGTTTGACCGCAAGAACGATCCGCTCGAAGTGAACAACCTGATTAATGAACCGCATACGAATGACGTCCGCGAGGAACTGGACCGGTTCCTCGCTGAGTGGGAGGCTCGGATTCCCGACGACGGCAAGAAAGAGGTTGCCGCCTCTTCCAGGGCATAATAGGGACGCACCTGCTCTGTATACAACATCGAAAAATGTACCGTACCCCTTTGATTCCCCAGGGGAGCGCCGCCCTGCACTTATTACCTGCCGTCACAATCGGCTCGCTTAGAACTACCTGTACAGCCGGATGTCGTCGAAGTACATCGTCCCTGGTCCGCCCGGTCCCGGGCTGTTCCTGGTGCCAAGGCCGATGCTAATCGTATCGACATTTGTGAGCGTCACGCCCTGGTCGGCAAACGCCTGCAGGTCGATCGGCCACTGCGTCCATCCGATTTTCTGTGTCGCGGCGTTGTCGTCATGATAGACCACGGCACTGCCGTTAAGGGCAACAAACATCCGCTCTACGGAGTTCGACGGCGAGCCGCGGAACCACAGTGACAGCTTCGTGACGCCTTCTTCAGTCCAGTCGCGCGGCCAAACCAGCGTCAGAGTCGCCTCGGAAGTCTTGAGGTTGTTGTCGTAGCGATATATCATCGATTGACTGCCGCCGTGGACGATAGTCTGCTCTGCATACGGAGGAAGGTCATTACCCACGATGGCGCCGTTGTCCGCGGTCCCGAAACCATCGATCCAA
>JBDREF010000089.1:0-2651 GCA_043820045.1 Planctomycetota bacterium | reverse complement strand
TGGTCGGCGAAGTTCCACGTGTGGCGGATGGACTGGGACGAGAACAGTATAAATCTATACGTTGACGACTTGCTGCTTAATACCATAGATGTGACTAAAACCTTCAACAAGGACAGTGAAGGAAAGAACCCGTTCCGCCAGCCGCATTACATAATCATGAACCTGGCCATCGGCGGAACGAGCGGCGGCGACCCGGCAGAAACCAAGTTCCCCGCAAAATTCGAGGTGGACTACGTTCACATTTACAGGAAGGCGTTCGACAGCAAGACGACCGAATGAGAAATTGGGTAATTTTTGATGAGTCCCATGACATCCATTCTCATTGTCGTGAACATAAAGTCCGGTCAAACGGCAGTATATGTGAACAATTGGGCGCTCGCCGACGAATAATATGTCGAGTGCATCGGATACGACGAGGCGTAGGCGTAGGATGGGCTTTAGCCCATGCTGAATAATGCTCGCCAAGCCGATGGCTGAGAAATAAAAGGGGAGAAGTTATGGCCAAAGTACAAATCGTTTTCTACAGCATGTACGGACACATATACCAATTAGCCGAAGCCGTGGCCGAAGGGGCACGCGAAGTCACCGGCACGGAAGTGGCACTCTATCAGGTGCCGGAGTTGGTGCCGGAGGAAGCACTTGAAAAAAGCGGAGCCAGGGCCGCACGCGAGGCATTCGCACATATTCCAGTTGCGGAGCCGGGCGTGTTGGCCGATGCCGATGCGATTATTTTCGGCACGCCGACGCGGTTCGGCAATATGTGCGCACAGATGCGGAACTTCCTGGACCAGACGGGACAATTGTGGATGAAAGGCGCTTTAGCCGGCAAGGTCGGCAGTGTTTTCGCCAGCACCGGGACGCAGCACGGCGGCCAGGAGACTACGATAACCAGTTTTCACTCGACGCTGCTTCACCAGGGTATGATTATCGTCGGGGTCCCTTATACCGTGCCGGAATTGACCAACATGAAGGAAATCACCGGCGGTACGCCCTACGGGGCCACAACTCTTGCCGGGTCCGACGGCTCGCGGCAACCGAGCGCCAACGAGCTGGCCATCGCCAGGTTCCAGGGCAAGCACGTAACACAAATCGCCCAGAAGCTCTGCCGTGGATGAGAGCGCTGCCTGATTGACGTTTTGGGTTGTTTCTAAGCTCCAATCTTTGCGATTCTGAGCGGGTCGCACAGTAGTATTGCGCCGTTGCCTTCAAGTGAAGGTCCACAAGCAGCTTGCTTAGCGGCCTTGACGCAGGCGGCACAAGTCGATAAAATCCCATCTCCCGTTCTATCAGTCGGGTGTGCGCGGCACGCTATTTCGTTTAGTATCGAGTATCGAGGTTTCGGAATGACGAGGATTAACGAGAATTTCCTGAAGTTGCAGGCAGGGTATCTGTTTCCGGAGATCGGGCGGCGAAAGCGGGCCTTTCAGCAGGCCAACCCGGATGCGAAGATTATCAGTATGGGAATCGGTGATGTGACGCAGCCGTTGGCGCCGGCGGTTGTGGAGGCGATGGCAAGGGCGGTCGAGCAGATGGGCCGGACGGAAACGTTCAAGGGCTATGACGACGGCGGCATAGGATACGATTTCCTGAGACAAGCTATCAGCGAGAACGACTACAAGGCCCGCGGCGCAGATATCGATATCGACGAGATTTTCATCAGCGACGGGGCGAAATGCGACACCGGCAACCTTCAGGAAGTCTTCGGGCTGGATAATGTCGTGGCCGTATCCGACCCGGTCTATCCGGTGTACGTCGATACGAATGTTATGGCGGGCAGGACAGGCGGGCCGGCGGGGCAGGGCAGGTACGAGGGAATTGTCTATATGCCGTGTACCGAGGAGAATAACTTTGTCCCGGAATTGCCCACCGAAAAAGTGGATTTGATTTATCTTTGCTACCCGAACAATCCGACGGGCGCGGTGGCGACGAAAGAGCAGCTCGCCAAATGGGTCGATTACGCCCGGCAAAACCAGGCGATCATTCTCTTCGACGCCGCCTACGAAGCGTTTATCTCCGACCCGGATATACCGCACTCGATATACGAGGTCGATGGTGCAAAGGACATCGCGATAGAATTCAGGAGCTTCTCGAAAACCGCCGGCTTTACGGGTATGCGATGTGCGTTCACCGTCGTGCCGAAGCAGTTGAAAGCTTTCGCCGCAGACGGCAGGGCGGTCGAGGTCGGCCCGATATGGAAGAGACGGCACTGCACGAAGTTCAACGGCGTCTCGTTCGTTACCCAGGCCGGGGCGGCGGCGATCTACACCGACGAGGGCAAAAAGCAGGTAAAAGAGACCATCGATATCTACATGAGCAACGCAAAGCTGATCCGCGAGACGCTCGGTGAGATTGGCTATACAGTTTATGGCGGAGTCAACGCGCCCTATATCTGGCTGAAGACCCCGGACGGTGTGGGCTCGTGGGAATTCTTCGATATGCTGCTCAACAAGGCTCACGTCGTCAGCACCCCCGGCGCCGGCTTCGGCTCGGCGGGGGAGGGCTATCTTAGGTTGACGGCATTCGGCCGGCCTGAAAACGTCACAGAGGCACTCGAACGTATCAGGGCTATTTCCTGATGGCGGAAGCAACGGCATATATCGGATTAGGCAGTAACTTAGGCAACAGAAGGTCGAATATCGATCGTGCCCTCA
>JBDREF010000088.1:0-9758 GCA_043820045.1 Planctomycetota bacterium | reverse complement strand
GGTCGGATTGCACAGTTCTTGAGGACCATCATGCCGGAGCAATGTGTGCGAGGAGCACTTTTCAGATCCAAAGCGACATTGCCTCTAACTGTTCTTTGCGAGCCATCGGTTGATAGCCGTCGCAGCCCGGCGACCGCTGTTTATCGCGGTTACGACCAATGATGCGCCGCTGGCTGTGTCGCCGGCGGCAAAAACCCACGGCTCGCTGGTCTGATAATCGTTGACGGCGACATTACCCCTTTCGTCGAGCCGCAGGCCCAGATTTTTTGCCAATCCCTCGTGGACCGGATGCAGGAAGCCCATAGCCAGCAATACCAGGTCGGCGTCAAGAGTAAAATCGCTGTCCGGCAGCTCTTTCAGCTTCCAGTTGCCGTTCTTTTTTACCCAGTCGACCTTGCAGCAATTCAGTCGGCTGACGCGAGTTTCCACACCTGAGAAGCTCCTGGTCATCACGCTCCACTGACGCCGGCACCCTTCCTCATGCGACGAAGATGTTCTCATGATCCGGGGCCACATGGGCCAGAGCGTGTCGAGTGGGCGGCTTTCCGGAGGTTTTGGCAGAATCTCAAGCTGATGGATTTCCTTTGCTCCCTGCCTTCTCGCGGTTCCGACGCAGTCGCTTCCGGTATCGCCGCCTCCGATGACCACCACAACCTTGTTCATAGCAGTGGGGATCCTGGACTCCTCAGCAGCTTCGCCGGAGCAGAGTCTGTTTTGCGCTTTGAGGTAATCCATGGCGAAGAGAATATTCTCATATCCTCTGCCGGCTATATTCAGGTCTCGCGGCTGGCCGGCGCCCATCGTCAGGCAGATACAATCGAACATTTTTCGCAGGTAACGAACGGAGACATCCTCTCCCACAAAGACGCCTGTTTCAAACTGGACGCCTTCCGCAATCAACTGTTCCAATCTGCGGTCGATAACGTGTTTGGCGAGCTTGAAGTCCGGAATGCCGTACCTCATGATACCTCCGGGGCGTTCGTCCTTTTCAAAAACGACGACATCATGGCCGGCACGCGCAAGTTCCTGGGCCGTCGCCAGGCCCGCGGGCCCGGAGCCTATCACCGCAACCCTCTTCCCGGTCTTCTGTGCCGCCGAGAGCGGCTTGATCCACCCTTCTTCGAATCCTCGCTCGACGATTTGAAGCTCGATATGCCTGATTAACACTGGCTCGTCGTTGACCGCGAGCGTGCACGCAGACTCGCATGGAGCCGGGCAGATTCGGCCGGTGATTTCAGGAAAGTTATTGGTGATATGTACCAGCTCACAAGCTTCCCGCCATTTGTCTTTATATATCAGCTCGTTGAAATCGGGTATGGAGTTTCCCAGGGGACAGCCTGTGCCGTGGCAAAACGGTATGCCGCAGTCCATGCACCTGGCTGCCTGCTGATATATCTGGTCTGGGGTGAGCGGCAGGTCCAGTTCAGAGAAGTCCCTGACCCGTTCTTCAATCGGGCGATGCCCCACTTCCTGTCGTTTGTAATTTAGAAAACCTCTTACTTCGCCCATTGAAAGACCTCCTCAGTTGCGGGAGTTGTCTCGGTGTCGCGTTGTTCGGCCGCCCGCATCTTCTCAAGGGCACGGCGATAATCTATCGGAATGACTTTTACGAATTTGCCCATCATGTCCGGCCATGCGTCCAGAATGTCCCCGGCGCGCTTGCTCTGCGTCCAGCGGAGATGACGCTCGATCAGGTCGTGCAGCAAATCCCTGTCTTCCTGCCGCCAGACGTTTTCCAGCTCAACCATGTCGAGATTGCAGAGCGTGTCGAAAAGCTGTATCTCGTCGAGAACGTATGCCGTGCCGCCGCTCATGCCGGCGGCGAAATTGCAGCCGGTCTTGCCGAGCACGACAACCACTCCGCCGGTCATATACTCGCAGCCGTGGTCGCCGACGCCTTCGACAACTGCCGAGGCTCCGCTGTTACGCACGGCGAACCGCTCGCCCGCGACGCCGTTGATAAAGACCTCCCCGGAGGTGGCGCCGTAGAGCAGCGTATTTCCCACGATGATGTTCTCGTGGGCAGCGAAGGGGGAATTCTCAGGCTGTTGGACTACGATCCGGCCGCCGGAGAGGCTCTTGCCCAGATAGTCGTTGCTCTCGCCGATAAGTCTGAGCGTCACTCCCGGCGCGAGAAACGCGCCGAAGCTCTGACCCGCCGAGCCGCGTAAGACCACTTCGAGCGTGCCGTCTGGCAATCCCTCCGGCCCATGTTTGCGCACTATGTGATTGCTCAGAATCGCACCTGCGGTACGGTTCGTATTGCGAATTGCCATCTCGACGACGGTCTTATCCTTGTTTTCGATGGCCGGCTTGGATTCTTCCAGGATCTTCCAGTCAAGATGGTCGTCGATCTTGCTCGGCTGCGGGTTCACCTGCCGCAGCGATGCGTCTTTGGCGATCTCGGGCCGGTGGAAAATGGCGGAGAAATCGAGCCCTTTAGCTTTCCAGTGGTCGATGGCTTTGGAAACGGAGAGCTTCTCGACCCTTCCCACCATATCTTCGAGCTTGCGGAAGCCGAGCTGCGACATAATCCCTCGGACTTCTTCGGCAACAAAGTGCATGAATCGTTCGATATATTCCGGTTTGCCTGCAAAGCGTGCTCGAAGCTCGGGGTCCTGAGTCGCAATGCCGAACGTGCAAGTGCCATGATGACAGTGGCGCAGCAGAGTGCACCCCATCGTAACAAGTGCCGCGGTACCGAATCCAAATCGCTCTGCACCGAGCAGCGCCGCGACCGCAACATCCCTGCCGGTCTTCATCTGACCGTCTGCCTGGACCCTTATCCGGTCCCGCAGGCCGTTGAGCAGGAGCACCTGCTGGGTCTCGGCCACGCCAAGCTCCCAGGGACAGCCGGTGTGTTTAATCGAAGAAAGCGGACTGGCCCCGGTGCCCCCGTCGTGCCCGCTGATAAGGACCTCGTCGGCATTGCCCTTGGCCACGCCGGCGGCGATTGTTCCGACGCCGACTTCGGCAACGAGTTTAACCGACACCTTCACTCCGGGATTGCTGCACTTGAGGTCGTATATAAGCTGTGCCAAATCCTCGATTGAATATATGTCATGATGAGGGGGCGGCGATATAAGTGTCACGCCCGGCGTCGAATGCCTCAGAACTGCGATTTCTTCGGTTACTTTGCGTCCCGGTAACTGGCCGCCTTCGCCCGGCTTGGCTCCCTGCGCCATCTTGATCTGAAGCTCTTTGGCGTGTGCGAGATAGTTTATCGTTACGCCGAACCGTGCGCTGGCGACCTGCTTGATAGCGCAGTCCTTCGAGTCGCCGTTCGGCTCGGGCGTGTAGCGTGCCGGGTCCTCACCGCCTTCGCCCGTATTGCTCATCGCGCCCAGGCGGTTCATCGCGATAGCCATGCACTCATGGGCCTCCTTACTGATTGAGCCGTGGCTCATCGCCCCGGTGCAGAACCTTTTGACTATTTCGCCGGCCGGCTCGACCTGGTCGATGGGTATCGGCTCGCCGCCTGTAAATTCGAACAGCCCGCGCAGCGTGCACAGTTTTTGCGCCTGGTCGTTTACCGCCCGGGCGTAATCGGCGTATACGGCCGCATCGTCATTTATCACCGCATGTTGGAGTTTGGAGACGGTTGTCGGATTCCACAGATGCACCTCGCCGGTGTGCCTGAAATGATAATCGCCGCCAAAATCCAGCTCAAGCGACCCGGACGGACGCTCTGCATACGCCGAGTCATGGCGGGCAAGGGCTTCCTTCGCAATCTCATCGAGCCCAATCCCGCCAATCCTGGAACTTGTGTCCGTGAAATACTCGTTAACCAGGGATTTGTTCAGGCCGATCGCCTCGAACAACTGGGCGCCGTGATAGCTGCGAAGGGTGGAAATGCCCATCTTGCTCATCGTTTTCAAAATGCCCTTTTTGACCGCCGCGAGGTAATTGTCCGCTATCTGGATCGGTTCCATCTCGGCGGGCAGTTCGCCCTGACGCTGCAATTCATCGAGCGACTCGAACGCCATATAAGGGTTGATTGCATTGGTGCCGTAGCCGCACAGGAGACAGAAGTGCATTACTTCTCTCGGCTCGCCGCTCTCGACAATCAAGCCTGCCTCGCCGCGGAGTCCGCGGTTGAGCAGCCCGCGATGCACGGCCGCCGTCGCTAACACCGACGGAATCGGCGCCTTTGTCTCGGAGCTGTCGCGATCGCTGATGATAATTAGGCAGGCCCCGTCTTTGATGGCCTGTTCCGCCCCATCAAGCAGCGCATCCAGCCCGCGGCGGAGGCTCTTCCCGGCGTTGGCCGCATCGGGCTCGAAAAGAGCGGAGATGGTGGCGACCTTGAAGTCGCCGCGTCTGACAGTTCGCAATCGTTCTATGTCTTCATTGGTCAGAATCGGATGCGGCAGCTTAAGTTGTCTGCAATGTTCCGGAGTTTCCTCCAGAATGTTTCGGCGTTTGCCGGTGAACATCATCAGACTCATGACCAGCCCTTCGCGAAGCGGGTCGATCGGCGGGTTCGTAACCTGGGCGAAGAGTTGCTTGAAGTAATTGAACAGGAGCCTGGGCTTATTGGAAAGCACCGCGAGCGGCGTATCGTTGCCCATCGACCCCACCGGCTCCTGGCCGTCGATGGCCATTGGTGTCAGGATCATCTTGAGCTCTTCTCTCGTGTAGCCGAATGCCCGCATCCTTTGGGCTATGGTCTCTGCGTCGCTGTGGACGAGCTTAGGAGCGTCGAAGAGCCCGCGAAGCTCGATCCTGTTCTCCTCCAGCCACCTGCGGTAGGGCATTCGCCGGGCGACTTTGCTCTTTACTTCGTTGTCGGATATTTCGCGTCCTTCGACCGTATCGACCAGGAACATGTGTCCGGGACGCAGACGGCCTTTCTTACGTATCTTTTCGGGCGGAAACTCAACCACCCCGGCCTCGCTGGCGACTATTGCCAGACCGTCGGTTGTAACCAGGTAACGGCAAGGCCTCAGGCCGTTGCGGTCCAGAGTCCCGCCTATCAGGCGCCCATCGGTAAATACCATTGCGGCAGGGCCGTCCCACGGCTCCATAATGGACGCATGATATTCGTAAAAAGCACGCTTGGCGGTACTGATATGATATTTCGGCCCGAAGGCTTCGGGTATCATCATCATTACAGAGTGCGGCATGTTCCGCCCGGCGCGAACGAGCATCTCGAGGGAACTGTCGAAACACGCCGAATCGCTTGCCTCGGGCGACAAAACCGGCAGCAGGTCGCTCATACCTTCCGCAAAAAGCTCTGAGACCATCTTGGTTTCGCGGGCCCTCATGCTGGCGCGGTTGCCGCTGAGGGTATTTATCTCCCCGTTGTGGGCGATGCAGCGAAACGGCTGGGCAAGACGCCAGCTCGGAAACGTATTCGTGCTGTAACGCTGGTGGACTATGGCCAGTGCAGATTTGACGCGCTCGTCGGCGAGGTCCGGATAATATGCGAACAACTGCCAGGCCATGAACATGCCCTTGTAGCAGATTGTCCTGCACGAAAGCGATGTTACATAGAAATCCTCGCCCTTATCGCCGAGTTCGGCTCTAACGAGTCTCTCGGCCCGCCTGCGTGCCATATAGAGACGTCGCTCGAACTGCTCGCTCTCGAAACCCGCCGCATCTACGAAAACCTGTCTGATTGAGGGCTCGGCCGCCAGTGCTATTTCACCGAGGCAGTCGTTGGATGAAGGTACCTGGCGCCATCCGATCACTTTCACGCCGTAGTGGTGTATGGCCGACTCCAGGATCTTTTCGCATCGCTCTCTGACCTCGGCATCCTGCGAGCCAAAAACCATCCCGATGCCGTACCTGTGCGGATCGGGTAGCGAGAAGTCAAGTTTCCGACCTTCGGCCCTGAAGAATTCGTGCGGAATTTGAAAAAGGATGCCTGCGCCGTCGCCCGTGGTCTCATCGGCGCCGGTCGCCCCGCGATGGTGGAGGTTCAGAAGTATCTGCTTGCCGTATTCGATGATCGCGTGGTCCTGCCGGCCCGATATGTTTACAACTGCACCAATACCGCACGCGTCATGCTCACGCCTGGCTTCATACAACCCAATATCTTTGAACTGTCCGGTCATGCGACTCCTGTTTTACATTTTCCAGCCGGTCAAGGCAATCGTGCCTTCTCCGGATAAGCAATACTAATTCTTCATTCACTGCACTGCTGCAAATGCACTCGACAGAGCCTGTATATTAAATAATACTCCATAAACTCGAATATGCTGCGCTTATTCCTCTTATAGCCATTATAAGAAAGTATTATAAGATGATTGGCTATACTAATATTCTGTTCAGAAAGGAACTTATCCCCCACATGTTAGCCCCGACCCCGGCGGTCGGGGGTATTGACCCCCCAGGGCAGGCCTGGGGGCTAAAAAAACCGGGCGGCAATCCTTGATTCACCGAATCCCGCGCATCAAACCGGGCTGTTCCGGGCAGGTCCTACCCCCGCCCAGACAGCCCGGCGCAATATTCAGACTCAGTACCTTAGGTTCCGAATTGAACGGCCTTCGTGTTATCTTACGAACAGCATCTCTGCATAAGTCGGAATGGGCCACAAATCTGCATCGACAATCGTTTCAAGCTCGTCGGTGGCTTCTCGCAGTGCGGCCATCGCCGGCACCACTTCGTCTCTGTAAAGTCTGGCCTGCTTGGTGCTGTCTGCCACTTTCTGCGTCCCGGTCACCGCCTTTTCGAGCTGCGAGATGTTGCTCTTCATCGCTGCAATCAAACGGCAAACATTCTCGAGCAATTCCCTTTGCGGCTGGGCGTCTGCCCCGGCGGCACTTACCGAACCGACCGCATCGCCCAGGGCGGCCGAGTATTTCACACATGCCGGCAGTATCTGTCGCTTTGCCATGTTCAGCATGGTCATCGCTTCGATATTGATCGACATGCTGTATGCTTCGAGTAGTATCTCGGTTCTTGCGTGCAATTCCGCGTCGGTGAGAACGCCGTGTTTCTTGAATACGGCCACGTTTTCTTTGTCCATAATGGTTTCGAGCGAAGCGACAGTCGAACGGATATTGGGCAGTCCGCGTTTCTCAGCTTCTTCGGCCCACTCATCGGTGTAATTGTCGCCGTTGAAAACGATCCTTCGATGTTCTGTTGCGATTTTCTTCAGTATATCCTGTACGGCTGTCTTGACGTTCTTGGCCTTCTCGAGTTCATCTGCGATCTCGCTCAATACCTCGGCCACAATAGTGTTGAGTACGAACATAGGCCCGGCTGTCGATTGTGTCGAACCGACCATTCTGAACTCGAACTTGTTACCGGTGAAGGCAAAGGGTGAGGTCCTGTTACGGTCCGTGCAGTCCTTCGGCAGGGGCGGAAGAGTGGAGACGCCGAGCTTGAGTTCGCCGCCCTGTTTTGACGACTTCGCACCGCCGGAGGCCAACTGATCCATGATGTCGCTCAACTGCTCGCCGAGGAACACCGAGACAATCGCCGGCGGCGCCTCGTTGGCGCCCAGGCGGTGCTCGTTGCCGGAATTGGCAACGCTTGCACGCAGCAGCCTGGCGTACTTATCGACCGCTTTTACCACCGCGAAGAGCACTGTCAGGAACACCATGTTCTCATGCGGCGTCTGGCCGGGCTCCAGAAGGTTTGTGCCGTCGTCGGTCACCATGCTCCAGTTGTTGTGCTTGCCCGAGCCGTTCACGCCGGCAAACGGTTTTTCGTGCAGAAGGCAGACGAAATCGTGCCTCAAGGCTATCTTTCGCAGCGTTTCCATGACCAGTTGATTGTGGTCCGTCGCAACGTTGACCGTTCCGAATACGGGCGCCAGCTCGTACTGGCCCGGCGAGACTTCGTTGTGCTGGGTCTTGGCCGATACGCCTAATTTCCACAGCTCCACGTTCAATTCGTGCATGAACGACGCCACTCTCTCATGAAGCGCGCCGAAGTAGTGATCGTCCATCTCTTGTCCTCTCGGCGACGGCGCACCGAAAAGAGTCCGGCCCGTCAGGATCAAATCAAGCCTTGCGTCGTAAAATGATCTGTCCACGAGGAAGTACTCCTGTTCGGGTCCGAGCGTTGCCGTCACACGATTTGACGTCTTGTTCCCCAACACCCGGAGCACGCGCATGGCCTGCGCATTCAGGGCATCCATGGAGCGCAGCAAAGGCGTCTTCTTGTCGAGGGCGTGCCCGATATACGAACAGAAGGCGCTCGGTATGTACAGGGTGATGTTGTCGCCGTCTTCCTTGATGAAGACCGGGGACGTGCAGTCCCACGCGGTGTATCCTCGGGCCTCGAAGGTCGCCCTCAATCCGCCTGAGGGAAACGAAGATGCGTCAGGTTCGCCTTGTGACAGCTCCTTGCCGCTGAACTCCATGATAGTTCCGCCCTGCGGTGTGGGGGATATGAACGAATCGTGCTTTTCGGCGGTCGAGCCGGTCATCGGCTGGAACCAATGACAGAAATGCGCGGCCCCTTTCTCGACGGCCCAATCCTTCATGGCGTTGGCGATGACGCCGGCGCTGGAAGGATCCAGCGGGTCGTTACCTTCGATCGTTTTCTTTATGGCTTTGTAAACGTCCTTCGGAAGACGCTCACGCATTACCTTGTCGTTGAATACGTTCGAGCCGAATACTTCGGTTACGGGCTCACGGGGCTCTTTCATTCTGAATCTCCTTTATCTCTGGTAAGTAATGTTACAATCGTTTTATATCTTTCCTGTACATTGTCAATCTTCAAATTCAGGCCGATATGTCCGACATAGAGAGTTCTTACGAAACTTAGATCGCCTCGCCGCCGGTTTCACCCGTCCGGATGCGAATACAATCTTCCAGCGGCGTAATGAATATTTTTCCGTCTCCGACAACTCCGTCGTCTCCGGTCCGTGCTGCTTTAATGATGGCATCGCACGTGGGCTTAACGAACGAGTCGTTGACTGCAATCGTCAGGCGGACCTTTGGAACGAGGTTCGGGACGACTTTTCTTCCACGATGGATGTCCGCCTGCATCTGACGGCCGTGCCCCGAGACCCGGCTGACGGTGATCCTGGTGATCTCGGCATCGATCAGTGCCTCTCGAACTTGATCGAGCCTTTCCTCGCGAACAATAGCAGTGACCATTTTCATGTCTTTATCTTCCTTTCTCATCTGCCGGGGTTGAGCATTCCGTAGCCGTGTTCGCCGTGGCACATGTGATCCAGGCCGGCCATTTCATGAAGCTCGTCGGCGCGAAGACCGATTGTCTTCTCGACAACAAGGACTATCACGAATGTTCCGACGGCCGCACACACAATGGCAATTGCCACCGCGGTGATCTGCACTCCCAACTGCTGCGAGACGGTCCACGACCCGCCGGCCGCGGCTGCCGCACGGGCCATCCAGCTTTCCCGAATAAAGAACGTCAGCAGGATTGCCCCGACAATTCCGCCTATGCCGTGCACGCCAAATGCATCAAGGCTGTCGTCGTAGCCGAGGCGATCCTTCAGGAGAATCGCATGATAACAGCAGACGGCTGCGACGGCCCCGAGGACCATCGCCCCGGCCGGGCGGACCACTCCGGCTGCCGGCGTGATTGCCACCAGACCCGCCAATATGCCGCTTGCAAGTCCAAGCGCCGTTGCCTTGCCCTGACGCCACATTTCGATGAGGACCCATGTCAGCGCGCCCGATGCGGCGGAGACCTGGGTTGCGGTCAGTGCCTGGGCGGTGACCAGGCCGCTGGAGATGCTGCTGCCGGCGTTGAAGCCGAACCATCCGACCCAAAGCAAGCCTACACCCATCATCGTCATTACGAGGTTGTTCGGACTCATAGCGAGCTTG
>JBDREF010000087.1:0-16304 GCA_043820045.1 Planctomycetota bacterium | reverse complement strand
CAAGTGCAATTGCGCATGCGAGTTCTGCTATTACAATTGCGATCCCCGGAAGGGTGGACTGATGCCGGTCGATACGGCCGTAAATGCGTGGCGGTCACTGAAGATCCTCGCCGGCGATAGCGCCAAGATTCACATCACCGGCGGCGAGCCGTTTCTCGATTGGGACCATCTGCAGGAACTGCTCCGGCGGGCAAAGGCCGAGAAGCTCGGCAAAGTCGATTTGATAGAGACGAACGGCTTCTGGGCTGCTGGCGGGGAGATTGTCGAGCAGCGGCTGAAGGAACTCGACGAACTCGGGATGCATCGGCTCAAGGTCAGTGTCGATCCGTTTCACCAGCAGTACGTTGACACGGACTTAGTGTGCCGACTGGCCGATATGGCACGCGAGATTCTGGGCCCAGAGCGCGTATTGGTTCGCTGGCGAAAGTACCTGGAGAATTCGGTGGAAATGAAAAACCTCTCACCCGCCGAGCGGCAGCGACAGTACATAAATGCTATGCAGGACTATCCCTGCCGTTTCACCGGTCGAGCCGCGGGAAAATTAGCCGAACTTGTCGCATCTGTACCGATTGAGAAGATTGCCGGAATGAACTGCAAATCAGATTTTCTCGGCGCAAAGGGCGTTCACATCGACCCTTTCGGCAACGTCTTCAGCGGCACATGCAGCGGCATAATTCTCGGTAATGTGAACCAGACCCCGCTCGAAGATATCTGGAGGCGCTTCGATCCCCCCAAAAACGGCTTTTTAGGCACGTTATTCAATTCCGGCCCGTTCGGATTGCTTGAAGAGTGCGAAAAACCGGGCTACAGGACAAAAGAACTCTGCGCAGGCAAATGCCATCTGTGCACCAGCATCCGCCAGTTCTTCCTCGATAACGGCCTTGAGAGTTCAACGGTCGGCCCGCCGGAGTGCTACTGAGCCTTTTCACCGGCGGGAAAAAATTTTTGGAATTTTTCAGTTTTTTGTTGACTCCTTGTACAAATGTACGATATTCTAATTGTACACTTGTACAATACAACCGTAAAAGGAGATTGAAATGACGAATAAGAAACTCGCAGCGTTGAGTCCTTCCGAAACCGAAATTCTAAGATTAGTCTGGCAGCTCGACAAGGCGACTGTCCAGGAGGTTTGCGACAAGCTGCCTGCCACGCGAAAGATAGCCTATGCAACGGTTCAGACCCTCCTACGCCGGCTGGAAAACAAAGGGTACCTGAAACATCAGCTCAGAGGCAAAGCTCACGTTTTCTCAGCCGCCGTCAAGAGGGAGCGCGTTGTGAAGAGATCGGTCGGTGATTTCCTGGACAGGCTCTTCGGAGGCGACCCGATTCCACTTATGCAGTACTTGGCCGAGCATGGCAAGATCGGCGCAGATGATATCGAAAAACTCAAACGGCTGACAAGTAAAGAGTAGTCAATATTTTTCTGCGGAGATACAAAAATGGAAAACTATTTAGACCAAATCACAGGCTATGTGTTGACACAAAGCTGGCACATAGCAATCCTGGCAGCGGTAATAGCAGCGGTAACTTTGGCGCTAAAGAACAGAAGCGCCCACATTCGCTACCTACTCTGGCTGATTGTCTTAGCCAAGTGTCTGATGCCGCCTTTGCTTACGATACCTCTGGCGGTTCTGCCGCAGGAAAAACTGGCTGAGCCGCTTCTGGTATCACCAGCTCAAATTCCGATAGTGGCCCCGGAAGCACTGGATACGACCTTGGCTGAATCTCCCGTATCACCCGCAACGCCAGCGGTTGCAGAACCAGCGCCGACTGTCGCAGAAGTGGTGCCGAGGCTCACTATCCGCCAATGGTTCAGTTTTGCCTGGCTTGCGGGAGTGGCCGCATTTCTGCTTTTTGCTGTAATAAAGGCGTTGCGGACTAATAGCTGGCTGAGGCGGCAGCGAAAGCTGCTTCCAGCCGAACTGCAAAGAGCGATTGAGAACGTATTTTCCGATGTTGGCGTCAGGGCTTTCCCAAAGGTCTGGCTGGTTGAAGGTATAGGCCAGCCGTTCGTATGGGGTCTGTTGCGTGGCAATATCTATCTGCCGGCCAACTTCGTCAAGGCCAACAACGCCGAGCATCGCAGAGGCATCTTATGCCACGAGCTAAGCCACATCCTGCGATTCGATGCGGCGGTCAACCTCCTGCAGGTCGTGGCTCAGAGCATATTCTGGTTCCATCCTCTCGTCTGGTGGGCGAACAGAAAAATCCGCACCGAGCGCGAGAAATGCTGCGATGAAATGACCATCGCCAGCTTGAACGCTCAAGTGAAGGATTACAGCAGAGCAATCGTTGAAACGCTGGTTGTCGAATACGAATCGACCCGGCCGGTCCCATCGTTGGCTGTAGCCGGACCCGTGAAAAATATCGAGGAAAGGATAAAAACCATGCTAAGACCAGGAAAGAAATTCTACAAACGCCCAAGCTTAGTAGCAGCGACAATCGTACTGCTTTTAGCTCTACTGACTGTTCCTGCTGCACTTGTGCTAACTGCTCGAGCACAGACAGAGGCTCCGAGGCCTGAAACCAAATCGACGCATCCGCTGCACGAAGCCGCGGCCGCCGGCGACGTGGATCAAGGCAAGCTGCTCATTTCAAAAGGTGCTGATGTCAACGAAAAAGACGAGGATGGCCGGACACCTCTGCACTCTGCGGCTTCGTATGGCCGTAAAGATGTGGCTGAAATGCTTATCGCCAAAGGAGCGAATATCAACGAAACAGATGTATCTGGTCAGACTCCTCTGCACCTTGCTGCGAGTTTTGGGTCGAGGTTCGTGCCCGAATTACTCCTCGCCAAAGGTGCCAATGTCAATGCCAGGGACAAAGCAGGTAATACGCCCTTGCACATTGCGGCTCGTGACCGGGGAGACAGAAAAGATTTCCTGGAGTTCCTTCTGGCCAAAGGGGCGGACGTAAACGCCAGGAACGACAAAGGCGAAACGCCCCTTCACCTCGTGCCCAGGACGAGAAAACAAGACAAACGCCGCGAGCTTGCGGCCGATGCCCTCCTGGCCAACGGCGCAGACATCAATGCCAAAGATAAAAGTGGCTGTACGCCCCTCCATTTCGCCGCCGAAAATGGCCAAGGAAAAGTGGTAGAACTCCTTCTGGCCAAGGGCGCCGACAGCAAGGCAAAAGCGGCGGATGGTACCACAACTCTTCACCGAGCTGTGATGAGCGGGCGTTCCGATGTGGTGGCGTTGCTTCTGGATCGGGGGGTGGATATCAACAGCGCCCAAGCAGACGGCTGGACGGCACTGCACTATTCCGCCATGATTGGCACTAACGATATAGCAGAGCTTCTGATCTCTAAAGGCGCCGATGTCAACGCTAAGACCGTTCGGGGTGAGACACCTGTGCATCTGGCCGTTGTGCAAAACCGCAGAGACACCGTTAAGCTGCTCCTTTCCAAAGGGGCCGAGGTCTCCACAATACAGATAGCGGCTTACCTCGGAGACCTTGCCAAGGTAAAGGGCTTCATTGAGAAGGGAGTCAGTGTCAACACCCAAGATGGATATTGGCCAACGCCCTTGCAGGCAGCGGCCGCTGCGGGGCAGACAGAGGTCGCAGAGTTTCTTATCAGTAAAGGCGCTTTGGTCAACGCAGAGGCTGTTGCACAAGGCGGAACGACGGCCCTGCACTA
Source organism: Planctomycetota bacterium (assembly GCA_043820045.1). Lineage (GTDB taxonomy): Bacteria > Planctomycetota > Phycisphaerae > Sedimentisphaerales > Anaerobacaceae > JBDREF01. Next base: position 12,661 of record JBDREF010000087.1, on the reverse strand, counting down.
CGCGGCTCTCGGAGGCTCCAAAGAAGTGGTAGAGTTACTTCTCAGCAAAGGTGCTGTTATCGATGCCAGGGACAAAAATGGACTAAAGGCCCTGCCTCCCGCAGCCATGGTGAACTACACGGGCATAGTTAAACTATTTAAGGCCAGCGAGGTAAACGCCAAAGACAAAGACGGCTGGACGCCTTTGCATTATGCGGCCCGAAGTGGTCAAAAAGATGTCGTATTGCTGCTTATCGATCATGGTGCAGATGTCAATGCGGAGGCTCCGGATAAGTCGAAACCCTTAGACTATGCCGCCTGGTCTGACCACAAAGACAAGGATGTGGTCAAGCTTCTTATCGACAAAGGCACTGATATTTCCAAGGATGATGATCTCTTGTATTGGTCGTGTATGTACGGCTATAGAGACCTGGCCGAGCTTCTCATCAAAAAGGGCGCAGACGTCAACTCAAAGGCCTGGCCCAATGCTCCTTCGTTAGAGGCAGTCTGGAATACACCCTCGAGTAAACAACTTGATATTCTCAAACTACTTTTGGATAATGGTGCCGATCCCAATGCAAAAGACCGATGGGGCTGGTCGCTTCTGCATTACACGGAGCATTACTCGGAAGGAGATGTAGATTTGACCAGATTGCTTCTTGACAAAGGTGCAAATCCCAACGCTATAGAAAACGAGTACGGCCTAATGCCTTTGCACCTTGCAGCGGATAAAGGCCGTAAAGCAATGGTTGAACTGCTCATCAGTCGGGGGGCTGATGTGAACGCAAAAGACTATTCCGGACGAACCCCTTTGTCGTATGCCGAAGACCTTGGCAGCAACGACATGGAAGGTCGTCCCAGGAATACGCCCTTGACTATTGAAGCCAAATCAGCTAAGAAGGAGGTCGCCGAGTTGTTGCGGAAGCACGGAGCGAAGGAATAAAATTTAGAATTCCGAATGTAGGGTGGGGCTTTGCCCCACCATTTCGGATCGGTGGGCCAAGGCCCACCCTACGCGTTTTGTTGTCTTGGCATTGCGGTGGCTTCTATTTCGAACAGCAGGTCGGGGCGGCAGATGTCGCAAATGACCGTTATCCACGGCCAGTCGAGCGAGTCCTTGCGGGTGTTGAATACCTTCTCGACCTCGATTGTCTTGCAGTAGGCTATCACCTGTACAACATCATTGTCGCCGCACTGCATTTCAGCCAAGACGGCGCGAACGTTCTCTATGGTCGCATCTATCTGTCCGGCCGCATCGCCGACGTGTGTGGTAGCTCCATCGGCATCGATGGAAGCGGTACCCGATACATATACCGCGTCTCCCGCCGGCATGATACTGCGGGCCGCCCGCGAGAAAGCCGAGCCATAATCGAACGCGCAGTGCTGCTTTCCCGTGGTCTGGAGGTACTCGGTGCATTCGGTCGGTTCGAGGACCGCCATCAGGTCCATTGCACAGTGGCCGCCGTTGGCCGGTCCGAGGCCGATGCCGGTACTGGCGGGCATTGACTGGCGGGATCCGGCTCCGATCAGGCCCCATTCTTTGAAGAAACCGGTTCTGACCTGGTTGAAGTCGTCGTACCAGGAGAGGATGTCCTTCAGCCACATCCACGTTCGAGGCACGGCGAGGAAATCGGCGCCGAGTTTCTTGAGCGCCGCTTCGGTCTTTAGCATCATAGCCCGTGCCTGTTCGGAAGGACGACTGTCCTGCTGGTCAGATACGCCGGAGAGTGTCAGGTATGCACGGCCGGGCATGCGAAGGATCCGACCGCAAAGGACCCCGTCCAGATCGATCACTTCGGGCTTGCCCTCACTGGCCACGGCGTGGATCTGCACGCCGGCAATCGGCCCGGACAATCCTTCTTCGGCCACCAGAAAGACCGGAGCGACTCCATCGTCAAGATCGCCGTAGGCCTGGGATCGGGTCCGGCTGAGAGTTTCTGCCGCTGCCTGGGTGGAAAATACCCTCTCCTCGAGAATATGCGCGTTTTTCGAACGTAGTATGTCGCGGATGCCGGAAAAGATTTCCTGTGCCTGGTTTTGCAGGGGTGCATCGTCGTCGGCTGTGGCGGAGATATAGAATTCTGTTGCAGAAGCTGATTCGATGCTGCGCGTATCAATGTTTACGGTCATCTCTTTCCCTAATTATCATTATCAGGAACATTTATGTTTGACCCGGTATTCTAAGAGAAGGCGGGGGGGAAAATCAAGCCCAATTCCAACTTTCTTTGCCCCAGAAGGTTCCATTGCACAGGACCTGTTGGTGGCGGAAAAACAGATTCTCTGACGAGGCAAAGGGCTCCGAGGCGGCGAGCTTATGTCACTGATAATTGCTCTTGTTCGATGCATTTTCGGCTTGTCTGTAGAGTTCAAGCCATCTCTCGATTTCTCGTGCGAGTGTATCATCTCCGGCCTTCTGAGCGAGTCTGAGAGCTTTCTCCTGCGACAACACGGCTTCGTGGAACCGGCGCGCCTCTGCGTAGTTTATGCCCAACAAGTAGTGCAGCACCGCAGACGTGTCAATTTTCGGTTCGATAGATATGGCTTTAGAGTAGTGTTTGAAGGTGTCATCGATATTGCCCTGTTCAGCCAGGGCCAGAGCCAGTTTGTAGTGAGCATTGGCTCTGTTCGGGTCAAGATGTAACGCCCTTGAGAAGCAGGCGGCGGCATCCCTGGCATTTCCTTTGTAGAGCAATGCCTGTCCAAGGTTGTAGTTCATGTCAACGGCGTTATACTGCTCGCCCAGACCGTCCGGCATGCGCCGCAACGCCGTGGAGAGATGCTCTATGGCCCCGTCAAGTTGTCCCTGATGCAGTAGCGCCATGCCCAAATCGTAGTGTATGCGGGGGTTGTCGGGGTCAAGTTGTACGGCCTTCTGATAATGTGCCATTCCCTCGCTGGGCATCCTTTTGGCATTGTACATGAGAAAACCGAGCTTGAGATGAGCTTCGGCGTTGTTCGGATTCAGTTCCAGTGCGTTTCTGTACTCCTTTATGGCGTTATCCGTATCGCCGGCTCTGAAAAATTCGTTTCCGGCTCTTACGTAGGAATAGTCGTTCAGAAATTCTTCGCGGATCCTTTTGATCGCCGTAGGTTCGGCGTTGACGAACTCGGGTATGTTGGCGGCCTTGTCCGGGGCGGTGAAGTGTTCCAGGAGGACCGCAGGACTGCTGCGCCCGGCTTCGTCGATGTGGGTGAGGAAAAGCTGCGTATAGTCGGAATTTGCTTTCGAGGAAAACACCAGCCACTTGCTGTTCGGCGAGAAGCTGTGCCAGGAGTTCATCCGGCTCGTATTGGCCCGCAATCTTTCGGCCTCGCCGCCCCGTGCCGGGATGATATAGAGTTCGCTGTCGGGCTGAAGGAGCATATAGCTCTTGGCCTTGCAGAACACGATCCATTTGCCGTCGGGCGAATACTTGGCAAAGAAATTGCTCATGCCGTTGTTGGAGGCCCCTTCGAGAGGTTCGGGCGTTCCGCCTTTTCCGTCATTGAATGGAATCCTGTACAAATCGAATAAGAACGGCTTTCCGTCTTCGGTGAATTCTTTGCATTCTTCACGTGTCAGGAGCACTTTGCCCATGCCCTTGGTATGTTTGAGGTCGTATGCTTCTGCTCCGGCAAAAACGATATACTTGCCGTCCGGGCTCCAGGTCGGATTGCTCTGGACATATCGTGGGTCGTCGGCCCCCGGCAACGAGAAGAATGTTCGTGACTGCCTGTCGTATATACACAGAATGCCTTTAACGGGGAAAAAGAGCTGAGAGAAGGCCAGAGGCGGCATCGGGACAAATACGGACTTGTCCTTGACGGTGCTGGCTACGAATCTGCCGTCCGGCGAGAGCTGGGAAAGCAGGCCGAAGGTCTGTTCGCCGTCCTCTTTCCTGTAATCGTCCCACGTTATAATGTCGCTCGTTGGCAGAACCATTTGTTCTGCAACGCGTGTGGTAACGTATGAGCCCTTACTGTTGGCATAGTCCACATCCATGGCGAGCGTTTCACCCCCTTTGGAGAAGGAGTGGCAGTTTCCACATACCGGCAGATTCTCCAGAACGATCGGGGGCTGCTGCGGCGAAGAGACGGCGCCGAAACGCCACCGAATGCGAGAGGGGTCCTTGACGGCCTCAATGAACGGAAGGTTCACTTCACGGTAGAACAACGGCGCGCCGACTGGGTCTGCGGATGTTCTGATTGTGATTCTGCCGGCCGAGAGGATTCTTGCCGCTACGAGACGGCCTATACCAAGGATGGTGACCTGGGCGTCTTTTTCCAGAGACCGCTCCTTTATGACCGCCCACTGCTCCGGCTCCGGCGTCCATCGGGGCTCGCTTGCGAGAAAACTCATGCCTGCCTTCTCGTCCTGGAAACTGACGGCAATCAGCCATGTGGTGACTTTTGAGTGTTCGTCTTCCCAGCGAAATGTAGGCGCCACAATATCCGGAGGAAAAAGCGTCTCGTCCAGGGGGTAGCGAATCGCCAAGCTGCCGTATTCGGTGTCCTCCCGATAATGTCTCAATATGTCTTCCGGGTTGGGTTCGAGTTCATGGACAACGAGCAGTAAGGCCGCCGCGAGAATGGCGGTTGCCATGGTGACGCTTACAATCGGATGTTTGGCAAGTGTGCGCATCTATCCTGAAATCCTTGTGCTCCCAAAGTTCCCCCTCGCTCGCTGCGGACTTGCACCGCCTCATATAAGCCGAGCGAGTTCAGCATCTTAAATATCGTGGCTGAGAAAATCAAGCTTAACGTAAAATCTGACTTTTTCCTTTGGCAAAAGCTCTTGTGGATTGAAATACTATGTTATCAGACTGAATCCATCTTGAACGCACGGTGCTATTCCCGTTCGGTTATCCAGGGTTCGGCCTTTTCTGGCGTCGTCGTGACTTTAGGTGTGGCCGCAGTCACCGGCATACCGGCCGGTATCTCACGAGAGGATCGGACGACGCGCCCCAGTTCTTCCTTTGTAACTCTAACGGGTTCGCTTATCAGCTCGGGTACGCTGTAGGTCCACAGGCACGCGTCGTAGTACGTGGGGTCTTTCTGGGGCAGCACGATTGGTTTATATACTTCGCCTTCCCGGTCAACGTAGCTCAGATAGGACCTGGTAAACACGCCGGTCCGTCTCTTGCTGCTGAAAGCTATCCATCGGCTGTTACTGGAGAAGCTGTGCCATGACTCGCTTTCGCTGCTGTTAATGCTTAGCCGGCGCGGTTCGTACTTGCCGGTTTGCTGTGCGGCCTCGAGATCCATCATATACAGGTCGCTACTTTGCCGATGAACGGGGAAGCAGCCGTAGTCGCACATGCAAAACAACAACCACCGGCCGTCGGGACTGATCCGCGGCAGAAGGATGCTCATGCCTGTGTCCCGGGCCGAGAGTATGGTTTCCGCTTCGCCCCACTGGTCGCTGTCGATGTCGTAGCTTATTCGGACCAAATCGTACTTGATTTCGTCGTAGTGGGTGGGGATAACATCGCGGTCCGACCAGGTCAACGGCGCGCTGCAAAAATACAGGTACCGCCCGTCAGGCGACCAGGCGGGATACGTTTCCAGACGGTCCTTTCTTGAAATCGCGGGCGTGGTCTTTATGGTCTTGCTGTCCACTACATAGTACGCCAGCAGCGAATCGACATCCACCACGTCTCGAACCTCATTGCAGGCCGAGTGAAAGAGCTGCGTGACTTTGTTGATGGAGTATGTTGCGAGCCGGCCGCTGGGATGCCACGAGATATATCCGAATTTTGTGCCGATCTTGTGAACCGTGTCGTTTGCAACGAGCAAAGCGGAGCTGGAATATTTGGCGCTGCGGATATTGATCAGCATCTTGTCGGGACGATTTGCACAAAATGAGTGGCAGTTGAGGCAGCCGCCGTCGAAATATCCGTTATCCAGCACGAGTGATTCGTCGAATCGGCCCAGGTTTCGCTGATAAATTCCCATCTGTCCCCAGGCGCTGTTTACTGGATGGATTCTCCTGTAAACCAGAAAACCGTCTATATCCTCGCGTGCGATTGTGTTGATGATGGAAGAAAAGCGGTTCCATCCGCCGTCCTTTGTTTTGGCGAAAACATCAAAACGTAATTCTTCTCCGCGATTGGCGTCGAGAAGTTCGCTCCATTGTTTCTCGGGAATAGCAATCTTTGGTGAGCGGCTGAGCACTTCGATGGCTTGGCCCCGCTTGGAATATATCTTTACACAATAATGCGAGCCGTTTTCCTTGACCATGAAGTTCAAAGGCGCAATGTTCGGCGGGATGACGGTTCCGCAGTAGTCGGGATGGATGACTGCGGACCGGTCAATGACATTGCACCGGTCGATTGTGACCTTATCCTCACGGGAGGCGTAGTTCAGTGCGCAAGTGATAAGCGCACAGGCTATCAACGCATAGATTATCCTTGCTTTCCTGCTCTTGTGCCCCTGATTCATTTCCTCACACCTGAAATCCCGTAAATGTGGTAGAAAAAGTAACTGTCGCCGTAGTCTCTTGCCAGCTCGTCGAAAGCCGCCGGTTTGTTTCTCCCGTATCGATTGAAGACCTGGCTGAACTGTTCGATCCGCAGGCGAGCTTCCCGCTTGGGTTGGTAGCTGGCCAGGCGGACCGGTTTCTTCGTGCCGTAGGCGTAAATCAAAACTACCTCCTCGTAGAGCGGCGGAAGCTCCCGATAGTCAAAATCACTCAGTCGTTCCAGATTCCCGATGGACTTTTCCAACTGCCTGTTGAGCATATACCAGGCCGACAGGTATTCGAAGGCCATACGATTCTTGTTGTTCTTCTCCAGCAGGTCGCAAAGCATTCTTTCCCTGGGAAAGAAAACCGAAGGATAATCCTTTTCCATGCGTACGGCGCGTAAATGTTGAATCCGCTCGTCTGTTGAGAGGTTCGGATCTGACTGTAACTTAGCCAGGTAGTTGTTGGCCCAGGCTGCGTGAAACAACGTTTTGCTAAGCGCTCCGAGGTAAATCCGGGCTGAACCATAATTGGCCTTGACCATATCTATAAGAGCGAGCCGCTGCAGAATCATCGGCTGGGCCCCGAAAACTTCCATGCACTCGACCAGATTCTTCTGTGCCATGTTAAGCAGGCCGAGATCAAGCTGGGTGTCAAATTTGTGCCAGCACGTTAGAAGCCGGTCCTGGCCCGTCAGGATCAAGGCATCCGGGTGCTGTGGCCACGAGAACATATCGTAACCGAGCCGGCCGGTATGATACAAGGCACGGTTGACAGCATTGACTACCAAGGGGCTTTCCGGCCGCTGGCCTGCGGCCCGGAGTACTTCCGGCCACATTCGGTGGCAGGCATAGTATTGAACACCGAGCAATCCCCTTTTTTTCGTGTCGTGTGAAATAAAGACGGCGGCGAATACGATCACCGACAGAGCAAAAGAACAGACGGCAGAGGGCAGAGGACGGGCGATAAACGACAGACGATGGACGACTGACGAGTGACTTCTGCGCTCTGCAATCTGTTTTCCGGCTCTTATCGTTTTCCAGAACCACGAAATGAGTATGGCCGAAGGGGCAAATAAATAGAGTGCGTAAACGACCGCTATCAATTCCCTGCGACTCTCCAGGGAGAGAATCTTCCACGAGAAGGGCAGCAAATCGCTGAAGACGTTGACAATACTCGAACCAAAAAACATCATGCCTTCGACGTAGGGAACTGCAATTATGGACAGTAGATACAACAAGCCCGGCAGATAGCGCTTCTTGAAGAGTAGTTCATACATAGCGCAGAGCACCGCGAAGAGTAAGTACGCCGCCCCTGCGACGTAGTACAGAATCACTGACAGAACCAGAAAAAGGACGACGGAGAACAGACGACCGAGGTCAGAGGTCGAAAGCCCGGCGTCTGAACTCCATTTTCTGACTTCAGCCAATCTCAGGTACAAACACACAAACGCCAATGCAGCCAGGAACGCCGTTGTCGTGACGAAGTGATACGTGTACTGGGTGTAGGTGACCAGGATTAGAATCGCCGGGACAAAACATAGCGGGCGAAGGGCGGGTGAGTTCATGGTTTTGAAAATGTAGCCGACAGACGCGCAGATCAGCCAGGCCTGCGCGGTAACCACGAGCGCTCCGGCCCAGCCTATATAGAAAAACTGAGACAGAAACGCCGAGAGATATTCGACAGGCCCGCCCGGATACGAAAGGAAGCTTTGCAGGAACGTCCCGCCTTTGAAAAAAACGGGGAAGTTCGTAACGGTCCCGCCGGAGCCGGAGATAAAACGCAGGTCAACTCGCAGCCACAGATAAAGATAGAACACGACAAAAAAGATAAGGCTCCGAGATGAGCTTATCAGTCGCTGTCTGGATACACCTAATTCAAGAGACGTTGCGCTCATTGAGGCAGATTATACCGTATCGACCGGGCAAATCTACATCCTTTCTGCGTTTTCTCCTCTCGAAGCATCCCGCAAAAAATAACTGAAATAGTACAAAATCGTAACAAAACCGTAACATTCGCGCACGATAATTACTTCTGTTGAATCGGCTGTTTTTTTGTTAACCTATTTGAAAGGAGCATGACAATGAAAAGGTTCAAAACCATCTTAATTGTTCTGATATTGGCTGCAGTCGGAGTCGCCTTGGCGGCCGGCGCCAAATCAGCAAGTGTTCTATTGCAGGAAGGCCTGTATGCAGAGCAGGTCGATGGCGACCTTGATGCGGCGATTAAGATGTTCGAGCAGGTGATCAACGACAGCACCGCTCAAAGGCCGCAGGTCGCCCAGGCGATGTACCTGCAGGGCATGTGCTACCTGAAGAAGCAGGACGAGCAGCGGGCGCAGCAGCTCTTCGGGCGGTTGGTTGCCGACTTCAGTGACCAGACCAAAATCATCAGCAAGGTCAAGCCTCTGCTCGAAGAGTTGGGTAATGCCGATCCGGCGGCTTTGATGCCGCCCGATACTTTGTTCTACCTCGAAATTGGCAGCCCGGGCGAACAGATCGAGACTATTCTCAAGATGCTCGAAGGGACTCCCTTTGAGAATCCTCTCGCAGCCATCGGCGGCGGCAACGGCAATGCTCAAAGATCAACCGGGGGCGCATCGCCCGGGAATATCCTTGGCAGTCTTATGAATCCCGGCATGATGGCCGAGTTCAAGAAGATACGCGGCTTGGGCGTTGGTATCACCGGCGTTACAGACAACAACCCTCCGGGTATAGTAGTGCTGTTTCCCGGAAAGAGCGATGCCTTGCGCGGCATCATCTTGTTGGCGATAGGCATTTTTGGAAGACCAATTGACGCTATCGAGGGTATGCAGTGTGTGGAACTTACTGACGGCGGAGGCGCCGCATACGACGATACGACGGTGATACTCGTAAGCCCGAAAGCTTATGCGGCGGGGCAACTGACCTGGTGTGTAAAACAACACAAAGGTACTACCCGCGAACCGACGCTCGCATCGAGTAATAAGTCCTTTGCGAAGATCGGCAGAAAGGCACGCCAGGAAAATGTTCTGACCGTGTGGGCCGATGTCGACCATGTATTCGCCGGTCTTGCAGGAGTCTTTCCGGCCGGACAGATTCCTCAACCTATCCTGATGGCCGACAAATTTGCCGATCTCAAGAGCATCGATGACTTTATCGCCTCGTTGTCCATCCGGGATGACGGGCTTGCTCTGGAGGCGAATGTGGCTCTAAAGGATGGGCATCACTGTCAGATATACGACCTGATTCGCACGCCGAAGATAAGTAAAGCCGCCCTAAAGGCCGTTCCTTCCGAGGCTATTGCCGTGGTAAGCGTCGGGCTGGGTGAGGCTGACAGCGCTCAGTCCCAGGCGTTACGCGAGAAGATCAGGAGCACCGCAGGTCTTGATATAGGCGGCGACATCTTCGCCAACATTGACCAGGCGACACTGTTCATGCTGCCTTCCGAAGGGACTGCTGATGTTAGTGCACAGCCAATCCCGCCGATAGTGACTTCTCTCGGGCTGGTGATGACCAGTGAACGTCCACAAGAGACTCGTCAAATCCTTATAGGTTTGCTGACGATGGCTAATCTGTTCAAGAGTCAATCCGCCAATGAGCAACCAGATCAGGGCACAGGCAGATATCAAATCGAACTTGTGACCGAGCAGAAGATTTACTGCTACACGGACCAGGCGAACAAAGCCACAATTCTTTCGCTGAACCCGAATATTATTGAGTCCTCCGTCTCGGCGATCAGGAGCCGGACATCTGCCGCCGGCGCAGGGCCGCTGAATAAGTCTATCGCGGCGCTCTCACCGGCGACCAGCAAGCTGGTGCTCCTCAACGTCGGCGGAGCGATGCGTGCCGCCGAGGCCAGCGGTGCTCTTGGCCTGAATGACTCCGACGATAAAGTACATGAACTCTTCGGCCAGTTAGCAGCTAACTTTGACAAAACCACCATACAGGTGCACACGCAAGAAGAACTCAATAGCCTGAAGCTGCGTGCCGAAATAAGTGAATTGCCGCCGGTACAAAATGTGCTTGGCCCGGCAAAGCAGTTGTCTGATGTCATATCTGCGGCGAAGGCCAAGGCTCGTGCCGAGAGGGAAATGGCGCAAATCCCCGCATATATTATGAAGGCGAGTCAGCCTCCGGTGATTGACGGAACGGCGGAAGAAATCTGGTCCCAGGTTCGTCGGAACAGGATTGACAACACAGTATATTCACCGGTTTCCGACAGCGCCGATCTGACGGCCTTCTATAGAGCCATGTGGGACGAAAACAATCTCTACGTTCTGGTGAATGTAATGGACGATGTCCTGAAAAACGATTCGGACGAATTCTGGCTCGATGACGGCGTCGAAGTATTCATAGACGCCGACAACAGCAAGTCGGACAGCTACGGCGACAACGACTACCAGTACTTTTTCGAGTGGGCCGAGGCAAACCCAGGTATGGGAGAATTCAAGCACGGTCGAACCGGCGGTGTGGAATTCGCCGTCGGACGTGCAGACGTCGGTTACCGGGTCGAAATCAAGTTTCCATGGTCCACCCTGGGAACAAGGCCGTCCGCGGGAACAAAGATAGGTTTGGACGTGCACGTCAATGACGACGATGACGGCGGCGACCGCGACACCAAGCTCACCTGGCGGAGCAAAGAGGACAACGCCTGGCAAACCCCGAGCGTGCTGGGAATCGGTCAACTAACCGGCCTGGTCGGCTGGTGGAAGTTTGACGAGGCCGCCGGCGGCACGGCCGCCGATTCGTCAGGCGCTGGCAATAACGGCACACTTATGGGTAGTCCCCAGTGGAAGCCGTCCGGCGGCAAACTCGGCGGTGCTTTGCAGTTCGATGGAATTGACGATTACGTTGACTGCGGTAACGACTCCAGCCTGGATATCAACCATGAGATTACGATCGCAGCCTGGGTAAGAACAAATGATATGGGTAATTCCCAGTTCAACCCATACGTAACCAAGGGCGACCGCACCTACGGGCTGAAACAGCACAGCAGCAATAACCTGGAATTTATGATTTTCAGCGACACCTGGCACGTTGCGCACTTGCCGATGGACGGTTCGTTCAACGGTTCATGGCATCACCTGGCGGGAACCTATGACGGCGGTCAACTCAAATTATACGTTGACGGCACATTGAAGGTTACCACCGATTGCCCTGGCTGTCGTATAGCCGGCAGCGCAGCCAATTTCAACATCGGGAGAAACTCCGAGGAAAGCGACCGCTTCTACGATGGTGCGATAGATGACGTCCGCATCTACAATTATGCTATTAGTGAAGGTGAGGTCAAGGCGCTTTACAGCCCAAGCGAATAGAAACAGAGTATGGAAATCAAAGGCAAAGTCGGCACCGGTAACAATCAGTTATGGTGGGTAGTGTTGCTGCTTGCAGTAGCAGTTATACTGCCCACCATTTGTCTGCTTTGGTTTATGAATCAGGCGGTCAGGAACGACCGTCTGGCAGTCAGGCAGAAACTGAGTGATTTTTATCAACAACGGCTGGAAAAACTGAGCACAAGAATCGACGAACTATGGTCGGCCCGAATCAGTCTGCTCGAACAGGGGGCGGCGGAACGTCAACACTCAGAGCTGTTCAACCTGTTGGCGGGCTCCGGCCAATACGACGAAAATGGTGGTTCGAAAATATGCGACGCCGTCATTATTTACGACAGTAACGCAAAGCCGGTTTATCCCGTGACGGGAGCAAGCGAGTATTCCGATGATATGCCGGAAGAGTTTAATACGGCATGGAGCGCCGAATTTATCGACGCGGATTTCGAGCGAGCTGCGGAATTGTACGAAAAAATTGCCGATTTGAACGCCGCCGACTACATCCGGTATTCTGCTTTGATGGGCAGAATTCGTTGCCTGAGGAAGCTCGGAGAAACTGAAAAGACCATTGCCTTGTGCCGCGAAATGGCATACGGCCGGACGCCTGAGGATATAAGTTCGTCTTCCGTATCCCTGATTACTCGGGCGAGAATATTGCTTGTGGAGTTGAAGGGCGAAACCAGCTCGGGCCTGAGCCTTTCTGATTTGCAGGAGCTTGTCGGTTCGGCTATCGATTACACGCCCGGGGACGGTCCCGGCTTTCTGCCGATGCCATCGGAGACAAGGGGCTTTTTCCTGCGAAAAGCGATTGAAATTGCAGAGAAAAGTCAATGGTTCGAGCAGTTGAGGCCCGAGATATCCAGAGCTAAAGAGCTGCTTTCGACCGAAGAATTGGCTGCCGCTTTCCTCGACAGATATGACTCCGGCCC
>JBDREF010000086.1:0-15035 GCA_043820045.1 Planctomycetota bacterium | reverse complement strand
GTCGAAAACGGTTTGCAATTGATTTCTTAACACACTTAGTATTCTGTGCAATGTAACTCTCACAGTTGCCTGCCTTATGTTGAGAATCTTTGCCATCTGCTCGTACGAAAGGCTTTCAAAGAATCTCAGTGTGACAATGGTCTGGTGCTTCGGTTTTAACTTCCTGATGGCCGTGTACAGGATCGGCCAGTCCGGCTCGTTAGATTGCCCGGCGGAGCTGGAAGCCGCCATCGAGGCAATCGCATCTTCGAGCAGTCGTCTTCGCCGCGAGGTCTTTCTTATATGGGCGTTCGCCTGGTTGGCTGCTATGGCGTACAGCCAGTTTGCAAAATCCTGCTCGGTCTGACCTTTGAAGCTGCGAATCTTTCGGGCGACTTCCAGAAAGACCGCCGAAGTTACGTCCTCGGCAGTCTCTTTGTCAAAGAGCCGGTGGACGCAGAATCGGAAGATTCGCTCGTAGTACAGCTCGTAGAGCCGGCCGAGTTCATCGGCCTCTATTCGGGCCCTCTGCACCAGGTCGTCGTCTTCCGTTCGCTCGATAAGTTTTGCCATAGCACCAACCATTGTCGCATGATAAATTGCGCGAGGGCCGATTATGTTACAGTAAATCGCAGAAAAATACCTGTAAAATGCATGTATGACGCACTACCATATATGATGGCAATTGTACAATGAGTCCGGCGAAAAGTCATTTCTGTAAGGTTACTGCTTATCGAATTGGATGACTATTGCAGGGAGAAATGATGGAGGACATAATGAACAGACGGGATTTTTTGCGTTCTTCGGCTTTGGCCGTATCGGGGATGTGGCTTGGAGGCATGGCTTCTTCTGCAACCGCGAGACAAAAGGGTAGTCATCCCAACATTGTGCTTATCGTATCGGACGACCAGGGCTATGCAGATTCGAGCTGCTACGAGCACCCGAAGGAGGTCGATACGCCCAATATCGACCGGCTGGCGGCCGAAGGTGTGCGGCTGACGAACGGCTATGCCAGCGGGTGCGTCTGTGCGCCGACGCGAGCGGGACTTTTGACCGGGCGATACCAGCAGCGGTTCGGCTTCTATACCGCGCCGGATTCAAGAATCGGAATGCCCGTGACAGAGATTACCTTAGCCGACGTGCTAAGGAAGGAAGGCTACGCTACGGCGGTAACCGGCAAGTGGCACCTCGGTCTCGAACCTGAGTATCGGCCCTTGAAACGCGGGTTTGATGAATTCTACGGGTTCCTCGGCCACGGCGGGCATGACTACTCTAATCTCGAAATAACGGACGAATACACTTCGATATATCGCAACGATAAACCGATAAACGACACGGGCTACCTGACGAACAATCTCGCCCGTGAGGCCGTCTCGTTCATCGAGCGTCACAAAGACCGATCCTTCTTTCTCTACCTGCCTTTCAATGCAGTGCACTGGCCGCTCCAGGCGCTGCCGCAACATATCGAGCGTTTCAATACCGGCGATAAGAACCGGGACATCTACCTTGCGATGCTCGTGTGCATGGATGAGGCGGTCGGCAAGGTGCTGGAAGCACTGCGGCGGACCGGGACGGATAGTAACACCCTGATAGTCTTTTTCTCGGATAATGGCGGCGCGAGGAAGAACCTGGCCTGCAACGGTGTGCTGAGGGATTTCAAGCACAGCCTCTACGAGGGGGGAATCCGTGTGCCGTACATTGTTCGCTGGCCGGATAAGCTGCCGAAGGGGACAGTCTGTGATGAGCCGGTCATTTCTTTAGATGTAATGCCGACTATCTGCGCCGCTGTGGGCGTCGAGCTGCCCGGCGACCGCGTTTATGACGGCAGGAACATGCTGCCGATCCTCCTTGGGCAGGCGAAGGGCCCACTTCACGAGGTACTTTTCTGGGATGACGGGGCCGACCAGTGGGCCGTTCGGGCCGGCAGGTGGAAGCTTGTAAGCCGAAAGGGTACGCTGGAATTGTTCGACCTTGATGCGGATAAGAGCGAGAAAAACGACCTCAAAGGCCGCAACCCCGAAGAAGTCAAGCGATTGAGGAAGCTCTATACCGCCTGGAAGGAGCAAATGGCCCCGCGTATCACTAAGACCGGGGCAAACCGCCCATCTTCACAGGCCGCCCGGGAACAGAATCAACGAAAGAAGCAGTGATTCTCTGTCAACGGGAGGTGGTCAAGATTCAAGAGGCTCGATGGGGAGCGACAGCATGGAATTCCAAATTCTCGAATTTGGAAGAAACTCTTGACAGCCGGGCGGTTCGCGAATAAAGTGACCGTCTCGTTTACCCTTGTCGGTTTGAAGGTGAGGGGCTCAGAACAGGAAAAACAGCATTTTTGGTCAAGGAAATAAGGAGAAGTGCAAATGGCAACAAAGGTTGCAATTAACGGTTTCGGCCGAATCGGCAGAGCTGTCGCAAGAATCATCATGCAAAGAAAAGGCGCATTGGAGCTGGTCGCCATCAACGACCTGTCCGATGCCAAGAGCCTGGCGCATCTGTTCAAATACGACACGGTCATGGGCAAATGGAATGGAACGGTCGAGGCGAAGGACGGCGCATTGGTCATCAACGGCAAGACCGTGAAGGTTCTGGCCGTCAAGAATCCAGCCGAGCTGCCCTGGAAGGAAATGGGCGTAAAGGTCGTTCTGGAATCGACGGGCATCTTCCGCAGCGCCGAGTCACCGAAGGGCGGCTACGCCGACCACATTAAGGCCGGTGCGAGCAAGGTTATGCTCAGCGTCCCGGCGAAGGACGACATTGACGCGACCATCGTTTTGGGTGTCAATGACGACCAGCTCACCAAAGACGTAAAATGCGTCTCGAATGCGAGCTGCACGACCAACTGCCTGGCTCCGATAGCCAAGACGCTCAACGATACATTTGGCATCGAGCAGGGTATGATGACGACGATTCACGCTTATACCAATGACCAGAAAGTGGCCGATATGATCCACTCGGATCTGCGTCGAGCCCGTGCCGCTGCGGCGAACATTATCCCAACCAGCACAGGTGCGGCTAAGGCTATCGGCAAAGTCATTCCCGAACTTGCCGGCAAGCTCGACGGCTTTGCTATTCGAGTTCCCATCCCGGTAGGCAGCATTGTTGACCTCGTGGTAAACGTCAAGAAGGACGTAACCGTCGAGAGCGTCAATGCGGCGATGAAGAAGTCGGCGGGAGGGCCTATGAAGGGCATTCTGGTCTATTGCGACGAGCCTATCGTCAGCAGCGACATCGTCAACGACCCCGCTTCAAGCATCTTCGATTCGCTGTGCACGATGGTTATCGGCAAGACCGTTAAGGTCGTGAGCTGGTACGATAACGAGTGGGGCTATTCGAATCGCAGCGTCGATATTATGGAGAGAATGGCGGCGATGTAGCCCGAAGGCCGGTTATCAAACAGGAAATTTCTAAGCATTAGGCGCGGGGCTGAATATAGACTCCCACTGGTGCGGGAGTGACATAGAAAATGCAGGTTAAGGAAATGGCCAAGAAAACGATTGCTGATATCGATGTGAAGGGCAAGAAGGTCCTGATGCGGTGCGATTTCAACGTGCCGCTGGACGAGAATTGCAGCATTACGAGCGACGACCGGATAGTCAAGGCGCTGCCCACGATAAAGCGGGTACTGGACGGCGGCGGCGCACTGATCCTCATGAGCCACCTCGGCAGGCCCAAAGGCCAACCGGACGATAAGCTCTCTCTGGCGCCGGTGGCCAAGAGATTGTCGGAGCTGTTAGGCAAAGAGGTGATCTTCGCCGATGATTGCATCGGTTCTGAGACGAAGGCCAAGAGGGCGGCGCTCAAGAGCGGTGATTGCATGCTGCTCGAAAACCTTCGCTTTCACAAAGAAGAGACCATAAAGGACAAAGCGGCAAAGCTGGACACGCAACTGCGCGAGGCTAAAGATTCGTTCGCTCAGGAGCTTGCCGATATGGCCGACATTTACGTCGATGACGCCTTCGGTACGGCTCACAGAGACAACGCCTCGATGTACACGGTGCCGACGGTTATGGAAGGCAAGCCGCGGGTTATCGGCTTTCTGATCGAAAAGGAGCTGAAGTTCCTGGGCGAGACCCTGAGCAATCCGGAAAGGCCGTTCGTTGCGATACTCGGCGGGGCGAAGGTCTCCGACAAGATAGGCGTTATCGAGAATCTGATCGGCAAGGTTGATCGCATAATCATCGGCGGGGCCATGGCATATACGTTCCTCAAGGGCAGGGGCAAGAGCATCGGAAAGAGCCTTTGCGAGGACGATTTCATCGACAAGGGCCAGGAGCTGTTGAAACTGGCTACCGATGCGGGCTGCGAGGTGATTTTGCCCGTGGATCACCGTGTGGTCCGCGAGCTGAAGCCGCGGGCGCAGCACCGCGTCGCCGTGGGCGATATCGACCCGGGCTATCAGGCCGTGGATATCGGGCCTATGGCGGCCCAGACATTTGCAGAGAAAATCGCCGATGCCAGGACCATCTTTTGGAACGGGCCGATGGGCGTCTTCGAGATGGAGCCGTTCGACCAGGGAACAGAGGCAGTGGCTATTGCCGTAGCTGAGGCAACCGAGAAGGGCGCTCGCAGCATAATCGGCGGCGGCGACAGTGCCAGCGCCGTAGAGAAGCTTGGTCTGCAAGACAAAATAAGCCATATTTCCACCGGCGGGGGCGCTTCGCTTGAGTTTCTGGAAGGCAAGAAATTCGCGTGCATCGAGATCTTAGACGAAAAGTAGAGTCCGCGATATTTGCCCGGATTCCCGGTAAAACGGCAATGTTTGACGTATCGACGGAGACTACCGCCGGTTGAACACTATTTGAATAATCGAAGTCCTCGAATGTCGATGACAACCGCCGACATAACGCAAAGGTGCAAGAGTATTCTTGTCGATCACTATGGCCCTCGGTTTAAGGGCTTGATTCTCTATGGCTCCATGGCTCGCGACCAGGCAAGTGCAGGCAGCGACATTGATTTACTTGTTCTGTTGAATGAACCGTTTGACTATTTTCAGGAACTCCACCAGATTATTGATTTACTTTACCCGATACAACTTGAGTCAGAACAACTCATTTCGGCCAAGCCGGCGGCTGTTGATGATTTCGAGCAGAGGACCATTCAACTTTATAGAAATGCGAAAAAAGAGGGATTAGCCTTGTGACGCTGAAATACTCCCGCGAAATCGCAGCCAATTTCCAACGAGCTGAGACTTCTATTCAAGCTGCAAAGGAGTTAGCTTCAGGGGGCTATTACGATTTTGTTGCTTCACGAGCATATTATGCAGCTTTTTATGCCGCTACGGCTCTCTTGCTTAGTGAAGAGTTGGAGTTTGGCAGGCATAGCGGAGTGATCGCTTCGGTACACCAAATGTTTGTTAAAACAGGCAGATTGGACAAAAAGCATGGCAAGGATTTGAACTGGCTCTTTGAATTGCGTGGTGTAGGGGATTATGGAACCACAATCCACGTATCGCAGCAAGATGCAGACAGAGCCGTTGAGACAGCGGAGGACTTCCTGAGGATCACAAAGTCATTGATTCAAGAAGCAGGCAAGTGAATCAATGTCTGTCGGGCCGTTAGCCGGTCTTTTTCTATAAAGTCTGAGTATGGTGTGACATCCGTTGCAGAAAAAGGGTGAATAATAAATAGGATGCGATTACCCAGAGCAGGGACAATTGAGATTGTGCCGTCGGTGCTGAGCGCCGATTTTGCCATGTTGGGCGAGGAGATAGCTTCAATCGTTCCGGCCGGCGTTCGTATGGTCCATCTGGACGTCATGGACGGCCACTTCGTGCCGAATATCACAATCGGGCCGCCGGTAATCGCCAAACTCCGCAAGGCAAGCGAGCTTGTTTTCGACGCTCATTTGATGATAAGCGAACCGGCCAGATACATCGAGCCTTTTGCGCAGGCCGGAGCCGACCACATAACGTTTCATATCGAAGTGGCCGATGACCCGCGGGAGATTATCGACAGATTGCACGCCATGGGCTGCAGCGCCGGAATCTGCCTGAATCCGGAGACGCCGGTCGAGGCGATTGAGACCGTTGCGCCGCTCTGCGACATGGTCCTCGTGATGACGGTCCATCCGGGCTTCGGCGGGCAGGAATTCATGCCGGAAGCGGCCAGAAAAATCGTTCGAGTCAGGGAGATTGTCGGCCCCGACATACGCATTGAGGTGGACGGTGGAATAGAGCCTCAGACCGTGCCGATGGTTGTCTCCTACGGCGCCGATACTCTCGTAGCCGGCAACGCCATATTCGGCCAATCCGACCGTATCGCCGCAATAGACGCCATTCGAAGGGCCTGCACGTAATTTTTGTGGCGAAGCAGGCGAGTTTTTGGTACAATCCCCCAAACTAACCGGTATTATGTTGCTGTGGAAAAAGCCCCGCCATGAATACGGGGCTTTGTACAGGTTACTATGGCCAAAGAAGCAAAATCGAAATGGGACGGGTTTTCGCTCAAGCCGCGCAAGGAGATGCCCGAAGGGCTCTGGCTGCGCTGCCCGGGCTGCGAGCACATGCTCTATAAGAGCGCGGTAGAAAAGAACCTCAACGTCTGTCCCGAATGCAACTATCACTTTCGTCTTGAGGCCACGAAGCGAATTGAATACATTGTCGATGAAGGTTCTTTTCAGCAGATACTTGCCGACCTGACTGCCAACGACCCGCTGGGCTTCAAGTTCCGGGAAACCACCTACAAGCAGCGTCTCAAGGCCGATGAAAAGAAATCCGGCGCCAAGGAGGCCATGCTGATCGGCAGGGCCTTTATCAAGGGCAGGGGTGTGGTGCTGGCGGTTATGGAACCGAATTTCCTGATGGGATCCATGGGTTTTGTGGTCGGCGAGAAGTTCTGCGCCGCCGTCGATGAAGCAATGGCGGAAAAGCTGCCTTTGGTGGTTGTTACTTGCTCGGGCGGGGCGAGGATGCACGAAGGCGTGGTGTCGCTCGGCCAGATGGCCAAGACTTCAGCGGCGCTGGCAAAGCTTGACGAAGCCGGCGGACTTTACATTTGCGTTCTGGCCGACCCGACGACCGGCGGGGTAACTGCGAGCTTTGCAATGTTGGGCGATTGTCTGATCGCCGAGCCGGGGGCGCTGATCGGTTTTGCCGGTCCTCGCACGATTGCTGAGACGATAAAAGTCGAGCTGCCGAAAGGGTTTCAGACGGCCGAGTTCATGTTGGAGCACGGCTTCGTGGACATGATCGTCCATCGCAAAGACCTCCGCAGGGAAATTGCCCGCCTGATAGATTACTGCCAGAAGTAGTCCTTGTTGCGTATCGCGTGATGCGCATCGCTTATATCGAGATTCATGCCCCGGATACGAAAGAGCCGGGCCGCAACTTGTTTTGGAACAGACGATGGGCTATTTTCGGGAAAATATCGAACAGTTGAAGGGTTACGAACCGGGTTTTCAGCCGAAGACTACCGAAGTTATCAAGCTCAACACCAACGAGAACCCTTATCCGCCCTCGCTGGAGGTTATCAAGGCCCTCGGCGGGATAAAGGTCGACCGCCTTCGGCGGTATCCCGACCCTCTCGCAGACGAATTCCGGCAGGCGGCGGCGGAAGTGCACGGCCTCGCGCCCGAGAACTTCATGTGCTGCAACGGCGGCGACGACCTTTTGACGATTGCCTTTCGGGCCTTCTGCGACGAAAGCCGGCCGGTAGCCTACCCCGTCCCGACTTATTCGCTGTATCCCGTGTTGGCCAAACTGCAAAACTGCGAAGCAATTGAGATCCCGTTCGACGGCGAATTCAACCTGCCGGCCAAGCTGGCCAGGACTGGGGCGGCCTTGACCGTCGTCTGCAACCCGAACGCGCCGAGCGGCAGCTTTGTAAGCGTCGGCGAGATGGCTTCGTTGGCCTATGAGCTTCCCGGCGTGCTGTTGATCGACGAAGCCTATTCGGACTTTGCCGATGAGAATTGCGCGGCGCTGGTGAAAGACTTCGATAATGTAATCATACTTCGGTCCATGAGCAAGGGTTACGGCCTTGCGGGGATCAGGTTCGGCTACGCTATTGCCCGGCCGGAGCTGATAGACGGCCTGATGAAGGTCAAGGATTCCTACAATGTCGATGCCGTCGCTATCGCCGTGGCGACCGCGGCGATAAAAGACCAGAAGTATTTCAGCAAAACGACCGAAAAAGTAAAGAAGGCCCGGGACCTGCTGGTCGCGCAACTGCGCGCCCTGAAATTTGAGGTGCCGCAAAGCTACGCCAATTTCGTCCTTGCCGAGAGCAAGAACTGCCCGGCAAGGGAGATTTATGACAAATTGGTGCAGCGCAATATCTATGTCCGATATTTCGACCTTCCCGGTCTCAGTGACAAGTTGAGAATATCGGTCGGCACGATGGAACAAAACGATATACTTATTCTGGCTCTAAGAGAGATTGTGTCGTAAGAGATTCGCCGCACCGAAGGCCGAACAATGTGAGGACCATTCGCATGGAAAACAGAGTTGCCAAAATCCACAGGCAGACGAACGAGACCGACGTGGCCGTAGAGCTTAATCTGGACGGCCTCGGCAAATATGAAATTGACAGCGGCGTCGGCTTTCTGGACCACATGCTCACGCACCTGAGCAAGCACAGCCGGATCGACCTGGTTGTCAAAGCCAAAGGCGATCTTCAGGTCGATGCACACCATACGGTCGAGGACATTGCGATATGCCTGGGCGAATGTCTGCTCAAAGCCCTCGGTGACAAGAAGGGGATCGCCCGCTACGGCCACAGTTCCGTGCCGATGGAGGACGCTTTGGCGAATGTCTCGGTGGATCTGTCGGGCAGGCCCACCTGCGTGTATAACGTCGAGTACCGAACGGACAAGATCGGCGATTTCGACGTCGAGTGCCTGGAGGAAATGCTGCGGAGCTTCTCGAACAACGGCAGGTTCAATCTGCACATAAACGTTCCTTACGGCACAAACAGCCATCATATCGCCGAGGCTATTTTCAAGGGATTCGGCAAATCGCTCGGTGCGGCCGTCAGCCTCGTCGGGGGAGATGTCCCGAGCACGAAGGGGGTATTGTGATCGAGGAACCGAAGGCCGAATACCGAGTTGGCATCGGCACCGACATCCACAGGGTGGTCGAGGGCAGGAAGCTGATGCTCTGCGGAGTCTATGTCCCGTACCCCGCCGGATTAGCCGGCCACAGCGACGGCGACGTGGGTCTGCACGCCGTCATCGATGCCCTGCTCGGGGCGAGCGGCATGGCCGATATCGGCACATTGTTTCCCAATACCGATCCGAAGTGGAAAGACGCCGACAGCAAAGAGCTTCTGTTCGTAGTCAAGGAAAAGCTCGAAGAAAAATGCTGGGAAGTGGTCAACGTCGATTTGATAATACATGCCGAAGAGCCGAGGCTTGAGTCGGCCAAGGGGCAGATGAAAAGGTGTGTCGCAGGGCTGCTGGGGATCGACTTTACGGCGGTGAACGTCAAGGCGAAAACCAACGAAGGCCTCGGCGAAATAGGGGCCGGCCAGGCAATAGCCGCCACAGCCACGGCCCTGCTAAGAATGAAAAGAAGGAGAGGGCTTTGAGACACGGATTAACGCTGTTTTTTTAGACACTGATTTACACGGATTAACACTGTTCTAAAAAGAATTAAGAAGATTGTGAAAACACTGAAACACGGCGAGTTGTCACAGAAGATCATTGCGGCTGCTCACAATGTCCACAAAGAATTAGGGCAAGGGTTTCTTGAAAAAGTCTATAAGAATGCTCTTGCAATAGAACTCCGGGAAGCGGGAATAGAATGCGCTCTGGAGGTTCCGATGTCGGTTCTATACCGTGGGCTTGTGGTTGGTGATTACATTGCCGATATGGTTGTGGAAGATAAGATCATTGTAGAGGTCAAAGCGGTCTGCGAACTCAACTCTGTGCACGAGGTCCAATTAGTCAACTATCTCAAGGCTACGGCCTTGCAGGTGGGATTGTTGATAAACTTCGGCCGATCGGTGAAAGTCAAACGTCGCGTTTTCGGCTTTGAGCCGGGAGAGAAACAAGATTGAAATCAAGAAACAAACAGTGTAAACCCGTGTTAATCCGTGTCAAAAAAAAGCAGTGTTAATCTGTGTCTTATAAGAGGTTGTAATGAAATTGCAGCTTTATAATAGTCTCACGAGAAAAAAAGAGGAATTCGAACCTTTGCAGGCCGGCCGCGTCGGGATATACGTCTGCGGGCCGACAGTGTACGGGCACGCGCACTTAGGTCATGCGAAAAGTTACGTCAGCTTCGACATACTCGTCAGGTATCTTCGCTACTTAGGCTACCGCGTCACTTACGTTCAGAACATAACCGACGTCGGCCATCTGACCGACGATGCGGACGAAGGCGAGGACAAGATTGCCAAAGCCGCCCGGGCCGAAAAGAAGCATCCGATGGAACTGGCCGAAAGTTATACTCGCAGCTACTTCGAGGATATGGACCGGCTCAATTGCCTCCGGCCGGATATCAGCCCGCGAGCAAGCGGCCATATAATCGAGCAGATCGAGCTGGCAAAAACGCTCGTGGAAAAGGGATACGCCTACGAGGTCAACGGCTCGGTGTATTTCGAGGTGTCCAAATTCCCCGGTTACGGCAAGCTCTCCGGCAGGAATATCGATGAGATGTTAGCCGGTGCTCGCGTGGAAGTCTCGCCGGATAAACGAAGCCCTGCCGACTTTGCACTCTGGAAGAAGGCCGAGCCGAACCATATCATGCAGTGGCCAAGCCCGTGGGGAATGGGCTATCCCGGCTGGCACCTGGAGTGCTCGGTCATGAGCATGAAGTACCTCGGTGCTACCATCGACATCCACGGCGGCGGACTGGAGAACCAGTTCCCTCATCACGAGTGCGAAATTGCCCAGTCCGAAGCGGCCAACGGCGTGCAGTTCGTCCGCTACTGGCTGCATAACAACATGGTCACCGTGGACGGCCAGAAGATGGGCAAGAGCCTCAACAATTTCATCACACTGAAGCAGGCCTTCTCGGGCGCCCACGAAAGATTGACCCAAAGCTACGACCCGTTGGCGGTAAGGCAATTGATCTTGAACAGCCACTACCGAAGCCCCATCGACTTTTCCGATGCCGCTCTTTCCGCAGCCCAGAGCGGCTACAACAAGATAACTCGGTGCGTCCAAGATGTAAGAAGAAAAACCCCGAAGGTAAGTTGGGCGGTAGTTGATCCTCAGGTCGAGAATGATCTTGAGAAATTCAAGCAGAGATTTGAAACTGCCATGAATGATGATTTGAATACGTCGGTGGCATTGGCTGTTATCTTCGACATAGTTCGATTTGCCAATCAGCTTCTCGATAAGAGTGATACAACGAAAGCCACACTTCGTGAAGTTGACGCAATGTTTACGCTCTTAGGCAGAGATATCTTAGGTATCGTAAAAGACGAGTATCCGGCTGAAATTTCCCGGGATGAACTTATCGTCGAAGCTGATGACATCCGGATATTTACCGAAATGCGCAAGGTAGCCAGGGAAAACAAAGATTTTGCTTTAGCTGATGCGATACGCGAATACCTGAGTTCTTCCGGAGTTTTAATACAAGATACTCCCGACGGTTACTTTACTGAGAATGAAGAGCTTACTCTGAGTCGGTATGAGTATATGCAAAGAAAGCAAACTCAACAAAAAGCTGACATATCCAGAGAGCGGATCATTGAGGAGTTTAGGAAGAGGTATAAGAAATGAAAATACTCGGTATCGATCCGGGTTTGCAGGTTTGCGGTTGCGCCTGCCTTGAGAGCGACGGCGACCGGGGACGCTGTCCCCGGACCCCTGGCATTTTGCGCTTTGGACCAGCAGCATGTCTCAAAAGCAAGGCGACGCCGCCACAACGACGGCATCGCCCATGCCACTGGACTGCTGCGGCGCTCGGGGTGCTTGCCAGCAGAGCCCTATCCTCCACAGCAGCGATCCCAGAGTACCTGCAAGGGCTGTCAACAGCAAGGGGCAAATCCAGCGCGTTTCCTATGCTATTGGCCCAAAGCGGCAAATGCCGGGGGTTTGGGGGCAGAGCCCCCAAGATCAATAGGGGTACAACTTGGCTATCGTATCCCGGTGAAGCCCATTCTGTCAGGGTTGTCAGGAGGCCTGTCCGTTGGCACCCAATTCAATCGTAAATAATAAATCGTACTTCGTAAATTCCATGAGAATACTCGGTATCGATCCGGGTTTGCAGGTTTGTGGATATGCCTGTCTGGAGGTGGGCACGGATAAGGAGGGGCTGGCTGAGGCGGGTATCTTTCGCGCGCCCAACGATTTGCCGCTGGCCGAGAGGCTCAACAGGATAGCCGATGATACGCAGTCGATTCTGGCCGATTTCAAGCCCGACGTGGTGGCGGTGGAAGAATTATACTCGCATTACGCTCATCCCAGGACCGCGATATTGATGGGACACGCAAGAGGCGTTATACTGCAAAAGTGTGCCGAGGCCGGCGTCGAGGTCAGGAGCTTCAGCGCGACTCGAATAAAAAAATCGATTACCGGCAACGGCAGGGCGTCGAAGGAGCAGGTGCAGAGGACCATTAGAACGCTCTTGTCCCTGCGCGAGCTGCCCGAGCCGAACGATGTGGCCGATGCCATCGCGGCGGCCCTGTGCTGTGCAAATTCTATAAAGAGTGTCGTTATCTGATAAGTGACAATAATCAATAGTAAATAGTAAGTCGGCCTATGATAGCCAGCATTGAAGGAAAACTCATCAAGCTCGATAGCGGCTGCTGCCTTGTGCAGGTCGGGGCGGTCGGTTACGAGGTAATGCTGCCGAGCTATTGCGTCAGCGCGCTATCGGGCCAGATCGGTTCGGACATCACCCTTTGCACGATGGAATATTACGAAGGCACATTAGGCGGCGGGAATCTCGTACCGAGAATGGTTGGCTTTTTGAGTCCCGGCGAGAGGGATTTCTTCACCAAGTATATCAGCGTCAAGGGAATGGGGATAAAGAAGGGATTGAAGTCGTTGTGCATTCCGATATCTACGATTGCGGCGGCGATAGAGAACGGCGACGACAAGACTCTTCTGTCGCTGCCGTCGGTAGGCGGGCGGATGGCCCAGCAGATTATCGCCGAGCTAAAGGGCAAGTTGCAGTCCTTTGCCGCCGGGGCCGAACCGGCAGGGCGGGCGGAGGTAGGATTCAGGCCGTACCAGATTGAGGCGCTGGAGATTCTTATCGCCTGGGGCGAAAAAAGAAACGAGGCGATGGAGCTGATCGAATTAGCCTCCCAGAAGCATCCCGACATAAAATCGGCCGAGGCGCTTGTGCCTCTGGTCTATAGATTGAAGCAGGGAGTAGAAGTCTAAGAAGGCAAATACTAAATTCTAAGCTCTAAATACTAAACAATTTCGAAATCCTAATTTTCAAATGACCAAAACAGGATACCGTCGGACGTAGCCACTTGGACGTTTTGGATTTGAGATTTTGGTCATTAGTATTTGTTTAGGATTTCGGATTTAGAAATTAGAATTTGGTTTTTATATTATGGCTATAGGCAGAATCATAGGTGGGCAATCACTGAACGAGGCGGAGGAGAGCTTTAATGTCTCTCTTCGGCCGAAGTCGCTGGATGAATGCATAGGCCAGCACAACGTCAAGGAGAAGCTCTCGATCGCCATAGAGGCGGCACGGAAAAGGTCGGAGCCGCTCGAGCACATCTTATTTTACGGCCCGCCCGGGCTCGGCAAGACAACGCTCGCTAACGTTGTGGCCAACGAAATGGGCGCCAAGATACGGTGCTCGTCGGGACCGGCTCTCGTAAAAGCCGGCGACGTGATGGGCCTGCTGAGCAATATAAACACGGGCGACGTGCTCTTCATCGATGAGATTCACCGGCTTAGCACTCCGGTGGAGGAGTTCATCTATCCGGCGATGGAGGATTTCAAAGTTGACTTCACCGTTGACAGCGGCCTGCACGCAAAGACGATAAATTTCCCGCTCAAGGCTTTTACCCTGGTCGGCGCCACGACGCGCGCCGGGCTGCTGAGCGCTCCGCTGCGCAGCCGGTTCGGAATGCTTTACCACCTCGAGTTCTACAACAGCGGCGAGCTGACCGAGATTCTGGCCAGGTCCGCCGAATTGCTGCAATTGCAGTTCGAGGACGGAACGCTGGAATTGATTGCGGACCGCTCCCGCGGCACGCCGAGGGTGGCGAACCGCCTGCTGAAGCGCGTCCGCGACTACGCACAGGTAAAAGGCTCAGGCGTGCTGAGCACAGGCATCGTCGAAAGCTCGCTGAAGATGGAGCAGATAGACGCACTGGGTCTGGACGAACTGGACAGGTCCTTCCTGCGCGCGCTGGTGAATGTCTATGACGGCGGCCCGGCGGGTATCGATGCAATCGCCGCCACGCTCGGCGAAGAAAGGGACACGCTCGAAGACGTCGTCGAGCCGTACCTGTTGCAGGTAGGGTTCCTTCGCCGAACAAAACGCGGCAGAGAAATCACAAGACAAGCCTGCGACCACCTGGGCCTGAAATTGCACAAAAAGAAAGAAACATCCCCCCAGCCGGAGCTTTTCGAGCCGGATGAGCAGTAGCCCGCTCGTCCCGGGGGCCGGCCGCATATGGTTGTATGGCTCATATCTCGCCAAAGGGTCCTTCTGTGAAAGTGGTCTGGCCTACTGCCGGAATTTCGAACGTTGAATAGTAGCCGGAGCCGCGTCTTTCCCAGTGCCACTGAAGCCAGCACAGAGCCGGGTCGTCCAGAGAAACAGCGAAGTGACATCGAATCTCTGTCGGCTGGCCGTCGCTGTCGAGGCTGATGACTTCAACCGACATATCGCTGAACTGAACCTGCTCGCCGACCTTGAACGGCATGTCCACCGGCCGGAAGAGGCTGTTGAAATGATGATAGGAGTAAGCGAAGTTCGGCTTGAATTCTCGCTGGGACGTGTCCGCGGAGAGAATGTTGCCGGTTCTGGCTTTGACCAGCAGAGTTTTTTCTCCCTCACGGGTGATCTCCAAAGGTGTAAATCCGGGTGCGAGAAGTCGGGTTCTCTCCGGCAAAGGTTCATTCCAGTAGGCCCTGAAAAAGGGCAGGGCGACGAACAGAAGGGGATTGGGGGCATTGACCACGACCAGGGC
>JBDREF010000085.1:0-17433 GCA_043820045.1 Planctomycetota bacterium | reverse complement strand
ACTATGCCGGGCACAACATCAAGGCGAACACATAATCAAATTGTGGCTTGAAAGTTGCCCTTTTCATGCGGATTTGATATTATCGAGATGTGAGACATGAGGAACGTTGTGAAATTGGCATTGCCCTGTGGGTTGATCTGTGGAGGTCATTATGTGCTGCAGCCACCTGAATAGAAGAGAGTTTGTCGGCCTGACGACCGCCGCAATTGCCGGAGGAGTTCTCGGCGTCGGCGTTTCAACATCATCTGCCGGAACTAAGGCCGAAGGATGGAGCCCGAACAAGCCGTTTATTACCGCCGGCAGAAAGTTGAAGGTTCAGCCGATTCTGATGTATAGAATCCCCGAGCGAAGGCCGGCCACCTCATGGAAGTCGTGGGGAGGAGTTCAGACCGAACAGGCCGCGTCGGAGGAAGCGGAGAGGATATCGAGGGAACTGAACGTATTGTCCGCGGAGGCCGGCTTCGGCATCGAGATGCTGCCCGTTGCCAAAGTCAAGACAGTTGAAGAAGCGTCGCAGGTGCACAAGAACGACTGCGACGTCGTCATAGTCTATCCGGCCACTGGTTCGGGCGACATGCTCAAAGCGTGTTTTTCGCCGAACAAGGACAAGGATACATTGGTGTTCCTCAGGCATCGCTCCGGTCCGGTCTATTACTGGTACGAGGCGCTGAGCGTAAAATATCTGAGAACGGATGATAACGATGCGCAGCCGAACAGTGCTCTCAATCACGGCGGCGTGTACATTCATGACGTCGTTGTTGACGACCGCCCGGAGCTTCTCTGGAGACTGCGGGCGCTTTATGGAATCAAGAATTTTCTCGGCACGCGAATAGTCGCCCTCGGAGGTGCATGGGGCAAGTACTCGCCGGAGGCCCCGGAAGTCGCCCGCAAGAAATACAAGTTCGAAATCATAGAAGTCCCGTACGAAGAGGTGGCGCCGCGCATCAGCAGTGCCAGGACCGACAGCAAACTCGTTTCAATGGCTCAGGATTGGGCGGATCACTATATTGCCCTGCCCGATACGAAACTCGTGACAAAAAGGACGTTCGTGGTGAATGCCTTTCTGCTGTACTCAGTTTTCAAGGATTTGATGCGTGAACACGATGCGCCGGCATTCACAATCCGTAATTGCATGACTACCGTGCTGCCGATAGCAGAGACCACTCCCTGCCTTTCCCTGAGCCTGCTTAACGACGAGGGAATGCTCGCTTTCTGCGAATCGGATTTCGTTGTGATACCGTCGGGGATTCTGCTGCACTACATAGCAGGCAAGCCCGTGTTCCTGCATAACTCGACGTTTCCACACGACGGCGTGGTCACGTGCGCACACTGCAGCGCTCCGCGCCGGATGGACGCGAAGCGCTACGAGCCGGCAAAAATTGTGACGCACTTCGAATCCGAATACGGGGCGGCACCCAAGGTGGAAATACCTGAAGGACAGGAAGTGACATTCATCAACCCGGAGTATAGCTCCGGCCGGTGGGTCGGATTCAAGGGGGTGGTAAAGAGTAACCCGGACTATGAGATATGCCGTTCACAACAGGATGTCGAAATTCAGGGCGACTGGAGGAAACTGATAAGAGAGGTCCGGGATTCCCACTGGATGATGGCATACGGCGACTATCTGAGGGAAATCGCATACGCATCACGAAAGATCGGAATCAACTGGGTGAATATTTCCGAAACACAGCAAACGTGAAACGCCCCCCAAGGCCCGCCCTACCTGAGGCCGTTGAGAGCAAGGTCGTGGCGGCCACGGCCAAAGGACAATCTCGCATCGCACCACTCTGCGAAGCGCACAAAAAAAGCCCTGGAACAAACCAGGGCCAAAACAATTATTGGAGAGATATTATCTACTATCTATTCTAACCTTTTTCAGCGGTTTTGTCAATGAAATTCCTGTCTTCTTTAATACAAAAATCCCTGTTCTGGCGGTAAAGTCACTCAGCCTACCGGCTTGCAGGCCATCAGGCCATGCTCTCCAATACTATAAATATCACAAGCAGTATAATCGTAACCAGGACATACATCAGCACGCGGGCGGCGCCGTCCGGTAACCGATCGATCGCCTGACGCAATAAAGAATCCAGGGCATCTTCCGCTCTTCTGATTCCCCTGCTCTGTCCCTGCGACTTTTTGTCCAGCAGCTCCTGCAATTGCATTCGTATCGCCGGGTTATTGGTTTTGGCCATCTCCTGTCGAAGTTTTTTCCTTCTGCTCGCCATAACGAAACTCCATGTCCGCATCGCCGGCCGGGGTTTTCAATAGCCCAAGCTGAACCCTATAAGGCAACGCCAGCGCAGCTCGCTCACCGGACATCCGGCCAAGTCTTTACACGAAGCCCCGGCCATTGTGCAGATGCAGGCCGGGCCTTTTGTGTATCCTTACAGATTGAAAATCGGCACTCATCCGCTGAAATGCCCAAAATACTAAATGGCTAACTGTCAATACCGGCCCGTGGTCTGTCCGGCAGAATGATAGAACTATTATAGTACTTCCGGGCCCGACAGGTCAAGCAAATTGCCGTATCCAGCGTAGGCTCGGCGGTCCGGCCTGCCAAGAACCCAGGGGCACAACCGGAAACTGTCTGCCAAGTTTTTTCTTTTTTTTTATTTTTGTTGTGGCTTCGCGATCCTTTCTGGTATAGTAGACCCTCAAATAGGGTCTGTTCTTCCATCTCTCGAGAGCATACTCCTAATGAATGTAGATTGAGGGATACTATTTAGGTGGCTTGGTAACAGGCCAAGGAGAAGTACAAGTGAGCACAGGTACAGTAAAATGGTTCAATGCAAGTAAAGGTTTTGGCTTCATTAACCCGGATGATGGCGGCGAAGATTTGTTCGTCCACCACTCCGAGATTAAGACTACGGGCTACGCATCGCTCGACGAAGGTCAGAAGGTGGAGTTCGAGGTCGGACAGGGCAAGAAGGGTCCGTGTGCGACCAATGTTATCCCCCACTAAGCGAAAAAACGCTTGAGAACCATAAGGCCCTGCGGGACCGCAGGGCCTTTTTTTCATTTTGCCGGTCTTGGTTTTGCCGTGGATTGATAAAAGGAGTTTTACCTTGGCAGGGCTGGTAGCGCTCAGTAGCTTTGAGCTTGAAATGTCCCGGGAGAAATGTCGTAGTAGTCTTGACAATTCCCGGATCGCATATAGAATCTGTACAAATACTGCTATTTCTTAACGTGGGAATATCTGGGCAGAAGTCTCTGACCGCACCGATTACTAAGAGTTCACTGTCACTGAAATCTCCCGGAAGCGTCGCAGTTTTTTCCGGTTGCAACACCTGCCTCGATCTTGCTGCCCTATTGCAAAAGGAGCGCCAGATGAAAGTGCTGCTTGTCAATCCGGATGTGCCGGACACATTCTGGGGCATGAAAAATGCCCTCAAATTCATCTCCAAAAATGCCGTCATTCCTCCTTTGGGGCTGCTGACTGTCGCCGCAATGCTTCCGAAGGACTGGGAGGTCAGGCTCATGGATATGGCCACAACGAAGTTACGTGACAGAGATATTCGCTGGGCAGACTGCGTGTTCATCACGGCCATGCTCATCCAGCGAAGATCCGCAGACCAGGTGATTGAACGATGCCGGAAAGTCGGCACCAAAATTGTCGCAGGAGGTCCTCTTTTCACCAGTATCCCTGAACAGTATGTTCATGTGGACCACCTGGTGCTGAAGGAAGCCGAATTGACTTTGCCGCAGTTCATAAAGGATCTGCAGGAAGGTTGCGCGAGAAAGGTCTATAACACACACGACAAAGCCGATTTGCTTGAGACCCCGATCCCTCGCATGGATTTGATCGACATGAAGAAGTACGCAATGATGTGCCTCCAGTATTCGCGAGGGTGTCCTTTCGATTGTGATTTCTGCGACGTCACAACGCTTTTTGGACATAAACTCCGTATGAAGACCGCGGAACAGGTGCTGGAAGAACTGGAAGGTCTGTACCGCCAGGGCTGGCGAGGCGACGTGTTCTTTGTGGATGACAACTTCATTGGAAACAAGGCCCGGCTGAAAAGAGAGTTGCTGCCTGCCCTTATAGACTGGATGACGAAGAGGCAGCACCCGTTTTCCTTCAATACCCAGGCTTCCATCAATCTCGCAGACGATGAAGAACTAATGGCATTGATGGTTCAGGCCGGTTTTGACTGTGTTTTCGTCGGAATCGAGACCCCGAACGAAGAGGGCCTGAGCGAATGCAATAAGGTCCAGAACAAAGACCGCGACCTGGTGGGCTGCATTGCAAAGATCCAACAGTCCGGGATGCAGGTCCAGGCCGGCTTTATCCTGGGATTCGACAGTGACGATTCTAAAGTTTTCGAAAACCTGATTCAATTCATTCAGAGCAGCGGCATTGTCATGGCAATGGTGGGTCTGTTGAACGCTCCACGCGGGACAAAACTGTATCAAAGGCTGTTCCAGGAACGCAGGCTCACGAGAACCGCCACCGGGGATAACACCGATTGCTCGATCAATTTCGCTCCCAAAATGGGCATGGAGAACCTTCTGCAGGGATACCAGAAGGTGATTCGGACGATATACTCACAAAAACAGTACTGTGAGCGCATAAAGATATTCCTGAGAAACTACCAGGTCTCCTCGGGCAAGAAAATGCGTTTCCGCTACCGCGAACTGCGGGCGATGCTGAAGGCGGCATGGCATATCGGCATATTGAGCAAGGGCAGAAGACATTACTGGAAACTTGTGTTTTGGTCGTTGCGGAAACGGCACTACCTTCAAATGGCGATAGTCTTTTCCATCCACGGCTACCATTTTCGCAAGATTTTCGCGGCGTTTCAAAAACGGGGCGAAAATCTCGTTATGGATTCTCACGCCCAGATTGCGACTATGGCTTCAAACGCAGGTCAGTCACCCGCATTAGTAACCAGCTCAGATGCGAACGAGCAATCGCACGAGTAAACCGTTCACTTTCCGGTCTCTCATGGCCATACTGAGCCGGGCCAATGAGCAGCGGCCCTGTACTTCTTCACGAAGCCAATCGGATTGTAGCCTTCTTTCGCGCGCCGCAGGCCGGCATCGCCCAGGTCCTGCTCGCGATTGACCGTTTCGTACTTTTCAGGAAGTATCGAAGCGAAAGCCTGGTTGATGAATTGATAGACTCCCTTGAGTTCGTCGCTCAGGGCAGCTTTTTCGAAGTGCATCACGAAGCTCCTGCCATGCGCCAGCTCTTCTCCGAGACAATAGGCAGTCGGCCGGCCCTCGATGTAGAATATGCCGCCGCACAGTTGAAGCGGCCACATCTTCTCAAGAGCTTCCTTTGCGGCGGAAGAATCGTTCGGCCCGCCATGCTGCTCGTTCCACTGCTCCAGAATCTGCAATGCATCATCCCGGTATTCTTCGAGCAGAGGCTTTGCCTGACACTCGTTGCTCCTGATGAATATGTTCAGCAGGTTCTTCTTTTTGTGAAACTTCCGGCCGGTAAGATTTACAAGGTCCTCCCTGGCGTAAAGATAGTCAAAATTATCTCTGTCTTCCCAGACAGTATAACCCAATGTTTCCAGCATCCTGGCCTGTGACTCGCAGACACATTTCATCGCCCCGTATTTGTTGAAAAGCTCTGCGAGTTCGGTTTTGCCGGGAAGTCCGAATGGAAGCATGAAAAAAGGCGATTCTCC
This sequence comes from Planctomycetota bacterium, assembly GCA_043820045.1. Taxonomy (GTDB): domain Bacteria; phylum Planctomycetota; class Phycisphaerae; order Sedimentisphaerales; family Anaerobacaceae; genus JBDREF01. Next base: position 11,794 of record JBDREF010000085.1, on the reverse strand, counting down.
GTCCCTCCCCGCAATGGCAAAAAGGTCATTTTTCAACCGGGATATTCTGTAGTTGTGCGTCTGGCGGAACAGGTAGATATTGGCAAAAGTGAACTCTGATATCCCATCGGCAAGGCCCTGGAACCTCGGATGCAGGAGTTCCCGCAGGTCCATGGAAATCTCTGAAAAATCAGGATATTGTGCTGTCATCGCGCGTAAACTTTCCTTTCTGCCGGAGTGACTCGGTTGCCTCGCTTAGGCTGCGATTGCGACCCTTTTCCGGCCCTTTTACGTGCACGGTACTATACCGCCCCTGACGTCATTTGCAAGCCGGCCTTGATTTTTCGAGACCGACCTGCTATCTTGTTGGCGAAATAGTACGGCAGGATAACCGGCCGATCCGGGGAGATTGAAAGGAAGAACATGGCAGCAGGCGTGAATCTGATCAGAGCAATACGTTATAGGAACAAGACCGCAGGAGATGGCTGTGTGTTGTTGCGCTCGGCTTTGCTTCTGGCCGCTCTCGTCGGTTCGGCGTATGCGGCGGCTCCGGATAGTTCGGCCCTGCCGGATGCGTTCAGGCCGGAAGATTTGCTCTGGGAGATAAAACTCGGGACCCATCAATATACGATTCCGCGAATTGACGGCGGGCGGATATTCATAGGAATAAACGACAGAAACCTCAAGCATCCGGTATTGCAGCGGACCGGCGGCGGAATCATGATGTGCCTGGAGCAGGCAACCGGCGAGATGATATGGCAACTGGCAATTCCGCGGTACATGGAGGGGAAGAACCCGCCCTACCATTTCAATCACTGGGAATGCGGCGTGTGTTCGAAGCCGGCCATCGACGGCAAGAGATTGTATATCGTCGGGTCCCGCGGGGACGTACTCTGCCTAGACCGAAACGGCCAGGCCGACGGCAACGACGGCCCGTTTCGCACCGAAACGGAGTATATGGAAGTGCCGCCGAACTCCAGCTACAAACTCACCTCTACCGACGGCGACATAATCTGGCATTTTGATATGATTAAGGAATTGTCGGTCGTGCCGCACGATGTCTGTGGAAGCACGTCGCTGCTGCACGGCGATTACTTGTACGTGTGCACTTCAAACGGCATGGACGACACGCACAAGAACGTAGCCAACCCATCGGCACCGAGCCTCATCGTGCTGGACAAGCGCACGGGAAAGCTGGCGGCGACAGACGGCGAGCTGATCGGCAAACGGATGTTTCACGGGCACTGGTCGTCGCCGGTGGCGGCCGAAATCGGCGGGCAGGCAATGATCCTCTTTGGCGGCGGCGACGGCGTTTTATACGCATTCGAGCCTCTCCAGCCGTCAGCAGGCAATGACAAAATGCGAACCTTAAAGAGAATCTGGCGCTACGATTGCAATCCCTCCGATTATCGGCAGCGAGACGGCAAAGACATTCTCTACTCCAGTTGGAACAACAAGAGCCCCGAAGGGCCCAGTGAAATCATTGCCACGCCGGTTGTCTATAATGACCGCATCTACGTCGCCATAGGCCAGAGCCCCATCCACGGACCGGGCAAGGGCATGCTCAGTTGCATCGACGGCGGGACCGGCCGGAAGATCTGGGACAGCCCGCTCCTCGGACGCAGTCTTTGCGATGTAGCGATACATGACGGCTTGCTGTACATCGCAGATTTCACGGGCCGGCTGCACTGCTTCGATGCCGATACGGGCGAACATTACTGGCAGCATGAGTTGGAAGCGGGAGTCTGGTGCGCTTCGCCTGCCGTGGTGGACGGCAAAGTGTATATCAGCACCGAGCGAAACGTATTGTGGGTTTTGAAGGCCGGCCGGACCAAGGAAGTCATCTCCCGCTGCCGCGTCAAATCCATGGCGCTTACCCCGATAGTGCAGGACGGCGTGTTTTATCTGCCCACACAGAACCGGCTTTTTGCCCTGAAGACCAAATCCGATACGTCCGTGGCAAGCAACGAGTCATTAAGTAATCTGAACACCGGTTCAGACAACTAAATTCCATTGCCAGCCGTCTCAATCCAACTTCCGGTAATTTACGCCTCGAACCTCAAGACGTTCGAGATGACGCCGCAGCCGAGAGAGGAACTTTTCGTAATCCTTCGCGCCGGCCTCAGACCAGCCAACCTCAGCCAGGGCAGCCGCACGCGGATAAGCCATATATTCGAGATGACTGGGAGTAGAGATATACTCCGTCCATAGCTGCCCCTGGACTCCTAATACGTGCCCGGCCTTCTCCGGTGCAATCGCCTTCGGCACTGGATCGTACTGGTAAACCTGCTCCAATGGCAGATTTCCGCCGATAGCCAGAGGCTCCTTCTCGGCAGGCCCCTGGTAATAGTCAAAGTAAGTGTGCGAAGTGGGCGCCATGACTACATCATGTCCGGCGTTGGCCGCGGCGATACCGCCTTTTTCACCTCGCCAGGACATTACTGTCGCACCAGGGGCAAGTCCTCCTTCGAGGATTTCATCCCACCCAACCAGCTTTCTGCCGTGTTCGGTCAGGAACGTGTCCATTTGTTTGATAAACCAAGCCTGGAGCTGCTCTTCGTTTTCCAGTCCATTCTCGCGGATCAGGGCCTGCATCTCCTCGCTGGCCTTCCACTGGTTCTTGATGGCTTCATCGCCGCCGACGTGAATGTAGGTTCCGGGAAACAAGTCCATCACCTCCGAGAGGACATCCTGGAGAAACTCAATGGTTCCGGCACGCGGGGCGAATATGTCCTCGCTCACACCCCAGTGAGTCCAGGGCTTGAGATCCCGCTGTTTCTCGGGGAACACACCGAGATTCGGGTACGCACTGATCGCCGCCCGAGCGTGGCCGGGCATCTCGATTTCTGGAACGATTCTGATATGTCTGTCCGAAGCATAGCGGACGAGCCGTCGGATGTCATCCTGCGAATAGTAGCCGCCGTGAGGTTTACCGTCGAACCGCCACGGTTTCTGGCTCATGTGTCCGATGAGCGTCTCGCTCCGCCGGGCGCCAACCTGCGTGAGCTTCGGGTATTTCTTAATCTCGATTCGCCAGCCCTGGTCGTCGGTCAGGTGAATTTGCAGGCTGTTGAATTTGTGCAGCGCCATATTGTCGATAAACCGCAGCAGGTCCTCCGTCGGTATGAAATGCCGTGCCGGATCGACAAGCAAGCCGCGCCATTGAAATCTCGGGTAGTCAACAATCCGCACACACGGCACTTCCCATGGCACATCATTGACCGTCGTTTCGCTAAAGATCTGCGGGGCAAGCAGTTGCAGCAGCGTCTGGATCCCGTAGAAGAGGCCGGCAGACTTTTGGGCGCGGATGAGAATACGCCCGGCAGAGACTTCCAGCCCGTAACCTTCGGCGCCGAGCTGCGACAGACTCTTATCAAGTTCCAGCTTTATGGTCTGCTCCGGCGACTGCGGAGACCCAATGCGGTCAAGTCGAAAACCCATCGCTGGCGCCAGAACATCCACCAGCTTCGAGGCTTCAACTGCAGCTTCATTTTCGGCGATTACACGAGTTGACGGCGTTATGAGAAAAAACCCGTCGGAGTACTCAACGGAAACCGGTAAGGGAATTAGACTTACAGCTTGTCGGCGGGAGCCGGCCGGCGACCCGGCCGCTGGAATCAGGCCGGAACCTAACGCCGTGAAGGTTAGAATCATCGTCACACCTGCCTTACTGCTCATTTGTGACATTTCCTCCTGAAATCAGCCATACGGCACTTCGGCTTCGGATGCGCGGCATTCCGCAAAACCGCCACGCCTGCCAACTCCATTGGATTACCAGATTCACGACAGAATTGCAAGTATCTTCAAGCGTCTTCGGAAAAGGGAAGCTGGAGAGATATCGCGCATCACCCCGTTTTCCCGGATTAGAGATGTTCTACTCATCGAGGAACACCGAGACATTCTCGGCAGTGACTCGTTCCTCGTCCTTTTTCATTGCCCCGTGGCATTTCGGACTAACTGACTAAGCTCCATGCTCTTCCCCTTGCTCCATGCGAAACCGGCACAGGCCTGAGGTTGCCAGCCCAAACCATCCATACTACCCACTTTCACATATCTGTCAACAAGTTAATTTCGGCTGAATTCCAAATGCCGTGCAAATTAACCGCAGAGAACGCGGAGAACGCCGGGAAAGATAATAATCATGCCCTGAGCGAAGTCGAAGGGTCAGAAATCTCTGCGGCCTCTGCGGGCTCGGCGGTAAATAGGGCCATCATGCCTTGGTTGCCTGAAAATCGCAACTTCACTCGAAGAATAATGCACCTTGCAATGCTATCCGGTTCGTTTATAATCCGGGCTCAGCCTCGAAATCAAAAAAAATACGCATGATGGTTCAATAAAGGAAGAAGAAATGGATAAACAAATCAGCATCATGCCGTGCCTGGACATGCAGAACGGCCGCGTTGTCAAAGGCGTTCATTTTGTCGATATCCGCGATGCCGGCGACCCGGTCGAATGTGCGAAGGCCTATTGCAAGGCAGGAGCGGATGAACTCGCCCTGCTGGACATCACGGCCACGGTCGAGAATCGGCCTACCATGCTTGAAGTTGTCAGGAAGGTGGCCGAAGCCGCAAGTGTTCCCTTTACCGTGGGCGGCGGCATTCGCGATGTCGCCTCAGCGGCAGAAGTAATGGAAGCAGGCGCCGATAAGGTTTCCGTCAGCAGTGCAGCCTTTCGCAAGCCAGAGGTAATCAAGGAGATGATCGCCGAATTCGGCCCGGAGAAGATTACCGTTGCGATAGACGTCGATCAGAACGGGTCGCTGCCGTCCGGCTACGAGGTATATATCGACGGAGGCCGGACCGCCACCGGCGCCGATGCCGTCGAGTGGGCGAAGAAGGTCGATGGTTTCGGAGTTTCGGTCATACTGCCCACCAGCAAGGCCGGCGACGGGGCCAAAACGGGCTATGACCTTCCCGTTATCAAGGCGATGGCCGATACGTGCTCGGCTACAATCGTAGCATCGGGAGGGGCCGGGAAGCTGGAACATTTCTACGATGCCGTCGAAGCCGGAGCGACCGTTCTTCTTGCCGCCTCGGTTTTCCATTTCCATACAATCGACATACAGGAACTAAAAAGTTATCTGCGGGGCCGAGGCGTGCAGGTAAAGTAGTCCGCACCTGCCCTCATTCCGGGGGGCAGATAGAGACTTGCAGAAACCCGGGAGAAAATAGACAACGAGAAATGTGGAGACGAAAAAATGAGGAAAATAATTATCTTATGCAGCATGTTGATTTTCGCCGGCTGTGACTCGGGTAAGCAGGATTCAGACGGAGTCTTGCAGCTCGTAGAAACGAACAAGCTGAAGACCCAAATCCGTCAACTTGAAGCTACTATAGAATCGCAGAAAACGGAAATTGAAAAGCTGAGAACGGAACATACGCAGCAGGAAGCCTCACATCAGGCCCAGACCACCGAACTGAAAGGTCAAATCAGTCAGCTTGAAGCCACTGTAGATTCACAGCAGGCAGAGGCAGAGCGCCTGCGAAAAGAAAGTGCTGAACAGAAAGCCCTGCATTCGGCCCGGACTACCGAGCTGGAAGGGCGGATCACACAGCTTCAGACTACCATAGACGAACAGAAGGTCGAGATCGAAGATCTAAAGACGGCGGGCAAAGACCGGGAAACTTCGCATTCGGCGCAAATCGCCGAATTAGAGGGTCAAATCCGCGAACTTCAAGCCACCATAGAACTTCAGAAAGCGGAAATTGAAACGCTCAAAGCAGCAGGCCGCGAAGGACAGTAAAAATAAGACTGCATAGCTTTCAGTCAAATGCGAGTATTGGAGCCGTTGCAAGCTGCCGGGCTACAAACCGTAGAATCGCGTTTTGATAACGGCCGGCGCCGAAAGCCCGTCGGCACGCAATCTCCTCTTGCTCTCGGGATCCGGCGTTTCGAATTGATGATGCCAGATTTCTGCGCCCGTCGCGGTATCTGTCATATGAAAGTCAAGATACACGCGGCCTGAATCGTAAGAATATACCAGGCAAACCACCGCATCGTAGCCGTTCACGTCGTTGAGGTCCACCACCGGCGGGGTCAACGCGGTATCAACGGATACGTCGGAAAGGCATTCTACCTTTTCGAGGAACTTCAGATGCGAAATCATGCTCTGAGCTTCTTTTAGTATCATCGGCGCATAAACCGGATTGGCATCCGGTTTCGGCGCGCAGATGATTGCGAGCCGGCCGTACGTCCGCTGTCTGTCCATACTGGCCTTGGCGGAGATACTTGAACCACATCCGGCAATGACGCATGTCATGATCGCTGCTGCAAGCACGGAACAAATGACTTTCATTGGACACCTCCCTGATTCAGATAAGGACAGCATTATTCACGATCGCATTGCGACCGGACGGCGCCGGCATCGTTCAACGCTGCAAATCCATACCCCTTGACACTGCCCCCCCGGCGGCATCCCGGGTTCTTATCCGCGGTCGCTACAAGGGGCCTCGCTGCACAGAGCCGGGACAGAAATCCCTACTTCAGCTTACCGGCCAGAGCCTGGCCGAATTCATGGGCGAGTTTGCTGGCGGTGTACAGCGACTTGTTATCGTACGAAGCCGACAGCAGTATTTCACCATCCCTGTCTTTCCCAACCAGAGAGACGCTCTCGATAGCCTGCTGACTCTGACGCGATGCCGACCTCACTGTCAGGAAGGTGGTTCCGGTGATGAAAACGTTCGCCGTGTTGGGATCGCACAAGTCAACTTTTCGCCTTATGAACTCTTTTTCAATTACATCTCTAACAACCTGTCCTACGTGCGGATCCTCGCTTTCGATCGGTGCAATATGCACACACTTGTGCTCAAGCATCTTCAATTGCTTCGTGCAGACGATGTCGGACTCGCACCCCGCACAAACACCTATCGCCAATAACCCAACAAGCCATAATAATCTGTTCATTTTCAATGCTCCTAACCTGTTTTTTCCGCAGCAATCATGTTAACGCGATATTCCCACGCTTACCGCCTCCGCCAAAGCGTTTATACTACTTTCGATTCGATACAATATCAACGGCTTTCCAGGTTTTCAACAGATTTACCTAGACACAGTTAACTCACCGCCACCGAATTTCGGACAGAACCTTCTGGATATCCTATCTAATGGCATCCACGTGTCAACAACAATGACGGCCACCAAATATCTTGCCGGAGCAACGGACATGAGGATGCCCGTATTTGAACATAGAACTTTTTGGCTTGATTGGAGAGAAAAAGATTGTGACATAGGTTTCGCATTATATACTGATTGGTCAATAGCGCTTTTTCGGCAGCGATAAGATGAGATCAACAGGACGCATGGACAGGTCAGCAATGATATGCGATGGGAATGGATTGCCGCTCACTCCCATCTTTCCCAGTTTACCATCAATGCCTCTCAAAGGCATTCGAGAACAACCCAAACAGTAAAAGAGGAAAGGAAATGCCATGGAAAAGAAACTGAGTGCGATATTATTGTTGGTCTTGTCAGTATTGCTTTGCTGTGGGTCGGGGTGTGCGGATTCAGGAGGGTTGGCCATCGCAGGTAAGGCAAGCACGTTGGGATTTGGCGGAGAACTTACCACGGGGATTAGTTCGAACGTCAACGCCCGGGTGGGTATAAATATGCTCGACCTGAATTTTGACGATGAATTCGAAGACATTGAATACGATGCCGGATTGGATTTTTCTTCTTTCTCGGCACTGGTGGACTGGTATCTGTTCAACAGCGGTTTTCGTGTAACGGGCGGCCTTATAGCGATGGACCACGAAATCAGCCTCGACGCCACACCGACCGTTTCGGAGGAGATTGGCGGTGTAACATATACTGCCGCTGAAATAGGCACATTGTCCGGCGATATCGAAGTTGACGATCTGGCGCCTTACGTGGGCATCGGCTGGGGCGACGCGATGGACCCCGGCCGAAGATGGGGATTCTACTGCGATTTCGGTGTGGCTTTTACGAATTCCCCCGACGTCGAACTGTCAGCAAACGGTACGCTTGCATCCAATGCAGCATTCCAGGCAAACCTGGCTAAGGAAAGGAAGGACATAGAGGACGACCTGGAGCCGTTCAGGTTCTATCCGGTTATTTCAGTCGGACTCTTTTATAGATTCTGAAAAACCCGAAAATAGAGCAAACGGCGACAAGAGCGGACAAAAAGAAAGCCCCTGCTTGAAGGAGGAGTGAAACAGAGCAGGGGCTCACGAGGGTTGCAAGCTTCCGTGCCGACAGCCCGAATTCATAAACTGGCACCCAAATTCGGTGTCCAGGTTCTTCGCATTCACAATCTTATCGCATCATCCATCCGGCGGCTTCCCATGCCTCATACAACCGATAACCTGTGAGGAAACCACCACAAATTCGTGGGAAAAACCTTTCGCAAAGATCCGCCATGCATCCGATGCTAACTGAATTTTACCTGATTGTCCGAAAGATGTCAAAGGAAATTTCCGGGAAATAGGAATTTTTCCGCTAAATCGGCGAAGATGTCACCACCCCCTGCCGGACCTTCACAAACTCGCACTTAGAACGGCTCTAATTGCCAATGCAGAACAGTTGGTTGGCGGTGCGGATGAAGAGCCGGCCATCGGCAATCGCAATTGAGGCCTGAATGGGTTTGTCTTCCATATCGATTCGCGAGAGGAGCTTGAACTCGCCGTCATCAGCGGCGAGAACGACGGCTTCGCCCGCTTCGCTGATACAGTAGAGCTTGTCGTCGGCGGCAGTGACAGACGCCCGCCACGGGGCGCTGCTGCTACTGAGCTTGCCCTGCCATTTCTGCCGGCCCGTACTCGCATCGAGGCAAGTAAGCACCCCGCTACTCTTGCCGTCGAGTATATAAACGTTGCCTTTGTAGTAAAGAGGCGTGCAGACATCCGGCGTTGGGCCGTCGAAGGTCCAGGCAACGTGCTCCTCGGCCAGAGTCCCTTCTCCGCCGCCTCTGAGTGCAAAAAGGCCGGTTCCACCCCTGGGCCGGGCGCCGAATAGAAGTCCCTCCCCGATGCCCGGCGAACTGATGTTTCTTCCCCTCGTGATCTTCTCCGGGACGTACTCATATCGCCAGACTTCCTTGCCGGTTTTAGGGTCATTGGCCGTGACATAGTCGGCGCCTATGACGACAAGCTCCTCACGTCCGTCATGCTGAAAGAGCAGCGGCGAGCTGTAGGAATCGAGCGACTCATCCTGGGCGTCGCTCTGACGAGGCTGTTTGAAGATATTCGTGCCTGTTTTTGGGTCCACCGCCAGTATGAACGCATCGAGCGCTGTGCTCTTTGGGGAGCGATAGGCCGTGTGGCACCGCTGGACAAGAACATAAAGCTTGCCGCCGTGGAGCAGAGGGCTCGAACTGTAGCCGTACTTTACCGAGATGTTCCCATACTCGGCCTCGATGTTGCGCGACCAGAGTACGTTTCCTTCGCCGTCCAGCCCGGCCAGGTCGCCCGAGCCGTACATGAAGTACACGCACCTGCCATCGGTCACGGGCGAAGGCGTCGCCAGATTGTTGCGAGGCACTTCTCGGCCGGAGGCTCCGAGCTTCCTGCGCCACAGTTCCTTGCCGGTCCGCGCGTCGAGGCACAGAGCAAAGAGGTTATCGCTTTCTCTGTCGGTGGAGCTTAGAAAGACTTTGCCACCGGCAATAACGGGCGTGGCGGAACTGTGGCCCGGAAGAGAAGCAACCCAGACGACGTTCTGAGTCTTGCTCCACGTCGCCGGCAGATTCTTCTCGTCGGCCGAGCCGTTCAGATACGGCCCGCGCCAATGGGCCCAGTCGCCGGCCAGAACGCGAACGCCCAAAAACAAACTGACAATCATTATAACTGCCGAAACTCTTCTGCTCATCGTTTCTGCCATCCCAAATCTTCGGATTAAACCCAGCCGGCGCGGCGGCGAACTCAATACGCATGAACCAAGCCCCCTCACCACTGCTCCGTACGACAAAACGTCTGCTGCACTGTACTTCACCAGGACAAACCCGTCAATATGGAAAAACGCTGCGATCCTCGCCCACCCCATCTGTTCCTTCCAAGGTCAGTGTACAGGGAGTGCCAACAGGGAGGTCTAATGAAAAGGAACTTTCCGTGCGCAGCGGAGCAAATCGACCTATAAGTTGGGCTGCTGGGGCAACCAACTCGCCTCAACCATTTTTGCGGTGAGAATACGTAGTCACCGTAATAGACTGAGGACACGCCATTATGGTAAAATATGTAGAATAGGGCTGTGAGTGCGGAGGATCACAGCCCTACTCAGGTAATCGACTCTCAACTTATGCCCCGATGCCCAAGCCGGCAGGAGCACAAATCAACAAAATCAAATCCCGCCCGCGCCGAACACAGATGGGTGTAACCCATGTCCTCGATTATCGCCAAGATTACGGGATATGTCATTCACCGTGTCCAGGTTCTCGGGCGTGAGAGCAATTTGCTCTGCCGTTCCTCGAAAATCATTGAATCCGATAGTGTTGCCAAAAATAGTATCAGGCCCAAGGATCTTATCATCTCGCGTATCTGTGAGTTCGAAAGCCACGACATCAACGACGGCGGGCGTGTCACTCACCAAACTGACTTTATTCTTAACAACGCTGTTGCCGGATATCTCCTCCGCTCCAGTTCGAGTCCCGCGGAAGTCGGCATATAGCACAATGCCAGAGCCGGCATAGCCTCCGCAGTCACCTTCAGCAACGTGGAGCGTTCCTGATATCTTGTTATGCGAAACTACATTACCGATTACTGTGCCGCCACTGAAATCGGCGATGAGGATCCCAATACCACCGCCGCAGGCCGTCCGCAGGTCGGTAATGATGTTGTGACTAATCAGCCATCCGCTTCCTCGCCAGTTGCTTACGGCTTGAATGGCGTTGGTGAAGGTGCAGTTCTCAACGGTCACCGAATCCACCCCGTCGCCGTTCATGATGGCCAGATCGACCGTGAAGCTCAGATGGCTTATTGTCGCCCCGTCACTACCGGCAAGGAGCCGGAATCCCATCGTCAAGCCGGCAGGATGAAGCGGGCCATCGTCGATCACAGCACCGTTTTCTCCCTTTATTTCCACACCTTTTGTAACATACGCTCCGAAGTGGTTGCCGGCGCCAACGAGAATGGTATCCCCATCTTCCACTTGCGGATCGACCATCGCATCCCCAATCGTTGCAAAATCGCCCGGGACATTCCAGGTTGCGGCCTGGACATTGTTGCCCAGCGCCATCACAAATACTGCTGCTACACAAATCATCAATAAACGCTTCATTTCTTGTTCTCCTATGTGTTTGTTTCATTTCCTGCTGTCAGAGAGCGTCGGCGACAACAGGTGTTTCCCTTGGTCCTCTTGGCCGGACCTTACTCACCTGATCCTCCCGGAATTGTTCTGCGTGCACCTCCTTTCTCGGCGTCGTCTGTTTTGCAGGCGCATACCGCTTCTGCGGTTACGCCGTTAGAACGCGGGCGCGATTAGACGCTCCTACGACCGTGCCGGTGACAGCCCTCCAGACGACCGGCTACTTGTGGGGGAAAGATTATGCATCCTGCGGCAGCTTCCTCGCCACTATTCCTCGAATAGGCCGTATTTTATCCAATCCGCAGGCAGAGTGTCAAGAGAAAAGTCCGAAAACTCGAAGATTCTTTTGCAGGAGCAGCGAACGCGGCTTCAGAACACGGCCGGTATGGTTGTGAAAACAGCGGAAAAAGGGCCTGATTTCGCCCGTGGCTAAAACCTGAACATCAGGCCGGCGCCAACGGCCCCGGCGTCTGCGGTTTGCTGGTACTCAATATTGAAAAAGCGATCCTCGGTGATCTTTATTCTGGCGCCGACGTAACCGCCGAAAGTCGGCCCCTCGTCG
>JBDREF010000084.1:0-8343 GCA_043820045.1 Planctomycetota bacterium | reverse complement strand
CCGGCAATGACGAAATACAGGGCGAAGCCGACTCCGACCAGGGCTTCCCCTACGATTAGGCCGGCGGCGACGGGTATTCCCACTTCTTCGCTGAACCGCGGCCCTTTTCTCCAATCCACCAGCAGCCGCAGTATCGTTCCGATGCTGTAGGTCAGGACGATGGCGAACGGCAGATAAAAGCCGAGGCCCACGAGAATACCCAATCCGCCGATGCCGCTGGCGCTGAGAAGGGCGCCGAGCCCGGCGCCGGCGATGTATTTGTGAACGGGCACGTCCCCGCCGAGGATACCCTGGATCGTGCTGGCCAGGGCCTGACCCTGCGGCGCGGGCAGGCGGTCGCTGCCCAAGCCGTAGGCCTTGTGGAGAACGAAGATAAGGACGATGATCAGAATGGGGCCGAGCCAGGTCGCCAGGAACTGGCCGGTCTGCTGCTTTCTCGGAGAGGCGCCTACAAGGTAGCCGGTCTTCAGATCGAGCATCAGGTCGCAGGCCTGGGCCATTGCTACGCACGCCGCAGCGCCGACCATTATTGAGGAGATTATCGCCGCACTGTCGCCGAGCCCTCTGCTGATGACGATCAGAATGGTCACTGCGATGAGAGTCATACCGCTTAGCGGCGACCAGTTTGTCCGGCCGATGCACTCGGACATGATGACACCGGCGACCCATATCCAGACGGTGCCGAGCAGGGCCATCAGGCCGCCCCGAAGAATGCCCATTTCCTTCACGGAGCAGATGGAAATGACAAAAAGCAGAACAGTAGCACCGGCGACGCCGATATAGAGCAGGCGAATCGGCATTTCATCCTTGGACAGCGCCGTTTTCATTCTGGCCGCACCCTGCATACTGCGAACGGCGCTGACGATAAGCGGCAGAGCCAGCACTATGCCGGCCAGAGCGCCACCTATCAGCATGCCTATCCCGACGGGCCTGAACAGACTCAACCTCATATAGTCCGGCATGTTTTGCTTGGCGGCGGCAAGCGCTTCAGGCGCAGGCAGCAGATCCTGTACGGACAGAATCGGCCCCAAAATCCAATAGCAGACGAAACCGCCTATGACGAAAGAGAACCCTCCCTTGCCCGATATGAAGCCCACGCCGACCGTCATCAGAGAGATGTACCAGATGCCGTTCATGTACTCCGGCATTCCAATCAGCCTTCCCAGGTCCCAATACTCGAATCCGCTGAGTCCTTTTATCTGGCTCATGTACTGGCTAAAGAAATAAACTCCGCCGCTGACAGCCATCCCGGAAATCAGCAGCAGGGCCTTGTGAACGCCGGCGCCGGGGGACTTGAGGATCGTCGCAACGGCAACGCCGCCCGGATAGGTGAGTCGCTCGAAATCGATCATGTGCTTTCGCAGCGGAATAATAAATGCGATACCGAGGACGCCGCCGGCGATGCACGAGAAAACCATCAGCACCGCGTTGAAACCGGTTTCGCCTAAGATGAACAGAGCCGGCACGGTAAACATCATTCCGGCGGAAGCGCCGTTGACGGCGCTTGCTATTGTTTGGTTGATGTTGTTTTCGACAATGCTGCTTCGGCGCATTATGCCGCGAAGAATCCCGAATCCCAGTATGGCGGCCAGCTCCGAGCCTTCGATGGAGAATCCGAGGATTAAGCTGGCGTACCCGATACTGATTGCTATAAGAGTCCCCAGTCCGTAACCCACCAGCACCGCGGTTAGCGTCAGTTCCGGATAAGGTCCCCGGCGGATAATCCTTTCTCCGCCATCTCCACTGGCTACCACTATCAACTCTCCTTTCAGCACCAACAGGTATTATCGTGAAGGCTTATTCGTATGAGATAATTGAGGTTACCTCGTAATCGGCCAGCTTTTCCCTTCCCCCCAGAAAGACAAGCTCTATAAGAAACGCAATGCCGGCGACACGGCCTCCTGCCTTTTCGACAAGCCGGCAGGCCGCCGCCATAGTCCCGCCCGTGGCCAACAGGTCGTCAATCATCAGAACTCTTGCCTGTTTTCTCACAGCGTCCCGATGTATTTCCAAAGTATCGGTGCCGTATTCCAAATCGTAGGTGATACTCTCGGTTTGCCAGGGAAGCTTGCCCTTCTTGCGAATGGGCACAAATCCTGCTCCGAGCTTTTCGGCGACAACCGCGCCGAAGATGAAACCCCTGGCTTCCACAGCCGCCACATACTCGATGCCCATATCGGCAAAATCGGCGCACAATGCGTCCACAGCCGCTGCAAACGCGTCGGGGTCGGCCAATAACGGCGTGATGTCGCGAAACAGAATTCCCTTCTTCGGCCAGTCGGGGATGTCGCGAATGTACTTTCTCAGGTCAATTGCTTTGCTTGTCATTTGCGCATCTTCCATTTTGTCCGTCAATACCGCAATCCTAAACACAGGCAGTCAATCCACCTGCCGGATATTTTTAGCGTATTACGGACGAAATGCAAGTCTTATTGACCTGTTATTCGGCATTATTCGTTCATGCACTCGTAGAGCCTTGTGAGCGCATCACGCCGAATCTGCCGAATTCTCTCTCGTGTGAGGTCCAGTTTCTTGCCGATCTCTTTGAGCGACAGCGGCTTTTTTCCGCAGAGGCCGTAATGCAGCCTCAGGATTTCCGCTTCTCTCGGATCGATCTGGTTGAGCAGGAACAGAGCCTTTGCCTTCTCTTCTCTGGCAACCATTGCATCTTCCGGCCTGCCGCCGCTGCGATCCTCCAGGATCGTTTCGAGCATTTGATCTTCGTCACCATCGTCGGTGCTGCAGGACTCTCCCGTGGCGCTGAGAATCTCGACGATACGGTGTATGACTTTTGCTTTTCGCAGAGGAAGCTGCATGATATCGGCCATCTCTTCGACGCCCGGCGTCCTGCCAAGTGTGCTTTCCAATTCCGAAGTGGTATGCCGCCATTGATTTATAATGGCAACCATATATGTGGGAACATGCACGGGCTGAATGTTTTCGAGCAGCGAGCGTTTGATGCCCTGTTTTATCCACCACGCTGCATACGTGCTGAAACGAACGCCGCGGTTAGGATCGAAGTAATCGACGGCCCTTATCAGCCCGATATTGCCCTCTTCGATCAGGTCGCCAAGACTCATGCCCCGGTCGGCATATTTCTTTGCTATGCTAACGACCAGCCTGAGATTGCTTCGCACCAATTGTTCCCTGGCCCACTGGTCGTTCTCTTCGAGGATCAACCTGCCCAGTTCGCGTTCCTGTTCCACTGTCAGCAGCGATGCTTCGTCTATTTCTTTGAGATATTCTTTTATGGTAGCGTCAAATGCGATAGCTCACTCCCGCCCGGCCGAGAAGCCTCTCGGCTCCGGTCATAAGGGCAAATTGGGTCTTCACCTTACCTCGTTTTTATGGGACGGTTGCCTCCGGCGTTGGCCGTCCCCTTGCGGACTTACCTCCAAACGAATCCATATGAGGTATCGGTCAAAACAGCCCCCGGGTTTACCGCCGTCGGAAATTTTCCCATCCGCTATTGAAACGCCATTATCGGGCGGACAACAAATATGGAAAACAGGCGTTAAAATCGGGAATCTTGCCCATACTTTGCGGCCTCAGCCATGTCCGGACGGCATCTCTTCGAAGCCGAATAAACGAAAAAGGGCCTATACCGAATCAAATCGGTATAGGCCCTTCAGTAATACAAACCTATCGCCCTCTCGTTTGAGAGCTATCTGTACAGCCCTAATTAGGACCTAAACTCCAGCCTACGGCTGCGGCTCTGGTTCCGGAGCCGGCCGAGTTAACTGGATGTCGTCGAAGTACACCGTGCCGGAGCCGCCGGACGCTGTCATGTTGCCCCTGGCGCCGAGACCTATGGCAATCCTGTCAACATTCGTCAGGTTGATGCCCTGATCGGCGAAGGCTGACAGCGGGATAATCCACTGCGTCCACGCGTCGATCTGCGCAGCAGCAGGGTCATCATGGACGACCACTGCGGGCTGACCGGCGCTGTTGGATACCGCCACATAAAGCGGCTCGGCAGCGTTGCTGGCTATGCCTATATCCTGATGCGCCCACTGCGGGCTGACCGTACCGGTAATTGTGACGTTCGAGAACACAGCCTGACACGTCAGAGCAGCGTCGTGGCTGGTCACAGCCAAACCCACATAAACGGTCGAACCCATCTGGATATTCTGCGGTGTTGCGCCTGTAACCGGCTGCCAGGTAGTACCGTTGGCCGAATGCGAAACCGTGAAGTTTCCGGACAAATCGCGTTCCAGCTTCACCCAGTGAGGTGCGGTGGTCCCGGCTTGCGCGGTGTTGAAACTGTCACCACTCGTGTCAATACGCCCCTGGGAGGCAACGCCGTTAGCGGGAGTGACACACCCAAAAGCATGCCTGGAACCAGGTTCCAGCGTCTCACGAATCATCACACCGGCCTTGGCCCAGCCGTTGGTGTTCTGCACGCTCTCGACCTTAGCCACAATGGAGCCGGCGCCGGTGAGCGTCTTGTAGGCAAAGTGGAACTCATCGTGATAATCGCCGGCAGTGCCGTTATTCCAGATATCCGTTCCGGAGCCCGTCATTGTATAGGTTCCGGCCGGAGCCTCAACAAAGCTGCCCGTGGAACCCGGCAGGGCGTGGAACCAAATCGACAGGTTCGCAACACCTTCTTCGGTCCAGTTGCGTACAGTAGCCAACTTCAGTTCCGCCTCTGAGAGTTTCACACCGGCCGTATTGTCGTAAAGGAGCGGCATGGACTGCCTGCCGCTGTGGACAACCGTCTGTTCGGCATACGGGGGCATGACATAGCCTACCTGTGAGCCATTCGCGGGAACGCCAAAGCCATCGATCCAACTCTGCCAGATGGCTTCATTTGCGGCGTCATCGTCGGTATAGTCCTCGAAGTCATCTACGATGAGGAAGTCCGCCGTAGTAAAGCTCCAGACGCTACCTACCCACGGACTGGCCGGATTGCCGGTATTGATCTCGTCAACGCGCCAGTAGTACGTGGTTTCCCATGCTAATTTGCCGGGGTCGTAGCTCTCATCGCCAAGCGCTTTGCTGCCCTTGTATTCGGGCGAGGACTTGGTGGCATTTCCCACGGCATCTTCATCGGTGCCTAAATAGACCTCGTGCGAGGCCGCCTGCAGACCCGGTTTCCATTGTAGAATCGGCGTCTGTGTTACGCCAGTAGCCCGGTTACTGGGCTTTGCACCGTAGGCGCTCATAGGCTCGAACGGCGCTAAATTAGTCCCCGGGATAGTCGTTCGGGCTGCGATACCGGGACCTTCCCAGGCCACGTGGCAGTGATCGCCGCCGCCGCCTTCTTTCCACAGCGCCATGATGTAGTACTTCTCGCCGCCGGTCAGCATTATAGGCTGCGACTTCTGCGAGGCGTACTTGGTCCACTCGTTAAGATTCGTCCAACCGGGGACGTTGGCAATTAGCTCTATGTTGCTCGAATCGTCATCGGTGCTCAACCACAATTCGCCCTGGTCGTCGGTTGCCAGCCAGAACGTGAACTCGCCCGTAGCCGGTACGTAGAGCCAACCCTCGATCCGGGCTCCGTAGTCGCTGATGTCCGGTCCGTCCCACAGGAACTGATCAACCGTCTCTGTCACATCAGGACCGTTCGGATACTTCGGACTGTTCTTCAGTGCATCGAGATTGGTACCTGTGATATTCTCCCAGCGGTCCATAACAGCTGAACCTAAACCAGGCAGAGTAGTAGTAAAGCTCCAGGCGTCGCCCTTGTTAGTTGTTACGGCGTCAAACTCATCGACTCGCCAATAATACGTCTTGTTGAATTCAAGAGTCCCCGGATTGTACTGTGCGAGTGCTTGGGGGATGCCGCCGGCAGCATTGGCAACGGTGTCCAAATCATCTCCGAAATAGACTGTGTGCAGCTTCGTACCGAAGCCCGGCTGCCACGTAAGAACTGTGTCGACCACAATAAAGGCCGCACCATCCGGAGGACTGGGATCGTAGGCTTTTTTCGGTGGAATGAAAAAGCTCCAGACCTTGCCTTTGTGTACCGTAACGCCGTCGGCTTCGACCTCATCAATCCGCCAGTAATAAGTCGTTCCCGGAACCAGACCGTCCGGATAAGGGAATCCGGGGAAACCGACAACGTAGAACGTCGATGGCTGGTTACCTCGGAACGTATCCCCGGTGCCGTCGTTTACGTCGGCGAAGCTCTCCCCGAAATAGACATCATGTGTTGCCGCCGTTGACCCGGGCGCCCAGGAAAGGCTCACCCATGTCTCCGGATACAATGCACCGTCCTTCGGGGTGGGACTGAGGGCGACCTTCGGCAGTTCAGTGCTTACGTTGTCAAACGTAAAAGTGCGCACTTCACCGCTTGCATGTGAGGTCACGCACAGCCCGATGTAAACATCAGGCACCATGTCGATAGTCGTCGTGGTGCCCTGCTGCGTCCAGGTCAGGCCGTCCAGCGAACGGAAACCGGAGAAGTCGTTGCCCTCGCGCACTATCTTAACCCAGTGTGGAGGCGCCACGGCTGGTGCCTGGTCGTGGACCGACGACGATGAGCTTCCCGTGGTCGGACGCCACTGGAAACCCATACCGCTTCCATCGCTTCCGGTGACAACAATCATCGCATGTTTGGAACCGGGATCGAGCGTTTCGCGAATCATCACGCCGCCCTTGGCCCAATTGTTCGAGCCGGTGCCGTTGCTGACTACGCGAGCGACTATCTGGCCGTCGCCGGCAAGCGGCACGTATGCGTAGTGGAACCCATCCGAGGTGCCCCAAATGTCAACCCCGTCGCCGCTGACGGTCCAGGTGCCGCCGGCTTCATTGGCACTGCCGCCTGTGGTTCCTATGTCCTGGTCCGCCCATCCGGCGGGCAGCGCAGCCGAAGCGTTGCCGGCCAGAGACAGCATCAAGACGAAAGAAACCAGACAAATAACCTTTCTCAACATAACAAACCTCCTACATGAAAAATTGTAAAAAAACAAGGAAAGACCTATGATAACCCTTACCTTAGTGCATATTCACCCATATCTGCCCAGGACATGGTATCAGTGATTTGAAACCGCCTCGTTTCCTCAAACGATTGACTTTCGACTTGCAGGGTAAGGATTTATCATCCGAAGCCACACAACTTCGATGGTCTTATGTGCCCTCTATTGCTCTGTACTGCGGGGAAACCTCTCTCAGGGCCTGGCCGTAGAAGCTCCACCGCCCGGAAGATAAAACATTTCTGAGCGTCATCAACTATATTTGTATCAAATTAACCACCCTCACGTCAAGCAAAAATGGGGGAATTTGTCCGGAAATGGGGCGGTTTAGGCGCATTTTTCTTCAAAATTAGGAAACTTGAGGGATACGGGCTGACTCAGAGCCAATTCCCAGGAGTAACTGGGGCGGCTTTTCATCCGGCAGGTCCCGGCACGCCGGGATACCTGGGGCATAAATTGACCGGGTTCATCAGACCCTTAAGCCATCTTGAACCTTCTCGCCCAGCAGCAGGCCGGCAAGGCTGTAGATGGCAAAGCCGAGAACGCCTGTCAGGACCACGTAAAGCTGCCACTGCCCGCATACAGTCTCTATGGCCTGCGGAACCGTTTCAACAAAGAGACGTCCGCGCATCGTCACACGTCCGGTAAAAACCTCGAAAGCCTCCAAGATGACGTCCGGGAATAACACTACCGAGGTGCATAGTGCGGCAGCCAGGACAATACATCCGGCCAGAGCGAGCCTCTCCTGCAAGACTACCCGGGCCAGAATCCGGTGCTGATCGGATTCTCTGAGGCGCATCAGCGTCTTTTCGGTGAAATTGCCCGGCACCGGCTCCGAAAACGAGCGCAGAGCCCGGCCTAACATCTCGTCGAAGGCCTCTTCGTTCAGTCTATTCGCAGGCATCGCTGTCTTCTCCAAAGGTTGGTGCCAGGGTCCCTTTGAGCCTTTCACGCGCTCTGTACAGATAGGTCTTAACCGTATTATCTTTGGCACACATGATTTCTGCAATATCGGAAATGCTCTTTTCTTCCCGATAGTACAGTATGACGGCCATAGCCCAAAGCCTCGGCAGCCGCCCTACTGCTTCCCAAACGATTTTTCCTGTTTCTTTGCTCTGAGCTGCCGCCGACGGATTAACCGCAGAGAACGCTGAGAACGCAGAGATTTTCGAATTATTATCTTTCTCCGCGCCCTCTGCGGTCTCAGCGGTAAATTTGTCTTTCTGCAAATGCCTTCGCTGCTTGCGCAGGAAACTGGCCGCCTGGCGATACGCGATACTCCAAAGCCACGTGCTCAGCTCGGCCCCGCCCCTGTATCGGCCTATTGACTTGTAAGCTGCCAGAAATGTCTCACTGGCCACATCCTCCGCCTCCTGCTCCTTCAAACCCAATTTTCGGCAGCACAGGAAAACCGTTTCTT
>JBDREF010000083.1:0-4440 GCA_043820045.1 Planctomycetota bacterium | reverse complement strand
TCCTCTTCGCATATTACTCGTTTTATTTGATCGATTCCGCCTTCACGAAGCCTCTTCACATCAAACGGCGTTGCACCAGCCAGCAGCTCATAAAGCAGCACACCCAACGAATATATGTCCGAGCGGGTATCGACGTCTTGGTAAGCCATTTCAGCCTGCTCAGGGCTCATATACTCAGGTGTGCCAAGCAACTGACCATGCTCAGTATATGAAGTCTTCTCGGTCAGTGGCTGTGTGACAGCTTTGGCTATGCCGAAATCAATGATCTTGGGTACGGCCTTATGACCGTGGACAGATACTAAAATATTCGATGGTTTAATATCCCGATGTATAATTCCTTTCTGGTGTGCGTGATGAACACCCTCACAGACCTGTTGGAAGAGTCCAAGTCTCTGTTCAACGGTAAGTTTTTGCTCATCACAGTATTTGGTGATGGATTTGCCCTCTACGTATTCCATAACGAAGTATGGACGTCCCGTCTCAGTTGTTCCTGCATCGAAAACGTGGGCAATGTTGGGATGCTCCAGCAGGGCAAGAGTCTGACGTTCGGCTTCGAAGCGGGCAACCACCTGTTTTGTGTCCATGCCCAGCTTGACGATTTTCAATGCAACTTTGCGTTTGACAGGTTCCTGTTGCTCAGCCAAATAGACCAGACCCATGCCGCCTTCACCAATCAGCTCCAGGAGTTTATAGTGACCGATTCTGGTCCCAGGCCCCTCGATTGAAGGAGATGGCTCCAGGGTCACATTTGGGCCTTCAAGAAAATCACCGACTTCGGCTGACAATTCGAGCAAAGCTTCAACGCGAGCACGCAGAACATGATCATCACTACAAACCTCGTCCAAGTATGCGGATCGTTCCGGTCCTGATCTCTTCTTGTGGGCTGCGCTGTATATCGCTTCGATGTCTCTTGGTTTCTTAGCCATGGTCTCTTGCTCCTAAGTTCATTTCTGTCTCTCTATAGTAAAATGCGCCATTTCGCGTGAGAAACCCTCACAAAAAATGGGAAAGTGTGCAAATACGGAAGAATCTGGGAAACGCTTGCTCTAGTACTACAACGCTACGAAAACCGTTCTTGAGCTGTCTTGATATGAAAAACGACTTTTTCCATTTCTGCTTTTTCAACCAGCCCAGAGCAACCAAGACGGCATTGCAGCCAATCCCGAGCTGGACAAGAACAGCCCCGGTTTCGAGCATGATGTTATCGCATGTTTACGTTCAAGCACTGTGTGGGCATAATTCCTTGTCACTAAATGATTTACAGTGACACTCGTAATGTTTATAGCGTTGTAGTACTAGGAGCCCTTTTTGATCTCGTAGAGAAGCCAGACGCGAGCGTAGGACCAATATCTTTCAGCAGTGGCCTGGGAAATTCCCAGTATTTCAGCGGCTTGTTGTACAGTCATGCCGGCAAAGTAGCGTAACTTCACCAAATTGGCCTTTGCAGGATCCTCAAATGCGAGTTTTTCCAGCGCGTCGTCCAGTGCGACAATGTCTTCCGCTGGTTCCGCAACAGCAGGCTCCACATCCTCGAAGCCAACTTTCTGCTGGGCGCCGCCGCGTTTGAGTCGCTGCTTACGGCGGGCGTTATCGATGAGGATACGGCGCATTGCTTCGGCCGCTGCGGTGAAGAAATGTGTCCGGCCGCTCCAGTTCTTCTCTTGCGAACCGACCAGCCGGATATAGGCCTCGTGGACCAGGGCGGTTGCCTGGAGTGTCTGGCCGGGCCGTTCCTGGGACATCTTCGCGGCCGCCAGCCTGCGCAGCTCCTCATAGACCAGGGGAAGCAGTTGGTCGGCGGCCCGGGCGTCGCCCTGCTCTATTGCGGCCAAAATGCGGGTAACATCGCTCATGGGCATTATTTTTATTTGAAAACGGATGATTTTTCAAGTATTTCTACGTAATATACGCGATACGAAAGTTCCAATATTGCCGTCGGCATAAGGATAGAGAAAGAGGAAAGGAGTTGCTATGGAATTCAGCTTTCTGGACATTGCGGTATTTCTGGGCTTCATCATTGCAGTGATCACAATCGGGCTGTGGAAGAGCCGGCACGAGAAGACCAGCGAAGACTACTTTCTTGCCGGCCGCGGTCTGAAATGGTGGCTTATCGGGTTCTCGCTGATAGCCGCAAACATTTCATCCGAGCAGTTGGTCGGCATGAGCGGCAACGCCGCAAGCCACGTCGGATTAGCTATCGCCAGCTACGAGTGGATGGCGGCCATAACGCTGGTGGTCGTCGCGTTCGCGTTTCTGCCCTACTTCCTGCGGGCGGGCATATACACGATGCCCGAGTTTCTCGAAGTGCGCTATAACGCGACCGCGCGGACGATCATGGCTGTGGCGACGCTGTTTATCTACATGCTTCTCCTGGGCTCAGTGACATATTCTGGCGCGCTGACCGTCAACACGATGGCCGGCAAGATGGGCTATGACGTCCCGATTTCGAGCGCGGCACTGGTGATAGGATTTATCGCGATGGTGTACGTTACCGCCGGCGGCCTGAAGGCGTGCGCCTGGGCCGATTTGATTCAGGGCAGCGCCCTTATCCTCGGCGGAGCGGTCGTGATGATTTACGCATTCAGAAAGCTCGGCGCCACGACGGATGAGGTGGCCTTTGTGGAGAATGTCAAGACCGGCGCGGTGGGATTGAAGACCTTTGCACAGGATACCGGGGCAATCGACCGCTTCTGGCAACTGAACAAAGTTCGAATGAATATGTTCCTGCCGAGCGACGATAAGGTGCTGCCGTGCACGGCTCTTCTGCTCGGCCTGTGGATACCGAATTTCTACTACTGGGGACTCAACCAGTACATCACACAGCGGACGTTAGCCTCGGAGTCGCTGGCCGAGGGACAAAAGGGTATCGTATTCTCGGCGTTCATGAAGCTGCTGATTCCGTTCGTCGTCGTGATTCCCGGCATCATCGCGTTCAATCTGTTCTCGAAGGACATGCAGGATCAGGCGGTCGGCGACAATGCCCCGGTTATCGCCAAGTACATGATGGCCAACCCGGATACCAAACTGGTCGAGATAGTTCAGTCGCCGAGCGAAGACGCTGTTGCGAACTGGCCGCAAGGCAGGTTCATGATTGCCGTGTACCCTGATGATGCGATTCTGAAGGCGGTTAAGACAGCGAACCCCTTCGTCCTTCCCTTGACCCAAGCTAAGCTCGACGAGCTGGCCGTCGGCCAGTACACGGTATTCGAATCGGACGACAAGTCGTGGAAGTCGGCTTTCCCTCAGCTTGCGGTCGAGCTGGAGTCCTACAACAAGTCCGTGACGGATGCGGCCGCGGCGGCCAGCGCCGGCGTCACCAGCGAGAAGTTCATCGCATACAAATACGACACGGCCTTAGGACAACTGCTGAGCAGCGTTCTGCCCCAGAGGACGGGGCTGGTTGGCTTCGTATTGGCGGCCCTGTTAGGGGCGATTGTCAGCTCGCTGGCGGCGATGCTGAATGCGGCGTCCACGATATTCACGATGGATATTTTCAAGAAGTATATCAGCCCGGATGCGGGGCATAAGGCCGTGGTACTGCTCGGGCGGATATGCGTTGTGGTTTTCTCGGTCATCGCGGTAATGCTGGCGCCCCAATTGGGCAATCCCAAGATCAGCAACAGCATCTTCACCATCATTCAGGAAAGCCAGGGCCTGATATCGCCCGGTATTCTGGCGGTGTTCGTATTCGGCCTTATCGTGCGCAAGGCCCCGCCGGTCGCCGGAGTGGTCGGGCTGCTGACCAATATCGTCTCCTACGGCGGAATGTACCTCGCCGGCAAGTACAAGATCGGTCCGGATATTCAGTTCCTCAACCGGATGGCGATCTGCTTCGGACTTTGCCTTGCGGTCATGGCGATCATCACCGTCATCAAGCCTCTGGCCGAGCCGATAGAGTTCAAGCAAAAGACGAAGCTGGACCTGCGCTCTTCCAACGGAGCGAAGATAGCCGGAATTGTCGTCGTGGTCATAACGCTTGTGCTGTACTTCCTGTTCAGCCCGATTGGCCTGGCGAAGTAAGAAAGGCTTTTTGAGAGTCGTGCAATGGAATTGACAAGAGAAGGACAAGCGGCTTTGGATATTATCCGCAAGGCCGCGAAAGAAAACAGCATCGGTATTGCGGGCGGCAAGATAAGAAGGACTTCGTCTCGCTTCTGCCTGGGTGTCGAGCATGGCGACTATAACGGTACGGAACTGTTCGGTGTCGGGACCGATAGGTTTATATGGATGGCCTACAGGCCGAACGGCACGAAAAAGGTCCGGCTCTTCAGCGGCAATTTCCCCGATGACGGCGTCATCGAATTCGAGCTGGGCAACGTCCCCGAGCCTAAGTCGGCCTCCATCGCCCAAACATGGGGACGTTTCCCCTACGGCGTTGAGTATATCTGCAGACGCGAGGGCTACAAGCTCTTGCAGGGAATCGACGGCGTTCTCTACGGC
>JBDREF010000082.1:0-14519 GCA_043820045.1 Planctomycetota bacterium | reverse complement strand
GATAGGCCCGGACGGTCGACTGATGGAATGGAACGAGCAGTTCGAAGAACCCGAGCCAGGCCATCGGCACGTCTCGCACCTTTTCGCGCTGCACCCCGGCAAACAGATAAGCGTAACCGGCACGCCGGACCTGGCGACGGCAGCGCGAAAATCGTTAGAGTACCGCCTCTCGCACGGCGGCGGACACACCGGCTGGAGCAGAGCCTGGATAATCAACTTCTGGGCCCGCCTGCGCGACAGAAATAAGGCTCATGAAAATCTGCTTGCGCTGCTTGCAAAATCAACGCTGCCCAATCTATTCGACACCCATCCACCCTTCCAGATTGACGGCAACTTTGGCGGCACGGCGGCAATCGCAGAGATGCTGCTGCAAAGCCACGCCGGCGAAATCCACCTGCTGCCCGCCCTGCCGAAGGCATGGTCGAGCGGGAGCGTCAAAGGCCTGCGTGCCCGTGGCGGCTTCGAACTGGACATTGCCTGGAAGGACGGCAGACTCAGCAGAGCAAAGATACTTTCAAAGCTCGGCGGAAAATGCCGCGTCCGCTCTTCCGCACCGATTAAGCTCGAATCCGGACTGCTGGGTCCCAAGGCGACGACTGTCGCCGCGTCAATCATCGAGTTCGACACAAAGGTGGGAGGTACGTATGTCGTTTTAGCAGATTGAGTATTTTGCCGACTTCTGCGTTGGCAAGGTGTTGATAAACACTCGAATTCAGAATATGCTATTGTGCGAAGAGCTTGGTGTTTTTGGGAGCGAAATCATGCAGACGCGAAAATTGGGCTGTGCCGACCTGCATTTGACCACGGTGGGTCTTGGCACCTGGGCGATGGGCGGGCCGTGGGAGTTCGGCTGGGGACCGCAGGATGACGACGAGGCGATTGGCGCGATCCTGGCGGCGCTCGAGACAGGCATAAACTGGATAGATACCGCCCCCGCTTACGGCCTGGGCCACTCGGAAGAGCTTATCGGCAAAGCCCTCGACCAAGTGAGCGTCAAACCGCTGATGGCGACAAAATGCGGAATTTTGTGGAACGAGAAAAAGGAGAAAGTAACCTGCCTGAAACGGCAGAGCATCCGCGATGAGTGCCACGCCAGCCTGAAGAGACTCGGTATCGAGGTCATAGATCTCTATCAGATGCACTGGCCCGATCCGGATGAAGACGTCGAGGAGGCTTGGGAAGAAATGGCCGCCCTGGTTGCCGAAGGCAAGATTCGATATCTGGGAGCGTCGAATTTTAGCGTCGAACAAATCGAGCGTGTTCAAAAGATTCACCCTGTTGTCTCTCTTCAGCCCCCCTACAGCATGTTGCACCGCGAGGTTGAAGACGAGCTGTTGGACTATTGTGGGAAGAACGATATCGGCGTTATCGCATATAGCCCGATACAGCGGGGTCTGCTGACGGGCAAGTTCAGCGTCGAGAGGCTTGCGCGTCTGCCCCAGGACGACCATCGAAGAAGAAATCCGGATTTCCACGAGCCGCGATTCAGCGCCACGCTTGAGCTTGTCGAGCACTTGAAGAAAATCGCCGAGCGAAACGGCAGGACGTGTGCCGAGCTGGCCATTAGCTGGGTCCTTCGCCGGCCCGAAGTCACCGCCGCCATCGTAGGCGCGCGGAGGCCTCAGCAGATAATCGAAACTGCGCCGGCGTCGGATTGGGATCTAAGTGAAGAGGACATCGAAGAGATCGAGCAGTTGCTCATTCGACACCAGGCGAAAGCCGGCAACAAGTAAACTCAGGCATCGAGAAAGATATGGCAAAAGACAAAGACCTCTACACAAGTCCTCTCGTCGAGAGGAACGCATCGAGAGAAATGGCCGAGCTTTTCGGCTCCCAAACCAAATTCAGCACGTGGCGCAGGCTCTGGCTGGAACTGGCGAAGGCGCAGCAGAAACTCGGTCTGGATATCAGAAACAACCAGATAAGGCAGATGGCTAAACGGCTGGACGACATCGATTTCAAGAAGGCCGCCCGCTACGAGAAGCAGTTTCGCCACGATGTAATGGCCCATGTCTATACGTTCGGCGATGCGGCACCGAAGGCGGCACCGATAATCCATCTGGGCGCAACGAGCTGCTACGTCGGTGACAATGCCGATTTGATAATCATGCGGGAAGCCATGCAGCTAATTGCGGCCAAGTTAGCCGTTGTAATAAATCTGTCAGGCAAATTTGCAAAGAAATATCGCTCGCTGCCCACGTTAGGTTTCACGCATTATCAGCCCGCGCAGTTGACCACAGTCGGTAAAAGAGCAACGCTGTGGTGTTATGAGTTCGTGATGGACTTGCAGGAAATGGAGCATAGACTCGAAACGCTGCCCTTTCGTGGAGTAAAGGGCACAACCGGGACTCAGGCCTCTTACCTGGCTCTTTTCGACGGCAGCCACAGCAAGGTCAAGCAGCTCGATAAAGCCGTCGCCGCTGCGTTCGGTTTCAAGAACATCTGCGCCGTAACCGGCCAGACGTATCAGCGAAAGATAGACGCGCTCGTAGTCAACACCCTTGCGTCAATCGCTCAGTCGGCCCACAAGATGTGCAACGACATTCGCCTGCTCGCAAATCTCAAAGAGATTGAAGAGCCGTTTGAAAACACGCAAATCGGCTCTTCGGCAATGGCGTACAAGAGAAATCCGATGCGCTGCGAGAGAGCGACCGCCCTGAGCAGATTGGTCCTGAGCCTGGCGACGAGCCCGCAAATGACGGCGTCCGAGCAGTGGCTTGAGAGGACGCTCGACGACTCGGCCAACAGAAGGGTGGTAATTCCGGAGGCATTCCTGGCCGTCGATGGGATTTTGCAGATATTGATCAATGTTGCAAGTGGGCTTGTGGTTTATCCGAAAGTGATAGCCGCTCGCGTTGAGGCTGAGCTGCCGTTCATGGCAACTGAGAACATCCTGATGGAAGCGGTAAAGGCCGGCGGCAACCGGCAGGAGCTGCACGAGAAGATGAGGCTGCATTCACAGGCCGCAGCAGCGCAGGTGAAGAACCTGGGCAAACCCAACGACCTGGTCGGACGGCTCAAAGCGGACATCGCCTTTACGAAAATCGACTTCGAGAAGGTTTTGGACCCGGGCGCTTATATCGGCCGTGCGCCGCAGCAGGTCGATGAGTTCCTCAAGAATGTTGTAACGCCCATTTGCAGAAGATATCGAAAAGAACTCAGCAGAAATGTGGAGCTTAACGTTTAACAGTACGAAGGAATTCCTGCGATGACCAGAAAACAATTGATAAAGCGTATCAAGGAAACGGCTTATCTCGAAGGTGATTTTGTCCTTCGCAGCGGCAAGCGAAGCAAGTACTATCTCGACAAATACCTTTTCGAGACCTGCCCGGACATACTCAAAGCGCTCGGAGAGGAATTTGCCCGGTATGTGACCGATGATGTCACCCTGATAGCCGGCGCCGAATTAGGCGGCGTCGCCCTGGCCGCAGCCGCCGCGATGACCTCCGGCAGGAACTGGGTAATCATTCGCAACAGCAAGAAGGGATATGGCACCGGCAAAATGGTCGAGGGCGTCCTGAATGCCGGCGATGTGGTTCTGCTGGTTGAAGACATTGCCACCACCGGCGGGCAGGTTCTTGAGGCCGCAAAGATAATCACCGAGGCCGGGGCAAAGGTAAAGGAAATCGTCTGCGTAATCGACCGCAAGCAGGGAGCGGGAGAGAATATCACGCAGGCCGGCTACAAGTTCGAGTCCATCCTGACGAAGGACGACCTTGGAATAAAAGGTTCGGATTAGGCGAAGCATTTCTACTTTCTATTCGAGCGGCGCGAAATCAACTCAATGGCTGGCGGCTGTCAGCCGATAAGGGAATTGCGATGATTATTGGCGTTCCAAAAGAGACCAAGACAGACGAATACCGCGTGGGTCTGCTCCCTGTGGGTGCGGAGCTGCTGAGCCGGGACGGCCACACTGCGCTCGTCGAGCAGGGCGCCGGCGTGGCCAGCGGCTTTGCCGACCGGCAGTACACGACTGCCGGGGCCCATATCGTCGAGACGGCCGAGGAAATTTTCGCCCAGGCCGCGATGATTGTCAAAGTCAAGGAGCCCCAGCCGCCTGAGATGGCGATGCTTGGCGAAGGGCAAATCGTTTTCTGCTACTTTCACTTTGCCGCATCGCGCGAGCTGACGGTCGGATGTCTGGAGGCCGGGATTACCGCGGTGGCTTACGAGACGTTGAAAGATGCCGATGGCCGGCTGCCTCTGCTTACCCCGATGAGCGAAGTGGCGGGTAAAATGTCGATACACGAGGGTGCCAAGTATCTTGAACGGCCGATGATGGGTCGAGGGATTTTGTTGGGCGGCGTTACCGGAGTGGCGCCGGCCAATGTGCTCATCCTCGGCGGCGGAGTTGTCGGCACCAATGCCGCAGGCATAGCCGCCGGAATGGGCGCAAATGTGACCATTATGGACATCAATCTCGATCGGATGCGATATCTCGATGAGATTATGCCTGCCAACGTCACGACTATCTACTGCGATCCGCACGCGGTGGAAAGCTACGCTGCGCGCGCCGATCTGGTAATCGGCGCCGTACTGATTCCCGGCGACCGGGCGCCGATGCTGATTGACCGGTCGCTGCTGAAAAAGATGAAGAACGGCAGTGTCATCGTTGACGTCTGCGTTGACCAGGGCGGCTGCGTGGAGACGTGTCGGCCTACTACTCATCACGAGCCGACATACGTCGTTGACGGCGTGGTGCATTATTGCGTTGCCAACATCCCCGGCGCTGTGAGCAGGACCTCCAGCCAGGCATTATGCAACGCAACGCTGCCGTTTGTGCGGAAGCTTGCCTCGCTCGGTGCGGACGCTTTTGCCGCTCTCGACGGCGGTCACGCCGCCGCGTTAAACATCCACAACCGCCGGCTCGTCAACGACGCCGTCTCAAGAGTATTCCCCGACCTGCCGAATAAATAGTCATCCGACACGCGGAACACCGATTTAGTCCGTAAGCTTCTCTACTTCCCGAATCACGCGTTGTGCGATGACGTTTTTGGTGGCCCGGTGCAATTCGATCCATGACCCGCCGCGGTGTTTGAAGTGTACGACTGATTCGGCCGCACCGATCGCAGCGGGTGTGTTGGCGACGATCATATCGAGGTTCTTTTCTTTCAACTTCTTTTCCGCGCGGGCTCGGATGGCTTTGTCTTCGAGGGCAAAACCGACAACGATCTGATTCTTCTTCTTGTGTTTTCCCGCCCACTTGAGGATGTCGGGCGTAGGTTTCAATTTTATGGTCAGATTTTGGTCGGTCTTCTTCAGTTTGGTCTTGGCCGAGCGGACAGGTGTATAGTCGGCCACCGCCGCGGCCATGATGAGGCAATCGCATCGGGCAAAGTATTTCTTCACGGCCTCGAACATCTGTGCAGCGGTTTCAACTCCGATTACTTCTGCCGTGTTCGGCGGCTTTTGAGCGGTTGGCGCGGTGATAAGAGTTACTTTGTGGCCGGCTTTCAGTGCCGCACGGGCAAGTTCATAACCCATTTTTCCGCTGCTTGCGTTGGAGATGAAGCGGACCGGGTCGATGTATTCGCGGGTTCCGCCTGCTGTGATTAGGATTCGCATCTCGTTTTTCGTGAAGCGTTTTGCGTCCTTCGCTTCACGCTTCATGCTTTTTGATTTCGGAGGCGATCTTCTCGATGGCCTTCAGGATGTCCTGTGGCTCCGCCATTCTGCCCACCCCTTCGGTGCCGCAGGCGAGCCGGCCCTCGACGGGGCCTACCAACTGAAAGCCCATTTCCTTTATCATCTTGACATTGTTCTGAACGGCCGGGTTTTCCCACATATTGTTGTTCATCGCAGGAGCCAACAGCGCCGCCCCAGATTCGATCAGAGGCCAACAGGCACAGAGAACGGTGCTGAGCAAATCGTCGCAGATGCCGTTCGCAATTTTGCCGATGATATTAGCTGTTGCGGGTGCCACTACAACGATGTCGGAGCGATCCACCAGGGCGATATGGTCGATCTTACAGTCTTCCGATGCGCTCCACATGGTTGTGAAGACTTGCGATTGGGTAACCGCCTCGAAGCTTTTTGGGCCGACGAGCCGGCAGGCGGCCTCAGTCATTACCGTATTTACCCTGGCGCCGGCGGCGGTTAGCTTGCTGGCCAAATCAACCGCTTTGTACGCAGCGATTCCGCCGGTAACACCCAGCAAAATGTTCAGATTATCAAGCATCTCGTATCGCCGCCGAGCCGCCCGGGAGCTTGGGCTTATATTGACTTCTTCTCTGCCGGACCTGTGGTTGATCCGTCTTCAGCCGCAATCTTGTCCTGCAGAATTTCCTGGACTACGATTTCGAGCATCGTTTTGTTTTCCGTATCCTTGATCAAAGGCCGGCTGCCCTGTAGAAGCTCAGCCATCCGCTTTTGAATCAGTGCCGTCAATCTGAATTTGCCGCCCACTTTGTTAATTATTTTTTCACTCTTGAGTTCGTCTATCATTTTTCGTGTCCCGCCGTTACCGTCCGCCGAACATGGGCGGACTTATTACTTTCATCTATTCACTTTCTTACGTTTTAGCTCTAACAGTCTCGATGATTTGCGCACATTCGTTCACAGCCTGCTGCAAATCCTCGTTTATTACCATATGTTCGTAATGTTGCCAGGCGGCGGCGATTTCGTCGCTTGCGCCGTTGAGCCTTTCTTCCGCGGCCTCGGCTGCTTCCCTGCCTCTGTGGTTAAGGCGCTCCACCAGGTCTTTGGAAGTGGGAGGCAAAATAAAGATCATTGCCGCATCCGGAATGATTGTCTTGACTTGCCTGGCGCCCTGAACGTCTATCTCCAGAACTACAACCTTGCCCGCCTGCAGCGCTTCGTCAACCTTGTCTTTCGGCGTCCCGTAGAAGTGGCCGAACACCTTGGCATGTTCGAGCAGCAGGTTCTTATCGAGCCATTCCTGGAATTCCTTCTCCGATATGAACCAGTAATCCCGGCCGTCCTCTTCGCCGTTGCTCTTCGGCCTGGTGGTAGCCGAAACACTCAGGTAAACATTGTCCAGCCGTCTGGCTAATTCTTTGCAGATCGTGCTCTTGCCGACACCCGAGGGTCCGCTTACTATCACAACTTTGCCTTTTCCTTCTCCTTTGATCATTCCAGTCCCACCACAGGCCTTTGACAGCCTCTAAGTTTTGCTCCTTTCTACTCCGCGTTCTGAACCTGTTCCTTTATCCGGTCAATCTGGCATTTCATGTCCACCACGCTGCGCGTGATTTCGACATCGCAGGATTTACTGGCTATGGTGTTCGCCTCTCTGAGCATCTCCTGGCTTATGAAATCCAATCTGCGACCCGCCTGGTCGTTCGACTGGAAGCACTCGGCAAACTGCTGCATGTGCGAATCCAGCCGGGCAACTTCTTCGGATATGTCCGACCTGTCTGCAAAAATGGCCACCTCCCTGGCGAGCGTTTCTTCATCAAGTTTCAGTTCCGCACGTGCGAGCAGCTCGTCAACTCTTTTTCTCAGCTTTTCTGCATACTCTTTCAGAACGCCCCCGCTTCGAGCGCGTATTTCCCTGAGGTCCTCCGCGATAGCGCTGCAGCGATCTTTGAGGTCTGTTTCCAGGAAGCCGCCTTCGGCTGCCCGCATACGTTTGAGCTTATCGAGAGCTTCCTGACTGGTCTGCAAGATCGTGCTTTTGATTTGCTCGGCCGCTTTTTTATCCGGCAATGCCGGCCGGACAATGCCGG
Organism: Planctomycetota bacterium; assembly: GCA_043820045.1. Lineage (GTDB taxonomy): Bacteria > Planctomycetota > Phycisphaerae > Sedimentisphaerales > Anaerobacaceae > JBDREF01. The sequence goes on along the minus strand of JBDREF010000082.1, from coordinate 6,831 downwards.
GTAGATGCAGCAGGTTCCCGACGTCAATTGTTCCCCTGACGCTGACCGAAGAAGCTGCGCGGTTCAATTTATCCGCAACAGCCTGCAAAGCCGTCTCGTCTATATCAAAGAGCGCCCCTGCCGATGCATCTTTCAATCGCAGTACGTAATTCACCGTACCGCGCGACAAATTGTTCCGCAGAAGCTTGTCAACATCTTCTTCCACGAACGTTGCCAACTCCGGCAACCTTATGATTGCCTTGTAGTAGCGGTTGTTGACGGTCTTGATCTCGACGGCGTAGCTTATGCCGTTCATCTGGCCCTGTGCCTCGCCATAGCCGGTCATGCTATTTATCATAAAAATGCGCTTTCAAGCCCAATTCGGCCCTGTATATGGTCATTCCACGTTCGTCCCGGACCCACTCTCAGGTTAGCTGCCGGACGAATTTGCGTCGGTACTGTCGGCCTCGCCGGCCGTCTCCTGGACGTCGGCTGCCGGGACCGGCTGATCCTGGTTTGCCGGCAGAGCCTGCTGGGCCGACGGAGTCGCGTCAAAATCACCGGTTGGCTCCTCTTTGTAAAACTTGGCCATTACCACCGCGAGCGTCAGGAACACGCCGACCAGCACTATTGTCACCCAAGTGAGGAAGTCACCGGTTTTGGAGCCCAAAATTCCGCCGGCTGAACCGCCGCCGAACGCCGCACTCAGACCGCCGCCTCTGCCCTTTTGAACCAGGATAATCAGAATAAGCGACACGCAACAAATGACAAACAGGACGGCGACCACATTCATGATGAAACTTACTGCCAACAACGGAAAATCAATCATATTTGCTCCCCAAAAAAAGCCAAGAACTCAAAACGAAGAAAGCTGTCCAACGATAAAGCACGAATACGGTTTCATGCGCCTACAGCGAATGCATCGAAATTCCCTTTTGGTGCTGCTGTTTTACGATCCTTATATTATACATTATATTGCTTCCTGCATTATTGCGAGGAAATCATCTGCTTTCAGACTCGCGCCGCCCACGAGCAGCCCATCTATGTCTTGCTGGCTCATAAGCTCTGCGGCGTTGTCCGGTTTTACCGACCCGCCGTAGAGTATGCGAATTCCCTCGGCTAATTGGCCGTCGTACATCTCGCCCAGCAGGTTTCGTATGAAATCGTGCACTTCCTGGGCCTGCTGCGGCGTGGCCGTCATGCCGGTGCCGATGGCCCATACCGGTTCGTACGCTATGGTCACGGCTGAGACCTTTTCATCGGATAGGCCGGCCAGGCCTTCTTTCAAATGCCGGGCTACGACCTCGTTTGTCTTCGAGGCCTCCCGTTCGGCAAGCAACTCGCCCACGCACAATATCGGCAACAGGCCGCCGTTAATCGTCGCGGCGACTTTCTTGTTTATCAGCTCATCGGTCTCGCCAATTACGTGCCGTCGTTCCGAATGGCCGCAGAGACAATAGGTACAACCGACGTCTTTCAGCATGGACGTGCTGATCTCGCCTGTAAAAGCACCGTTCTGCTCGAAGTAAACGTCCTGAGCACCGACGGCTATGCCGGATGCACCCAGGGCCTTCGCCACCGCTTGCAGATAAGCGAAGGGTGGACAAACCGCCACTGTTACACTCTGACCCGCCGCCTCCACGGACCCGGCGGCGATGCGCTCGGCCAGTTTCACACTGGTGTGGCTGTCGGTGTTCATCTTCCAGTTACCGGCGACAAATGGTTTTCTCATAAAACTCTCCTGATATTCGCGGCGCCTTGCTTATGCCTCATCGCTCGGGTCGTGAGCTATCGACAAACAAGACACACTATAATAACTCCGTCGCTCTCGGGAAGCTGCCCAATATCGAAAGCTGCAAACAATGTTTGCGCGACTCTTCCAGTCCGTCCCGAACGTGCTTTTCTGTTCTGTGCCCCAGGAAATCCACGAAGAAATAATATTCCCACTCCCTTTTTCTGCTGGGCCTGGACTCTATATTTGTCAGGTTAATGCCGTATTGCTTGAACACGTCCAACACGTCGGCCAACGCGCCGGCCTTGTGAGAGGTGCTGAACAAAATCGCGGTCTTGTCCTCGCCGGCGGGCTTGGCGTCTTCCCGGCTGATTACCAGAAATCTGGTTACGTTGTTGGCGATATCTTCGATATTCTCGCAGATAATCTGCAAACCGTACAGCTCGGCGGCAATCGTCGAGCCTATCGCTGCGGTCTTTGGCTCCTGGGCAGCCAATTGGGCCGCCCTTGCAGTCGAAGCCACGGGAATAGTCTGGGCCCCTTTGAAGGTGGCGGCCAGCCAGTTCCGGCACTGGGCGAAAACTTCCGGCTTGGAGTAAATCTTCTCGACCTCTTCCAGTGTGCAATTTCCCAGCAGGTTGTGATGGATAGCCATCAGGACCTCGGCACAAACCTTAACATCCGAATCAATCAACGCATCGAGAGTTTCTATCACGCCGCCGCCCATGGTATTCTCTACCGGCGCCAGACCCAAATCGCAATGGCCTTTGCTGACTTCATCGAAAATACTTGCAATGTCCGCCAGCGGCTCGTACTCGACGCTCTGACCGAACTTGAGCATCGCGGCGGTGTGGCTGAAGCTGCCGCCGGGACCGAGATAGCCGATCCGCAAAGGCCTCTCCAAAACGAACGAGCCGCTCATCAACTCGCGCCAGATAGCAACAAGACACCTGTCCGGCAGCGGCCCCTTGTTTGCTTCGATGATCCTGGCGATAACTTTCTTCTCGCGGTCCGGAGCATAAACGGGCCTGTCGGTCTTGTTCTTTAATTTTCCTATCTCAACCACGACGCGCGCACGCTCGTTGAGCAACTGCACGAGTTGCTGGTCAAGCTCGTCTATTTTCTTTCTCAGTTCTTCAAGAGACATAAATCAAGAGCAAAAAAGTAACTCTATAAGTGAACCTTAACTGCCGGACACAGAGGGCCGTTTTTGTAAAAACTAATATATTTAACAGAATTTTAGCCTTGCGTCAATGAATTTGGCCCATTAGATAATATTTTGAGTAGGCAAGTGGGCAGAAAAATGCAGAAATTGGCGAAATACGTGATTTTCAGGACAAAGTGGGGATATTTTGGCCTCGCCGGCACGGAGTCGGCCCTCTGCCGTTCCTACCTGCCCGGGCCGAACCTCGAAAGCGTCAAATTCTGCCTCCTGGCGAGTCTGCCCTCTGCCAGATTGGACAAAAACTTCTTCGGGACCCTTCAGGAACGGATAACCGCCTATTTTGATGGTTGCCCTGTGGAGTTTGGCAAAGAGATTCCGGTTGCGCTGGACGGGTTCACCACGTTTGGTGCATCCGTCCTGACGGCCTGCCGTAACATAAGGCTCGGTCAGACGACAACTTATTCCGGCTTGGCAAAGAAGACGGGTCGACCTGCGGCGAGCCGGGCCGTTGGAAGCGCACTTGCCAGAAATCCCCTGCCGTTGATCATTCCCTGCCATCGCGTGGTCCGCACCGACGGAAAGCTCGGCGGCTTCTCCGCACCCGGCGGAGAAAACCTAAAAAAAAGATTGTTATTACACGAAAAACGCTCAACAAGATAGCCTAAACAATTGTTTTTGTTGACTTGATGGTCTGGGTCTTATATACTGCATTAAGATTTAACACTTGCACTTGCAATATGAAGTAACAGAGACTTTCACCTATGTAAGTGCTGTTTAAAAAACAGGTTATGTTCGGAAGAAAATACCTTGTTGGCACGAATCTTTTTCTGACGATATATTTAGTATCGCATCAAATCGGATAGTTTTATTGGGTTACCATATAAAAAAGGGTGATGAAAAAATTAAGAAAGGCAAGGGCATATTATGGAAAAGTGGCTTGAGTGCACAATATCTCCAGGACAATTTACGGGAGAGTTTGCCGTTCAAGGTAAAATGTTCGATGCGTCTGAATTTTCTCTGTTTGCGCCAAAAGAAGAATTGCAGTTTGATGGCGAACCTTCCTGGGATAGACCTGTGAAGGGAAGTATTCGAGTTACAGTCGGCGAACAGAAAGATAACTTGTTGTTAGTCAGTCTTCCTCGTCCTACTTTCGAGAATGGCCGGGTAATAACTGTTGAAAAGGGGCAAATTAAGTAGATTCACAATGCTTCTATCGAATTTTGAAATTCATAAAGCGTTGGACGAGGGAAGACTTGTTATCGACCCCGAACCTTATCCCAGGTTTAAAGGAATAGGAGTCAAATACTGTCCCTATGATTCTCACACGGTTGATTTGAAACTCGGGAATGAGATAAAAATTCCGATACTTGAATCAGCCACTATTGATTTCACAGCACCTGGCAAGATAGCAAATCTCATAGCACGAAACTCCGAACGACATACTCTTGAAGAAAACCGGCCTTACGCTTTGGAGCCAGGTAAATTTCTACTTGCTCAAACCTTAGAAAAAATTACATTGCCTATTGTACCGGGTTCTATGAATTTAGCAGCCAGAATTGAAGGAAAGAGCAGTAGGGCTCGATGCGGCCTGCTGGTTCATTTTACTGCGCCGACAGTGCATCCAGGATGGTCAGGGCCACTTACGCTCGAAATTATCAATTTAGGCGGGGCAAAACTCAATCTCCATTTCGGAATGCCGATAGCCCAATTGATTGTTGAGCAGGTCTATGGTGAAATAGCCTCAAATCCCAGCCAGTTCCAAAACCAGTCAACTCCCGAAGGAAACACTTAGGCTACAATCCTAAAGTAAAACAATACCTTGCTCCAAATTCCAGCATTCTTTTCTATTCCAGATGTACGACGCCGGTCTTGCGGTCCGCTGCAAGGCTGGCTTTCTTTATGATATCGTAGAGGTCACGGCAGTAGCGGACCTTCTCGAAAACGAACTGAGGGTCGGTTTTGTCCGTTGTTATCAATGCTACCGTGCCGACCCCAAAGGCACAGTCGAGCAGACTTCTTCGCATCTTCAGGTCAATCACCCGAAACATGTCTATGTTGTCAACCCTTCTGTCGAGGATTCCTCTGCTGTACTCGATCCGATTGGCGCTGACCTCGTAACGGATCATCTTGAGCTTGAGCGCCTTCAACAGGAGCCCGAGGACGACTACCACGACAAGTCCGAAACCCACGAGGGCCCTGTACCGGCCGACCGCGAGGATCTGAGTTTCGGTCACTTTCAAATTCAGCAGCTTGACGATAGTGCCCTCAACGGGGAATTTCACCAGGAGCCACGCGAGAGCTACAATCAGTATCCCCTTTACTATCGCCGGCGCTATCCCCAACAGAGATGGCCTGCCGGCGAACAGGATGCTGTCATCTGTTTCTTCCCCTTCGGACGATTGCGAACAGGTGTCGGGGCCGGCTTCCAGGGCTCGGGCCTTCTCCGTATTCAGAAATTCCCCGCAGAAGCGACACTTAACGGCCGCTGCCTGTATCGTCTCGGCACAAAATGGACAAGGTTTTGTCTGTAAGTCGATAACTGCCATCAAATATATATCGGAAATCACGCGGGAATCTGAGCAGAAGATTCTCTTGCCTGTCGCCTCGGAGGATTCAGTGTGATTGTCTCGTCCCTACAGCAGGAAAAAGTGGGCCAAGCCGAGAGACTCGTGCCGGAGTCCCCACAAAACACAGCCCCTCCATGCGTTGCGTAAGATGCTGTAAACGAGTGATTTACAAAGAAAGCAGCCTTTTTGGCTGCCTACGCATGAAAAAAATTGGCCAAAAAATGTAAAATATCCTTGACAATATGTAAAGTAGACTATACATTACAAACATAGAAAAACTCAAGATTTGTCGAACAGGTATGCTTGACGAAAGGGAAGAATCATGAATAGGACACAGAAAGGCGCATGGTTCATGTTAGGCGGCGCATTATTACTTATTGCATTTGGCATTTACATATTCGCCGTTATGTTCGTTGCGGGGGACAGAATGGCAGGGACAGGATGGCTCAGAGTCGGCTCTTTGCCGCTGACTCTGTTTCTGATTGCCGGAGTATTCTTCATTCGTAGGAAACAAAGTGCCAGTGAGCCTGATTCAGACGAACGCGAAAAAGCCATCGCTCGAAAATCCTTCGTCTGGGCAAGTTACAGCTTTTGGCTTTTTTGCGCCTGCGCATCTTTCGGCATATTCTTTGTCGTCGGGGCCAAAAGCGTCGTACCTGCTTATATACTACCTGTTGTATTCCTCGCCGGGTTGTTCCTCGCGCAGTTCGTCGAGTCCGCCGCTATTCTGATTCAGTTTGCACGGGAGACGGCGGATGAGTAGCGACTACTTGACGAACCAGGTTCGCAGGCTGCGATTTGAACACGGCCAAATGACCCAGCAGCAGTTGGCCGACAAGGTGGGAGTGACCCGCCAGACGATTATCGCCATCGAGGGTGGCAATTATGCGCCTTCGCTTCCCCTGGCCTTCAGAATAGCCCGAACCTTCGATGTCACGATAGAGCAAGTCTTTCGATACGAGGACGAACAAACTTGACCTGTCAGAATTGCCGACAGGCTATTTACGCAAATTCTTGTAGCAGTTCCAGCAACTTGCGGTCGAGTTTGTGGTCGTGGAAGTCTTCGTATTTCACATCCTTTCGGTCGGAGTCGAGAATCCCGAACGAGCCGCGCAGGTTCCAGACGGCCAGACCGATGCCGTGTCCGGTTAGAATCTCAAGGACGTCCCGCAGCCAGGCCAGGACCACGCCGTGCGGCGTCTTATTATAAGCGCCGCCTTCGCCGCAGTGCACGCCCGCGCCCATCCTGGCCAGGTCGGCCCATTTCTGATAGTGCTCCTCCATGCGCTTGCGGTCCCAGCCGTGTCCGGGCCAGACCGGCTCGGGGAAACTGCCGCTGTTTACCCACGAGGCCCCGTAGTGACTGATGAACATCGGCTGGTAGGCCC
>JBDREF010000081.1:0-10707 GCA_043820045.1 Planctomycetota bacterium | reverse complement strand
GCGCAAATGGGATGGAGCCGCGCTATGGTCAAGATGCGTGCTTTTCGAGCCCGAAAAAAATTGAAAACAATTGCTGAGAGGGAAAACCTTTTGGAGAAATTAGGATGGATACATTAAGAGCTATCGAAAACCTGGCCAAGAAGGCGCGAGAGGAAAAGATTCCGGCGTTTGATGTTGCCGAGCGGATTTCACTGCAAATCGGGACCGAAGAGGAGGGAAGCTTTGGCTTCATAGTCTTTGATGTCTTCGCCAGCCTCTCAGCCCTGGCTGCCTCAGTGGTGGCATACCTCTCCATAGGCGCCTTAAGGTCCTTAACAAGTCCTCTTATGCAGTTCTTCACTCCCTTGCAGGAGGTAAGGTTATGGTAGGCGAGACCGCAGAGTCGAATCCTTCTTCAGGCAGAAAACGTCTGTCGCAGCGCCGCAAGCAGATATACCTGCAGATAATAGTGGGGCTGGTGATTCTGTTTTGCGGTCTCGTGATAGGCGCCGGCGGCGCGTTGTTGCACCTGAAAGATAAAATGGTACCCTTCGGTCCCCGCCCTCCCCTGGACGCCATAGTCGAGGACATACAAGCGAGATATGATTTGACCCCGGAACAAACCAAGCAGGTAGAGGCCGTCTTTGGCGCACAGCGTAAGACGATGCAGACGCTGTTTGATGAATTCGGACAGAAGGTTGATGCTGAGTTTCAAAAACTTAACGTGGAAATGAAGAAGATTCTCTCGCCCGGACAATACGAACGCTGGGAACGGGATTTCAAGAACAGAAGGGAGCGCGGCCCGGGAAGACATGGCCCGGGAAGACCCGGTCCCGGAAGGCCTGGTCCCGGCAGGCCCGGTCCCGGAAGACCCGGCCCCGGCGGACCTGGCCCGGAAGGGCGCGGTTTCAGAGGACCCGGCCCCGAAATGCCGCCCCCACCTGAACCCGATCCGGCACCCGAGTGATACTCCAGGCAGATGCGACAGGGATTTCAGTTATCTATCGATGGTAAACATGGACTTTCCACCGGACGTTATCAAATCGAGTTGTGTAGAAATTGCAGCGTGTCCGGATCGGCGCCGCCGTGCGTTACCAGCATGCGCCTTCCTGCTACTTTTACTAACCGTGTTTTGCAATGCATCTGAGCTTCCGCGCGAGTGGTCGGGCATATACCCGCAATTGGCGTATTTCAACAGCCAAAGCGAATGCGGCACCGGTGCGGTGGTTCCGTGGGCACAGCGCCTGTGGGTAATCACCTATTCGCCGCACCAACCCAATGGTTCGGACGACAAGCTGTACGAAATCGATGCAAACTTGAACATAACGACCCGGCCGGAAAGTGTAGGGGGTACCCCGGCGAACCGGATGATCCACCGCGAATCCCGACAGCTCTTCATCGGCCCGTATGTAATTGACCGTAACCGAAACGTTCGCGTGATTAAGCCGGAGGTCATGCCCGGACGCCTGACGGGCAATGCACGCCATCTGACCGACCCCGCAGACAAGATTTACTATGCCACCATGGAGGAGGGATTCTACGAGGTGGACGTTCGCACGCTGGAAGTCAACGAACTATACCCGGATACCAATCGTTCCGGGAATATCGGGGGCGACTTGCTGCCCGGCTACCACGGAAAGGGGCTGTATTCGGGACAGGGCCGGCTGGTTTATGCCAATAACGGCGAGAATTCCGCACTGGCCAGACGCAAGCCCGAGATACTTTCGGGATGTCTGGCCGAATGGAACGGCAGAGATTGGCAGGTTGTCCGCCGTAACCAGTTCACGGAAGTCTCCGGACCCGGCGGGATATACGGAAACGAAAATCCCGGCACAGACCCTATCTGGAGCATCGGCTGGGACCACCGTTCTCTTATTCTGATGCTGTTGGACAACGGCTCATGGCACGCCTTTCGGTTGCCCAAAGCCACCCATACATACGATGGCGCTCACGGGTGGAATACCGAATGGCCACGAATACGTGATATCGGCGAAAAAAACCTGCTGATGACCATGCACGGGGAGTTCTGGCGCTTTCCAAGGTCCTTCTCGCTGAAAGATACCCGCGGCATTGCGCCCCGCTCGAGCTATCTGATGGTGATTGGAGACTTCTGTCGCTGGAATGAACGGGTCGTGGTCGGTTGCGACGTCACGGCCAAGAGCGAATTCCTGAACAAGCGTAAGGCAAAAGGCCAACTCGCCGCACCGGGCCAGTCGCAATCCAACCTCAGGTTCATCCGGCCCGAGCAGTTGGATGATTTTGGCGTACCCATCGGGCAAGGTGCGGTCTGGCTGGAGGATCCTGTCCGTGCCGACCAACCGTCCGACCCATTCCTGTTCGCCGGTTTCAATAGCAGAGGCGTTCACCTCTCGCACAGCAATGAGCAACCGGTGGAGTTTACCTTTGAGGTAGATGCCAAAGGCAGTGGCGACTGGACGATATTGCGAACAGTAACCGTCGGTCCGGCCGGCTACAAGTGGATTGAGTTTTCGCCGACGGAACCCGGCCACTGGCTTCGTATCCGTCTCGACCGCGACTGTAAGAAAGCAACTGCTTACTTTCAGTATGCAAATGAGGACGGTCGCAGCCCGGAGCCACACCCAATGTTCGACGGCCTCGTCACACCGGAATGCAAAGACGCCTCCGGGGGGCTGATCAGGGCGCGCGGCGCCGTTAAGAAGACCCTGCATTTCGCCGCCGTCAAGGCCTCGGACGGCAATTGCGAAGAACTGGGTTACTATGAAATCGACGTTGATATGGAGCTGCGACGGGTCGATGACCCTGCGGCACACGCATGGCTCAAGGAGAACGTGGCCGTTCCGACAGGTGTGGTTACAGTTGATTCGGCGTCTGTACTTTACATCGACGACGACGGCCGCCGATATCGACTGCCCAAGGGCGATGCTTCATTTGATAGGCCGGGTCCGCTGGGATCGGAGCGTATAGACCGAGAAGTCGTAACCGAACGGGATATTTTTAACTGTCACGGCACATTTTACGAGTTGCCAGCGGAAAACGCCGGCGGTTTTGCCAAGATCCGTCCAATCGCCACGCACAACCGACACATCACGGACTACTGTTCGTGGCGGGGCCTACTTGTCGTCTCGGGTATTGCCGAAGACGCCCCCGCTGACAATAGACACATTATCAGGTCTGACGATGGAAAGTGTGCTTTATGGTTCGGAGCCGTCGATGATCTCTGGAAGCTGGGAAAGCCTGTCGGCCGGGGCGGCCCGTGGAAGGACGTGCCGGTGCGAGCCAACGAACCGTCGGACCCTTACCTCATGACCGGCTACGGCCGAAAGACCATGACTTTGTCGCACACCGGTACCGGTGACATTGACATCAGGGCGGAAGTGGACATCGATGGAAATGGCAACTGGAAACACTACCGATCCTTTCATGTGCCCGCCGACGAGCCGGTGGAACACCGGTTTCCGGATTCATTCGGCGCCTACTGGATTCGAGTCACAGCCTCGAAAGACACCGTCGCTACCGCGCAGCTCCTTTATAAGTAAGAAGTGAACGGCTCAACAAAAAGACCGGCGTCAGAGCAATGTGAAATACCACATTCGTGAAAAAACGCAGCAGTGTCCAAATTTGGAATTGCGGTAAACACTCGCACATATTATGATTAGGAAGCTCCCGTCCCCGTAGCTCAATTGGATAGAGCGTTGGCCTCCGGAGCCAGAGGTTGAAGGTTCGAATCCTTCCGGGGATATTCACTGGCTCGCAGATCTATAATGACCTGCCCTGCCTTGACCTTTGCCATTACACTACACCCTGACCTTGCGCGTCTCCCGGCCGACACTCATATCTCCGGCCTCCGACAATTGCCGGAGACTTCTCAAAGACAGCCGCCGAGACAACCTATGCAGATTCGCGTGTCTGGGATATCACAGTCCAGGGGCTGCACATGCGTAACGTCTTGTAAAATAGCTATTTACAGGCCAATCATAGCACGGACTCAGATGCAGCAGCCACAAATTGAGCTGACTTCCAACTCAAGACCACATACGCTCAGACACTTTCTAAAGATGCCGAACCTGACCGGGAACAGGGCAAGGGCCGAAATCAGTCGGGCAAATCTGACCCCGGCTTCTTCGTCATTGCATCAGCAACACGTGATCCGAAGATTTTTCTTGACGGCAAGGCGGTCGATCTGGTACAAGTGATATCGTTGGAATCTGTGGATTTCCAGTCCAAGAACAGCAGGAGTTCTGTGGCTTGTTTCAGATTCTCGCTTAGTGGCTCACATGAGCCTCGGAAGGAAGGAGGTAGTGTCAAACCTTGAACAATTGTCCCAGGGGGATACAAGTGGACCGCTGAGGGTGTGCGGACTATTTCCGTGGGTTCCGTCTGATGTTGCTTGTTGAAGACAACGAAGGTTTTAAAACGCTGGCAGAGCATAGTCTATAACCATATTAACTTCTTTTTGAAGGAGGACTATTATGTGCAGGAAATCGATTTATCTACTTTCATTGGTTTTGGTGCTGAGTATGGCCAGCAAAGGATTGCCTGGCGTCTCGAAACCAACTCCGGCTAACGGTGCCATGCACGAGGATACATGGATAAATCTCGCATGGCAGCCGGGTGGCAATGCGGCCTCGTTCGATGTGTATCTCGGCGACAACTTCGACGACGTCAAGAATGGCACCGGCGATACCTCCCGGGGCAACCAGACCTCGACCTACTTCGTCGCCGGCTTCCCCGGATTCCCCTATCCGGACGGTCTTGTGCCGGGAACTACTTACTACTGGCGAATCGACGAGTTGCAGACTGACGGGACCGTACACACAGGTAGCGTCTGGAGTTTTACGATTCCTTCCAAGACTGCTCAGAATCCCGACCCGGCCGACGGCGCCGAGTTCGTAGATCCGGATGCAACCTTGCTCTGGGAGCCCGGTTTCGGTGCCAAACTGCACACGGTTTATATCGGCACAGATTTCGATACTGTGAGCAATGCCGCCGGAGGACTGCCGCAGGGCACGACAACCTATAAGCCCAGTAAGCTTGAATTGGAGAAGGTTTACTACTGGCGGGTCGATGAGTTTGATGCCGTCACTACTTATAAGGGCGATGTCTGGAGCTTCACGACTCCTGGCGCCGCCGGGAACCCCCAGCCGTCCAACGGTGCTGCGGATGTGCAGATGACGGCAAAGCTCACCTGGAAGCCGGCGGACAGCGCCACTTCGCACGATGTGTACCTGGGCACCGACAAAGACGCTGTCAAGAATGCCACGACGGCTTCGCCCGAGTACAAAGGCAGCAAAGCACCCGGCGACGAGACCCTCGATCCCGGCAAACTTGACTGGGATGCCGCCTACTACTGGCGTGTAGATGCAATCTATGATACAGGTCCGGTGAAAGGTCTTGTCTGGAGTTTCACGACGGCCGATTTCCTTGCGGTGGATGATTTCGAGTCTTACAATGACATTGACCCACCTGACCCCACGAGCAACAGGGTATTCGATAAGTGGATAGACGGTTTTGGAACCACGGACAACGGTGCTCTCGTCGGCAACGACCTTCCTCCTTATGCCGAACGCACCGTAGTTCGCACCGGCGAGCAGTCGATGCCATATTACTATGACAACAACCTGAAGTACTCTGAAGCAACCCTGACGCTGGTTTATCCACGCGACTGGACCGAGAATGACGTCAATACATTGACACTCTACTTCCGGGGCAACCCGGCCAACGCCGCCGAGCGGATGTTTGTCGCCCTCAATGGCAGTGCCGTGGTCCATTATGACAATCCGGATGCATCGAAGATACCTCTCTGGACTGGGTGGAACATCGAGCTGCAGGCGTTTGCGGACCAGGGCGCGGACCTAACCAACGTCAACACTATCGCAATCGGCTTCGGCGACAAGAACAACGTGCAGGCCGGCGGCTCAGGCAAGGTGTACTTTGATGATATTCGATTGGCCACCGCAGCAGCCCCTGTCGGAAGGATTCTGTTATTCGACGAGGATTTCGAGAGTGTAGTCCTGGGTCCGAGCCCAGAGGAGTCCCCTGGAACTGAGGATGTCTGGACGGACACGCCTCCGGAAGGTTGGACTGTTGACGAAAGCGGCGTTCCGGGAATCGGCGATCCGGCTACTGACGGCGTTACTGACTGGGCCGGCTGGGCCTTCGCGGATAAAGAGTTCTGGATCAACACGGATCAGCAGAGGCGTGGAGAGTTTACGTTGGGGGAGGGAGTAGTTGCGGTGGCCGATGGTGATGAGTGGGATGATGCGGCTCACCCGGGGCCTATCGCGTCGGATCCCTATGATACCTGGCTCAGCACACCTCCAATTGATATCTCAGGTGCTCAAGCAGGCAGCGTTCAGCTCAAGTTCGATTCGAGCTGGCGTCCGGAGTTTGACGACAACTATCACCAGACGGCGAATATCACCGCTTCCTTCGATGGGGCCGAGCCGATCGAGGTGCTCCTGTGGGAATCCGATTCGGCCAGCCCGAACTTCAAGCCCGACAACTCGACCAATGAGACGGTCATTGTCGATTTGGACAATCCACCGTGGGCTACAAGCGTAGTTCTGACATTTGGCTACTTCGATGCCGGCAATGACTGGTGGTGGGCGATTGATAACGTAGTGGTCAGCGGTCTTCCAGAATAGGAAATGGCCGCAGCTTGAACCTGACGGCAGGATCGTCAGCCGATGGTTCGGGATAGTTGAAGTGACGCTGAAAGGGTATGTTCACAAGGAGTGCAGGACTCGCTCAGTGTTCCAACTCTGCACGGCGAGCAGACAATTATCAGTCTCGCCGAATGTGGCGCTAACGGTCCTGCATTCGCCAGGCAGCAGGGTAACATAGTTGTCGGTCCAGAAGATCGGAACCACGGGCTGAGACGTGTTCGCGTCCAGTAGTTTCAGTTCGAGAGCAAAAGCAATGTCCGCGCCGGTATTCCGTAGCGCAACGGCGATTCTACTACCACTGCCTTCGGCCCAAAGCTCATGTTGAATATCAACTGCTGCCGGGGCAAGTGAGTCAAGGAGCGTGAAATCGGCAAATTGCCGGCTGGGCGTGTAGTATTCCCAGGGCGTGACTTTCGCATCGTAGTCGAGCACGTCGGGCCTGGTGCTCAGCCAGTAGAAATTGGAGGCGATTTCCACGCCGTCCCGGCCTGTGAGACGCAGCCGCAGAAAGTACGTCGAAGTAATCCTGGGAAACTCCGGGAGCACAAGAATCTCCTGCGAAGATAACGGCTCGGCAACGACAACCCGCTCGCTGGAAAACGCCTGGGCCGCACGCATATCGATAGCGCGGATATCAGCGGTCACGTTTTCAAATCGATTCAGCGTGTCGTTGACCAGGAAGACGCTTCGGTTCGCATAATCGTAGGCAAGCTGGAGGCCCTCACACGCTTTCTTTGTCCCATAGTATGCGCCGGTCGGCATGAGGTGCCAATCGTACAGTTGCCAATAAAGCTTGGGCCAGGCGGCATTGAGCATCCACTGCACGACGCCCGTGGCCAGGCCTTTGCGAACCCGGAACGCCTCAAACATCGGACGGATCAGCTCGTAGTTAAGAACCTGCGCCTTGTACGCAAACTGCTCAACACCGTCAGCCGGCCCATAACGCTCTTCGAGTGCCTGACAGTAGCGACCCAAATTTGAAAACTCGTTCAGCCCGCAGTGAAAGTCCCAGATTTCATCAACGGGCCAGAGATGTTCGGCCGGTATCATCGCCTTGAGACTCTCCAACACGGGGACCGCCGCCCCGGGCCCGGTCTCGGTGTTGAACCCGTAAGCACCGCCCCGGCGGGTGTCCTGGTACCAATAGACCGGCGGCGTGTAGTCGTACGGCCCGAGCATCTTGACGCCCGTTGGCCCGCTGAGGTCACTTACTATCACCTCGCTGCCGATAATGGCCTGCTCACTGCCGACGCCTCCGGTCGATGCCAGGTACGGCCGAGTCGGATCGTGCTTTTTGAATGTGTCGAGGTATTTCGCCTCCAGGTCCGGATGGGGCACCTTGTCGCTGCCCACCGCCCAGACGAAGATGCTGGGGTGGTTTCGCAACCATAGCACCTGGTCGGTCCAGCTTCGGCCGATCAAATCGATGTCCTCGGGTGTAGCGATTCCGCCGAAACGTTCGTCCACGGGCTTTCCGAGGTATTGCTCGTGCTCCCAATGGCAGCTCCAACCCACCATCATCAGGATGCCGTTTTTGTCGCACAGGTCGTACAGCGTATGCTCTCTGCCCCAGATGCCCTCGAGACGGATAGCGTTGAGATTCATTTGCCTGACGTACTGTACTTGAGCTTCCAGCTTCTCACGTGTGTCGCTCAGTAGTAAATCGTCGGTCCATCCGCCCGCCTTGATCAGGACTTTCTTGCCGTTTATCCTGAAGCCGCGATGCCCCTGCTCATTGAAGTAGCTGTCAATCTGACGGATTCCAAAGGTAACGCGCCGGGCGTCGCAAACCCGGCCGCCAGTTACAAATTCAAGATGCAGCTCGTAGAGGTCAGGGCGGCCCAGGTCGTGCGGCCACCAAAATCGCGGCTCATCGATCTGGAGTTCCGGGAACTCCTCAGCGGTAAGTACTACCTGTCGCTTCTCGTGTGGGGCAAGGCGTAGGGTGTGCAACTCGTTGCACACGCGTTGGGCTTCCGCGTGGGCAAAAACGGCATTTGCCCACCCTACAACTGATTCGATTCTTCCAACAATTGTACCCGTAACTTCAGAATCCGAATGGTTGGCCAACTCTGCTGTAACTGTAAGCTCTGCATGGGCAAGCGTTTCCATGTCTAATTCAGTCCGCACAAAGGGATTCTCGATAGAGACACTATGACAATGCCTCAGTGTCACGGGACGGAATATGCCCATGTTGCGATCCGGCGCCGGCGGGTTCCAGTCCACGAAACCCGTGGAAAAATCGCCGGGCCGGGGCGGGACCACTTCGAGAGCAAGCACATTGCACCCTTTGCGTACAAGCCGCGAAATATCGAATTGAAATCGCCGAAACGCCCCGCGAACCCGTACAGCGTCGGCGAGCTGTTCGCCATTCAGCCATATATTCGCAGCGTAGTTGATTCCGTCGAATTCCAACAGCAGGTCCCCGTTCAGATCGACATTGGTCAACTCAAATGCCTTGCGATACCACCAGGGCTGCTTGAATCGCCCGCGCGGAATATTCTTCAAATTCGCACCGAAATACGGATCCGGATATTCGCCGCAGGCAACAAGAGCCGCCAGCACGGTCGTTGGAACACGGGCTTCATACCAGCCGTCCAGGTCGAATTTGGGTGTGGAAATCTCCGCGCCGCCGGTATTCAACTGGCCGGTGGACTGGATTGTCCAGGAGTCCAGATATTTTCGAAACGGGTCGGTTAGGCTCATGCTTGGATCGCGGCACTCCAAAAAAGGGTTCAATTTCTTCACCAGATTGTATAGAATCCCACAGAGAATTCAATAGTGGGCTCCTTATTGAAAGGATGACGTTATGAGCAAGCTGGCGATCAACGGGGCGAGGGCGGTTCGCGACGTCCGCTCGAACCCGTGGCCAAGATGGCCTATCTGGGGCGAACAGGAAAAGCTGAGCTTAATCGAGGTTCTCGACAGCGGGCACTGGTCATACAACGGCCCCAAAGAACAGCAGTTCAATCGGGCCTTCGCGGATTTCATCGGTACCCGATATGCGGTTTCCGCCGCCAACGGAACTGTCACCCTACAGCTTGCATTAGAGGCCTGCGGCATCGGCTGGGGCGATGAGGTCATCCTTCCCGGGCTGACCTGGCAGGCGACGGCGGCGTCGGTGCTGGATCTCAACGCGGTGCCGGTCCTTGTTGACGTTACCGAGGACACATGGTGCATCGATCCTGCGCGGGTCGCCGAGGCCATTACGCCGCGGACCAGGGCGATCATACCCGTCCACCTCTACGGCTCCTTCGCCGATATGGACGCGATCATGGATATCGCCCGGAAACACAATCTCCGAGTGATAGAAGACTGCGCCCACAAACACGGCGGAGAGTGGAACGGCCGTAAAGCCGGGAGTATCGGGCATATCGGCAGCTTCAGTTTTCAACTGTCCAAGCTGATGACGGCCGGAGAAGGCGGCGCCCTGACCACCAGCGACCCCGACTTGTATGAAAAGCTCGATGCGTTGCGAAATTGCGGCCGAAGACCCTTCGACAGACTCAGGGCAGGCTCTGAAAAAAGCCAGGACGGACCAAGCAGCGACGGCTTCTACGGCGATGAAGGCAATTTCATCCAGTCAGGCAATTATCGCATCACGGAATTCCAGGCGGTTCTACTGATCGAAGCTCTCAAACGACTGCCCGAACAGAATCAGATTCGCGATGAAAACGCGATATACCTCAATTCCATGCTGGCCGGGCTTCCCGGCATCGTGCCCATGCGTCGTGATGAACGCGAGACGAGAGAAGCCTACTTCAACTTCGCTTTCCGCTATAAGAGGCAGCAGTTCAATGAACTCCCGGTTGACGCCTTCCGAAAGGCCCTTGCCGCGGAATTGGGATGCCCGGCCGAGGCCTGCTACGAGCCTCTGAATCGCTGTTCGCTGTACACGCCTCATACAAAACCGTGGCGGTATCGCCTGAGTGAGGAGTATTGGGAGCAAATCGATCCGAGCCGATTCGATTTGCCCGTTTGTCGGCAGGCCTATGAAGAAGAATCTGTATGCTTCCATTTCAACATACTGATGGGCGCAAGGCGAGATATGGACATGATCGTTGAGGCAATCAAGAAGGTG
>JBDREF010000080.1:0-23997 GCA_043820045.1 Planctomycetota bacterium | reverse complement strand
TCGGCTTCCAACTCGGCCTTTGACTCGGCCTTAAGTCTTTCCCGCGCCTGGGCCTGTGCCTCCTGCTGAGTTGCCGACCTGACTTCGGTCTCGGTTTTGAGCTTCTCTTCGACCTCTGCCCTCGCCTGGGCTTCGGCCTGTGCATCAGTCTCGGCCTGTGCTCTCTGTTGCGTCTGCTCCCTCAGCTTGTCCTCAAGCTCGCTGATGGCAGCGGCGTACGATTCGGCCTTTGACTCCGCCCGGTTCCTTTCCTGCAACTGAGTCTCGGCTTCCTGCTGAACGGCGGATTTGGCTTCGGCCTCAGCCTGCAGGCTCTCTTCGAGCGCTTCCCTGGCCTGGAATTCTTCCCTCAGGCCAGCTTCGGCTTTGGCCCTTTCTTCGGTCTGCGTCCTTAGCTTATGCTCGAGTTCTTTTATACTTGCCGCGTGCGAGGCGGCCCTTGATTCCGCTTCCGACCTGAGCGACGAGATTGCCTCCGCCGACTCGGCTTCGATTCTCGCACGCTCTCGTGCTTCGTCTTCGAACCTTCTCTCAACCTCGGCTCGTGCCCTGGACTCGGAGTCCAGTTTTTCTTCTATCCCGGCTATAGCCTGTGCATTCGCCCGCCGTTCAGCCTCAATTCTGGCCGCAGCTTTGGCTTCGGCCTCGGCTTTGGCTCTGGCAATGGCCTCGATGTTCGTCTTAGCCTGCGCCTCGAGCAGTTCCTCGGCTTCGGCTCTTGCTTTTGATTCGGCCCTGAGTCTGTCTTCGGCTTTGGCTACCGCCTCAATATATGCCCTCATTTGGGCCTTTGCCGCCGTCTCGGCCTCCGCCCTTGCCCTGGTTTCTGCTTTGGCTTCTGCTTTGGCCTTTGCGGCCTCTTCGGCCCGGGCTTTCTTTTCAGCCTTGGCTCTGACTTTGGCTCTTTTCTTGTTTACACAGGGGACTAAGGGGTGGTGGGGCCAGTGTTTCTCTCCGCATATGCTGCACGTCGGGACAAACTTCTCATCCGTGGATCTGCCCATCCCTGGATTCGTTTCGGGGTTTGCCTGCCCGCCTTCCTTAGATGTCTTGTCATCCATACCCATCGGCACACAACCAGCAATACTTCTACGATCCCGCCTCCACGGCCCTGAGGTAGCGAAGTAATGACGTAATGACCCTACTCCAGCAACTCACATTACCATTTCATTTTTGATTTTTCAAGTGGATAAAACTCGCAAAAAACATGTAAATCAAAAAATACAGCTCACACAGTCCGATATTGAAACGAAATTTTTTCTAATTTCAAGGAATTAGTGTTCGCCGCAGGTATCCCATACATTCAGGCCTTTCGCGCAATCCATCTGCAACCTCAAATCAACAAGCTCTCTTGACATGAAGGGGCAAATGCCTAAAATCCAGTCAGGTTACAGATAATGCGTGTGCAATATCAACAGCGAACGGCTAATAGGGAAACAACAAAGATGGACTCAAGGCAGGTCCAACCTGAAGATGCTCTCAGCCTCGAAAGGTTCATCAAGATCCTCGAGACTCCATTCAGTAGAGTTTGCCACGTACTCGGCCTGAACGGCACGGAACCGACGGGTTTCCTGGAAGTCGAGGATTGCATCTTCCTGTTCGACTCTCAAAAGGAACACGTGTTCAGCGGCGCCGTAATTATGGGAAACGCATACGGCTTTTATGGGATACGGGTGGGGGCAAACTGGCTTGAAAGCGCCGAAAGGCTTGAAGCACAGGGATTCGAACAGGCAAGCGACCTTGAACGCTTTACAAAGCCCGGGCCGGATTTCTGCATCAGCGTGTACCTGTACCCGGACGATTGTCCCGACACCTCTGCCTCGAAAGTCAGGGACTATTCGGTCAATGGACGATATGGCCGGGCTCTGTAGCAGAGTGGTAAGATCGTTAGTAAGCTAATGTTGCGACAGGCCAAACTACGAAAGGGAGGTCAGTCATGCTGCGTATTCTACTGTGCCCGGTAATGATGGTTTGCATATTCCTTTCAGGATGCAAAGACGAACCCGTTGACCACTCGACCGAGGGACTCGTCCATGCACGCAACGGCGAATACGACAAGGCTATCTCCGAGTTCACCAAAGCACTGGAGACGAACCCAACATCGGTCGAAGCCTACTACAATCGGGGACTTGCCTATTATCACAAGGGCCAATACGACAGGGCGGTTGCGGATTACGACAAGGCTATCGAGATAAATCCGGGATATGCCGAAGCTTACGACAATCGCGGAACAACTTATGCCGAGAAGGCCGAATACGACAAGGCAATCGCGGACTTCGCAAGGGCGGTTGAAATTTATCCGGAATTCGCCGGCGCCTTTTACAATCGCGGCGTGGTTTACGAACAGCAGCGCGAGTACGACAAGGCAATCGCGGATTTCACCAGGGCGATCGAGATAAACGACAGGTACGCCGGCGCCTACTGTAATCGCGGCCTTGCCTACGGCAAGAAGGGACTGTTCGACCTGGCCATCGCAGACTGGGACAAGGCCATTGAGATAGATCCGGGGATGGTCGAAGCGTACAACAATCGTGCGGTCGCCCGCTTAGGCACGAAAGATTACGACAAAGCCTGGGAGGACGTGGAAAAAGCACAAAGCCTGGGCTCGAGATTTCCCGCGGAATTTCTCGAAAAGCTTCGTCAGGCTTCCGGGCGGGATAAGTAAACATAAGATTTCAAATTAAGGATTGGCACAATGAGATTGAGGCTCGGAGTATTACAGGAATTACGAATTCTCTTTTTGGCGATGTGCGGCCTGTTACTGATCGCGGCAACTGGCGGCTACGCGACCGATGACCTTGAGATAGCGTTGCGACCTGCGACGGCCGAACAGGACCCCAACAATAAGAACGAGAAGAACAAATGGGACGTGTCCGACCCGCCCGGGCCTTATGATACTATAGAGATAGACACTACCGAAGGCACATGGATGAGCGTCGACGTCAGTCCCGACGGTACCGATATTATATTCGACCTGCTGGGCGACATTTACAGGATTCCAATCACAGGCGGCGAGGCCGAAGCTTTGACCGAAGGCGTGCCGTGGGACATACAGCCCCGTTACAGCCCGGACGGCCGTTATATCGCGTTTACAAGCGACAGGGGCGGCGGCGACAACATCTGGATAATGGACCGCGACGGGTCCAATCCAAGGCAGGTGACTACCGAAGACTTCCGGCTTTTGAACAATCCCGTCTGGACGCCGGACGGCCGGTACATTGCGGCGCGCAAACACTTCACCTCCGGACGTTCACTCGGGGCCGGCGAGATATGGCTTTATCACGTCTCAGGCGGGGAGGGGGTCCAGATGACCAAACGGCCCAACGACCAGAAGGATCTGGGCGAGCCGGCATTCTCACCCGGCGGCCGGTACCTTTTCTACAGCCAGGACGTCACGCCCGGCAAGACATTCGAATACAGCAAAGACTCCAATGGAGAGATATACGTGATTCAGCGTCTGGACCGGGAAACGGGCGACATCGACAGTTTCGTCACGGGCCCCGGCGGCTCTGTCCGGCCGACGCCTTCGCCCGATGGAAAGTATCTGGCTTTCATCAGAAGAGTACGTTTCAAAAGCACTCTGTTTCTGCACGAGATAGAATCCGGCGCCGAGTGGCCTATCTATGACGGGCTCGACCGGGACATGCAGGAGACATGGGCTATTAACGGCGTCTATCCGAACATCGCCTGGACGCCGAATTGCAAGTCAATCGTTTTCTGGGCCGGCGGCAAGATCCAGCGTATCGATATAAGCAGCAGGGAAGTGGCCGAAATCCCGTTCCATGCCACGACGCAACGAAAAGTCGGCAGGGCACTGCGGCATCCGGTGGAGGTCTCGCCCGAGAGGTTCAAGGTGAAGATGCTCCGATGGGTCCGAGTCTCGCCGAACAGCCGGTACGTCGCATTCCAGGCCCTGGGCCGTATATATATCCGCAGCCTGCCCAGCGGCGAGCTGCGACGGCTAACGCGACAGAACGACCATTTTGAATTCTACCCCGCCTGGTCAAGGGACAGTCGAAATATCGTTTACACAACCTGGGACGATGAAAAGCTGGGTAGCGTTCGTATTATTTCGGTCCAGGGTGGACTGGGCACGGCGATTACGGACAAGCCGGGCCACTATGTGGAACCAGAGTTTTCGCCTGACGGCACAAAGGTTGTCTATCGAAAAATATCCGCCGACAGGCTTCGCAGCCCGACGTGGACCGGCGAAAGGGGAATCTATTGCGTGCCGGTGCGGGGGGGTAAGCCGCAACTGGTCAGGAAGGGCGGCAGTCAGCCGCACTTCGGGCGCGACGATGACCGGCTTTACCTTCTGGACGTCGAGTCGGGAGACCCGGATGACCGGCACAGCCTTATAAGTATCGACCTGGACGGCAGCGATGAACGGACGCACCTAGTCAGCAAGAATGCAACCGAGTTCTGCGTCTCGCCCGACGGGCAATGGGTCGCATTCAAGGAACGGTTTAACGCATATGTCATGCCGTTTGTGCAATCAGGCAGAGAGATTGAAATCGGCCCCAAGTCCAAGTCGCTTCCAGTAAGGAGGGTCTCCCGCGACGCCGGCAATGACCTCCATTGGTCGGGTGACAGCAGGCGTCTTCACTGGTCGCTCGGCCCGGAGTTGTTCGAGCGAGACCTGACGGAGGCTTTCGCCTTCCTCAAAGGCTCACCGGAGGAGCTTCCCGAGCCGCCCGCGAGCGGACTGGACATCGGCTTCGAGACGCAGGCGGATGTTCCCGATGGAAAGCTGGCTCTGGTCGGCGCCCGGATCATTACGATGCGCGGTGATGAGGTTATCGACGAAGGAACTATCCTGATCGAGCAAAACCGGATAAAGGCAATCGGGCCTAAAGAGGCCCTGCAGGTGCCGGACGGCGTGCGGGTTGTTGATGTCTCGGGCAATACGGTCATGCCGGGAATAGTTGACGTTCACTCGCATGGGCCGTACGGCAGCAGCGGGTTGATACCTCAGCGCAACTGGTGGCGGTACGCCGACCTGGCCTTCGGCGTCACGACAAATTTCGACCCGTCCAGCGACACTGAGACTATTTTCGCCGCCGCCGACCTGCAGCGTGCCGGTCTTATCGTTGCTCCGCGCATATTCTCGACGGGAAGAATCCTTTACGGTGCCGCCGGGACGATAAAAGTCGAGATCGACAGTCTGGACGATGCGCTCTCACACCTACGACGGCTCAAAGCGGCCGGCGCTTTCTGCGTAAAAAATTACAATCAGCCCCGGCGTGACCAGCGCCAGCAGATCATCGCCGCAGCGAGGCAGCTCGACATGATGGTCGTTGCCGAAGGCGCGTCCCTTTTCCACATGGACATGTCGCTTATCGTGGACGGCCAGACAGGCATCGAGCATTCTATCCCGGTAGCGCGTGCGTACAACGACGTGATTAAGCTATGGTCGGCTACCGGCACGGGCCTGACTCCGACTCTGATTGTCGGCTACGGCGGAATCTGGGGCGAGAACTACTGGTATCACCATACCAACGTGTGGGAAAATGAGCGGCTGCTGACATTTGTCCCGCGGGACATAGTGGACCCGCGGTCGCGCCGCCGTACAATGGCGCCCGAAGAGGAATACAATCATATTAATATGGCCAAGGTCTGCAAGCAGCTAATAGACGCCGGCGGACACGTTCAGCTCGGCGCCCACGGTCAGCTTGCCGGTCTCGGCGCGCACTGGGAGTTGTGGATGCTCGCCCAGGGCGGATTTACGCCAATGGAGGCTATCCGCGCTGCGACTTTGGATGGGGCCCGATACCTTGGCATGGACGGTGACATCGGTTCTCTCGAACCGGGCAAGCTGGCTGACTTGATTGTTTTGGAAAGCAATCCTCTGGAGAATATCCGAAACTCTGAGCAGATACGTTACACGGTACTGAACGGCCGTATCTATGATGCACGCACAATGGATGAGCTGGGCACTCGTCCACGCAAAAGTAAGTTTTACTGGCAGATGGATTACAGCAAAAGAAGATAGGCAATACCATGTCTAAGAAAACGCCGCTTGGAAGCGATTCGGGCAAAAAAGCTTTTACATTGATCGAATTGCTCGTCGTAATCGCCATTATTGCCCTATTGTTAGCCATTCTCATGCCGTCTCTGCGCAGGGCGCGCGACCAGGCAAAGGGCGTCACCTGCCGTAATAACCTCAGGCAAATCGGACTGGCGTTCACTTTGTACACCGAGGACAACGAAGGCAAGTTCCCCCGCAACGGCGGCATCTGGATAGTCAAATTCATGCCGTACATAGGCGGGCAGGGGGACCAGGACGAAGACTACAGGGAGATGGGCGTGTACAACTGCCCTGCGTATCCGAACAAGGAACAAACGCTCGATTACGTGATCAACTCGTGGAAGGACGGCGCAACCGAGTACATCGGCTACACTCCCGTCACTGATTTTCGCCGGCCCGCTTCGAAGATATTCCTTGCCGACAACGAAGACGGGTCGTGGCGACCGGTCATCAGGGAAAAAAGCGGACTGGCCGGTGGAAGGGGGGAGTTCGACGTCTGGCAGCCGCAGCACCTGCCCTCCGGCCAGGACGGACAACGGCGAGTGGCCCGCAGCCGGCACAGGAACGGCTGCAACGCGGCTTTCATGGATGGCGCCTCCGACTGGGTACAGGCAGAAAAAATGACCCAAGAACTATGGGAACCCAAGTAGCGGGTTGGGCTTGAAGAGAAATAACGTCGCCTGTAAGTCACTTCTGCCGGTTCTGCGAAGATGTCGACTTGACGTGTTCGAGTAGCCTGAGAGCCTCTCGAACACCGCCAGTCATAGCATCGCATGAAATTGTCGCTCCGCTCATCGCATCGATATCTTCTCCGACCTCGATTGAATCACCAGGTCCCTTTCCACGGAATTGATCGCTGAAAGCACTCGTGCAAACGTCCCTTCCTCTCGTCCAGGGATACGAGATTACGGCCGCCCGTACTATGACCAGTTGCGGATCCACCAGCACTCGAATCCTGAAAGGACCCGAACGGCCCGCGACCTCCGACTCGACGCAATAACCCAACGGACCGGAAGCACCTTTTATCTCGCTTATCCCGGCGGCGCCGGGGCGCTGCGATGATTCGGCGCCCCGGCTCGCAGGTATCTCGGACACTTCAACAGTCGAGGGGAATGTCTCCAGCACCATTTCCATTTGCTCTCTGCTGTCCGCGACCGAATCCATGCAGCCGGCGATTACGGCCAGCATACTCAGGCCGGCGGCCATCGTTAGAGCCAATATCAATCGCAAAAGGTGTTTGAACATATTCCAGTCCCCTTGTTATGGCGTTTCAGAAAGCCCAGCCTAATCCAAGATTGAACAAGTCATCCAGGTCGTTCCCGCTCTCGTCGTCGCGAATCTGATAATCCGCCTTCACTACGAGATTAGGCGTAAGATAGAAGTTTGTGCCGAAAGTCCACTCTGTCCGGTCGCCGACAGGATTAGCAGCTACTCCGGAAGGCATTGCGTACTGAGTGTCGTAGTCGTCATAGCGCAGAAAAACAGTCGCATCCGATTTCGCAAGTTTACCCGTTTTCCATTCGTCGGGCATAAAATGGTACGCACCTTCCAGGTACCAGCCGAAGATTTCTTCGGCAACATTGTTGCCAATCGCTTTTGCACCATCAATATTGATATGGGCGACGACTCCGCGGAAATCCAGCTTTTGCACGGAATATTCAAAGTCAGCCGAGGTTATTCCAATTTCTCCGTCAATTCCCGGATTGGAGCCCTGGTTTCCATTATCCAGCCCGCCGAAGTAACCGGAAGCGCCCAGACGCAAAGATTGATCGGATCGATTCCGGGATTCGATGATGGGATAGTAGTCAAGCCTCCCGGTGACTGCCGGCTCGTTGAGACTCGGCCTTTCCTTGATGCGGCCGTTGCGTATTCCACTGGTTGCACTGAATTGCGAGCCGTCCAGCCCTCCGACCGCGTATGCTTCGTAGCTCAGCGACGGATTGAGGCTGCCAAAGACGCCGACTCCGTCGGAAGACCACGTCGTTGGGATGATATTCGTGGCAAACGATGGCCTTTCCACGCCGTTGAACGTCGGAGGCTCGTGCTTTTTATTGATGATCCCAAGAGGTGTGAGGATTCTTCCGGCCCTGATATTGAATTTGCCGGTAAGCAGGAAATCCATGTACGCCTGCTCGACCGAAATCTCACCGTCACCGTCACTGACAAATGCGTGTTCAAGTTCCGTCTCGGAGTGGAACCTGATCCAGTCGGCAAAGTCATATCCTAAGTAAAGTACCAGTCTGTGAAAATCCGCTTTGTCGCTTTCAGTGCCTTCGGTGAAATTGGCGTGCACCTCGCCATAGCCGCCGAACTTCAACTTACCCAAAGTCGAATCCAGACCATGCAGCGGCTGCTCGTCAAATCCCGATTCTTTGAGTTCTCGAAGCTCCGCGGCAAGACTTCCAACTTCTTCTCTTAACTGCTCAACTTCCCGGCGTGTGGCTTCAATTTCATTATCGCTCTCGGCGCCGATTGCTGGTAAGGCGGACAATACAATCACCCAGAACGTCAAGAACCCGCCGACCATACTTCTTTTCTTCGTCACTTCTGTCATACTTTGCTCCTTTCGGGCCATACGATAGCCCCACAAAATGTTAATAGTCTTTCGAAAGGAGTTTGGCTGGCTGGCATTCCCAAGTCAGGCTGGCTGGCTACGTACTCCTGCGGTTCGATTCAGAGCCGGATTTATTTTGTAAGAATCAATTTGTTATTCCTGGTTAACATCAATCTGTATTCTTCATTGCAGTGGAGCACCCTCACTTCGTTGCACTCCCCGAAGAGTTCGCGGGCATCCAAGACACGTACCCGGTCGGTTCGGGGCCATTCGCTGTGATCATCAGGATACTTCTTGGTTCTTCTGTTGTCATTCGTCATAAACTCTCCCCTGTCCTGCTCACTTATCCCAGCGGACGTATATAACCTCCGCGAGAGGGCGGTCCACGGCGAACTGGCTATAGCCTACCTGGAACACGTAGGAAGGAGACTGACGGATCACCTTGATATCGGCCCCGGGTAAGATTCCCATGGCCACCAGTTTCTGGACCTGGCGGTTATCCATCGTGGCCAGGTAAGCGACAACGCCCTTGGATTCCGGCCGGGCGTCACAAAGTGGCCTGACCTCTCTAATCAGGTCGCCCTTCGCAGCTTCGCAGCATTTTCCGGGCGGAATGGTTTTGCCGTGCGGACAATGCGTAGGGTGCCCCAGCAGAATACAGACTCTTTCGTCCACACCGTCCTGAAGAACGTGCTCGAATCGGCAGGCATCCTCTTCAATCTGACTGGGGCCCACGGCCAAAACGTCCTGCAGAAGCCTCTCGGCAAGCCGGTGCCGGCGGACAACGTTCTGCCCGGCCTGCCTGCCGGCCTCGGTAAGCTTGTACCTGTCCTCGGAAGGCTCAGCTAAGCTTAGCGATACGGCCTCTTCAGCGCCCTTTTCCACCGTCTGCTTCGACGGGTAGGGACCATTCTCAACCTCGCAAATATACAGAGCTTCCAGGAATTCCTCGACTTCAGGTTCAATCATTTTTTCTTCCTAATTTTACTTAGCCATTTCAATGACGCGGGTTTCTGCGGACTCTCATAGCCGCAGTGGGGGCACTTGACATTCCTGCATCCCGAAAAGAGGCCGCAACGGCTACAGTTCACCCGGGCCGCATCTTCGTCGAATGTCTTACCGCAAAACGGACAATTCATAATACCATCCCAAACATATTGAACAAAGAATTCGCTATGAATCCCACCGCAAAGGCCACTATCACAATGCAAACGGAGGTTACAACAGCAATCTTCATGCCGCATTCCTTCTTGAAAATCAGGAACTGGGCAATGCACGGCAGAAACAGCGTCAGGGTAATTGCCGCAACGGCCAACTGATTGCCCGTCATCAGACCTGACTTTTGGAGGTCGTAAAGGCCGGCGGCCCCATAGTCCCTGCGGAAAAAGCCGAAAAGAAAGGCAACCGACGCCTCGTTCGGCAGACCGATTGCGTTGACCACAGGCTCCAGACTCGCAACCAGGAACTGGAAGACGCCCGTTATCTCACCCAGCCAGATCAGCACGCTGGCGAGGATAAACAGAGGAAGTATCTCCCGGAAATACCAGACCATTCTCGAGTAGGTCTTCACGAGTACATTGCCGGGCCGCGGAAATCTCAACGGCGGCAGTTCCATGTAGAAGCTTGGCTTCTCGCCGGGGAACAGACGCGCCATGACGGTCCCCGCCAGAACGAACACACCGCCCACAAACACCGCCCACGCCAGGAGCGCATAGGGATGGCCTGCCAGCAGTCCGAGAATCACGCCGAGCTGTGCCGAGCACGGAATTGCAAGGGC
Organism: Planctomycetota bacterium; assembly: GCA_043820045.1. Taxonomy (GTDB): domain Bacteria; phylum Planctomycetota; class Phycisphaerae; order Sedimentisphaerales; family Anaerobacaceae; genus JBDREF01. The sequence continues at coordinate 13,638 of JBDREF010000080.1, read as the reverse complement.
CAGCAAAACCGAGGCTATTATCTTCTCCCGCCTCGTCTCCAGCGTGCGTGTCACCATTGTCGCCATGGTGTCGCAGCCGAACCCGAGCACAATGGGTATGACCGCACGGCCGTTCAGCCCTATCCTCTTGAACACGCTGTCGATCAGCATCGCAAGGCGAGGCAGGTAGCCGCTGTCCTCCAATATCGAAAACGCTATGAAGAACGTCCCGACAATGGGCAGCACAATCGCTATCGCATACCTGACGCCTAACGTGATAATGCCGTATTCACCTGCAACAAGGTCGTATATGCTCTGCCAGGGCAGCAGCGAAGAAAACACCTTCGCCACAAAGGGATTTACATGTGTCTCAAAGATAGTCCTCTCAAGGAAATCGACCACCGTGCCGGCGCCGAAACCTCCAACGAACTTGTAAATGCCGAAGTACATAACGGCGAACAATATCGGCATACCTGTAAGCGGGTGCATACAGAGCCGGCTCAGCCTTTCGCGAAAGGTTTTCACGTCCTTCTCTGGAAAAGTCACAACCTGCCCGACTATGCGCTCGGCTTGGCTGCGGATGGCAACTGTAGCATGATAGTGAACGGAATGTTCGAGCCCCGAGAGACAGTCCCGCACGGCAGTCTCGACAATATTCCCGTCGAATCCCTCCGCGAGACCTGCAGAATCGTGGACGCCGTCACACTGGAGCAGAAGCAAAGCCCTTGTTCGCTTTGAGACTTTGCCTTTGCCATCCAGTTGGCCTGCAATTGCCGAGATGCTTGCTTCAATTGCCGGGCCATAATCGATACCTCCGTACTCCAACGGCCCAGCGTGGGAAATCCTTTCGATGAGCCTCTTCACCCCTTCGCCCGTTGTGGCGACGGTTTCGACAACTGGTATCCCCAAGATCTGTTCGAGCGCGGCGGCGTCAATTTTTATACCGAGTTGGCGCGCTTCGTCGGCCATGTTCAAGACCAGGACCAACGGCAGACCGGCCTCTATCAATTGAAGCGTCAGCCCGAGCATTCGCTCGATATTCTTGGCATCGATCACGTGGAAAACCGCATCTGCCTGTTCGTTCAACAGCAGATCCGTAGCGACCTTTTCTTCCTCGGTTATCGCCGAGAGAAAAGAGTACATGCCCGGCGTATCAATGATTTCATATTTGATCGCTGAAATCTGCAAGTAGCCTTTTGACAGTTCGATAGTCGTGCCGGGATAGTTGGAGACCGTGACATACCGGCCGGTCAGCTTGTTGAACAACATGCTCTTACCGACGTTCGGGTTACCGACAAGCAATACTCTGTGGACAGGCCTCTCCTGGCTCCGGTCGGAATGGGCCGTCGGTTCCCGACAAACTCGGTTTGGAATTCGTGTATTCACAGGCATAGAATCACACCTTTCCAATCGCAATGAGAACAAAGAGGCATCTGTCCCGGCGTTGCCCGAAAGCAGGGGGACAGTCGCAAGAGTGTGATATTGATTCGCATTATTATGTCGCCAAAAAAATTTAAGAGTCTTCCGGAGCACCCTCTTTTGCGCATCGAGGGCACAAGCCGAATATATCGAGCTTATGGCTTTGCTGAACGTACCCGTGTTTCTTCACAAGTTCATGCTGGATTTCTTCGAGTTTCGGACTGAAGATTTCTTCAAATCTGCCGCATCTTACACAGATAAGGTGGTCATGGTGGTCATGGCCGTACTTGTGCTCGTAGCGCAGAGCCCCTTCGCCAAAGTCCACCTGCCTGCAAACGCCTGAATCACACATAAGCTTGAGCGTTCTGGCCACCGTAGCATAGCCAATACCCTTGTGCCTTTGCCTGACGAGATCATATAACTCCTGGACGGTAACGTGCTTTTCGGTGCCCAGGAACGTATCCAGCACCTTGTCGCGTTGCTCGGTGCGTCTAAGTCCCTGCTGGGCAGCGAACTTCTCAAACTTTTCTCTGGCGTCCACCTTATTCTATTCCTAAGCCCTGTATTTTCAACATATTAACTAACGATTCTGCATTCTCTACACTGCTCAGACAACCGCGAGAAGAACCGGCCCGGCAGTGATAATGATTATCATTATCTAATTATTATCAATAGTTGAAGCTCTGTCAACATTTTTTCTCTGTTTTTTTTTCGAGAATTGTCTTTCTGTGAGAAAAAACCGGCTACATCGTGCGGCTGAGCATCACCTCAAAATGGGCACCCTGGCACAAAACCGGAAAATCACCCCAATTCCACAACTTTACGGCAGTACCGCGCATTTTGTCCGCCCGAAGCTACCCATTATGAGCGAGACAATAAGCCGTAAATGCCTCAATATTGGCACGTTACGTATCAACTCGCGGCTCGTACCGAAAAAATTTTGTGTTTTTTCTTGACGGGCGGGTACACCCTCTGCTAATATAGTAAAGATGTTTGTGCCCGGCTTACATGGGCATCGTGAGGAGTAGCGGTTCTTCGAAGTATTTAGGTCTGTGCGCTCTTTCGCAAGTCTCTCGAAAAGTGCACAGCGATGGTTATTGTGTCGTAGTCATGACCACCGAACTATTGTGATTCGGACCTACGATCTTTGCCTCGGAGTAAATGGGTCTCTTTCGAAGAAAGGAGGTGGTGGTATACATTCCGGGTCGTAGGGACTTATCCTGGGTATGGATATAAGCGATCTTCTGACTAAGGTAAAGATTGTCTTCGGTTGGTTCCCATATTGATAAACTTTTTAGAGGAGGATTGTCATGTGTAGAAAATTGCTTTTTTTAACCTCTCTTATTTTGGTGCTGAGTCTGTTCACTGTGGATGCGGCGTTCGGTACCATCATTGACATCAGAATCGCCGACGGCGGTGATGATGCAGAACAACACTTGGATGACGGCAGCATGGATATAGGCAGCACCGACCTCGAGCTGCCGTACGAAGACGCCGGCAATCCCACGACGGACGAGCAGGCTATAGGCCTGCGCTTTGTGGGCGTCCCTCTTGAGGCGGGCACAACAGTAGCCGATGCGTATGTAGAAATCGAGGTGGACAAGGTCAACAAAGAAGGCAGCCAGGCTCCGGTCAACCTCATCATCGAGGGTGAGCTGGCCCTCGACGCCGCAGCTTTTGAGGACGTCGCCGGCAACATTACGGATCGACCCACGACAGCCGCAAAAGTCAAGTGGTCAATACCCGAATGGACCGAGCAAAACGCCAAGTTCCAAAGCCCCGACGTCTCAAGCATTATTCAGGAAATCATTAGCCAGGAAGGTTGGGCAAGCGGCAGCGCTATCGTACTGATTATCAGGGACGACAAGGACAACCCATCGACAGGACTGCGAGAGGCCGAATCCTACGATGGGGAGGCGGACGCCGCGCCGCTGCTGCGCATAACATTAGCCAGCGAGATTGACATCCGGGTTGCCGACGGCAACGACGATGCCGAAGAACATCTCGATGACGGCGACATGGACGTAACCAGCAGCGACCTGGAACTGCCGTATGAAGACGCCGGCAGCCCCGCCACGGACGAACAGGCCATAGGTCTTCGCTTCCTGGACCTCCCCATGGACATGGGCGGCAAAGTCGTCAGTGCATATGTGGAGTTCGAAGTTGACAGCGTCAGCAAAGAAGGCACTGAAGCACCCGTCAATCTTATCATCCGTGGTGAGTTGACTCCAAATGCGGAAGCTTTCGCAGATGCCGCCGGCAACATTTCAGGCAGACCAACGACAACCGCCCAGGTGGCATGGTCCGTGCCGGGGTGGACTGAGACTAATGCCAAATTCCAGAGTCCTGACATCTCCGCTGTAATCCAGGAGATAGTCAATCAGGAGGGTTGGGAAGCCGGCAACGCCGTCGTGCTGATCATTACTGACGACAAGGATAATCCTTCCACAGGGCTCAGAGAGGCCGAAGCCTATGATGGAGAGGTAGATGCCGCGCCGCTGCTGCACATAGTAGGCGCGCTGAGTATCGTCCGAGCCGCCACCGAACCTGTACCGGCGGACGGAGCTTTGGGCGTTTCGGCCGCACCGGCAATTAGCACTTTTGTCAGCAGTGATGTACCTAAGAATATCCCGGACTGGAGCGCAACAACCAGCAAGAATATCGATGGAGAAGTTGCTTCAACCCTGGATGTGGCTGATTCGATAAAGATCAAGGATCTCAACATCGAGTTGGATATCACCAAGCCAGGCAACAACGCCGACTTGAACGCTTTCCTCAAATCGCCTGACGGCAAAGAGATAAAGCTGTTCGACGATGTAGGCTTCAACCGGCCGAGCAATTTCACAAACACGATTTTAGACGACGAAGCTGGCACGTCAATTACAAGCGGTGCCGGACCATTTACCGGAATCTACAAGCCCGAGGGCAATCTTTCGGACTTCGACGGCCGCAACACAAAGGGCACCTGGCGGCTCAAAGTCATCGACGACTGGCCAGGTGGAGCCGGGAAGATCAACTCATGGCGAATAGTCGTTGAGAATCCAATTATGGTTAGCTGGATTCCCGGATTCGATGCTGCTTCACAGGATGTGTATTTCAGCAGCAGCTTCGCGGACGTTAACGACGGCATAGCACTGCTCGGCAGCGTTGCCGGAGATGCCGGTACGATTGAGGTCGGCGCCCTTGCATTGGGCACGACTTATTACTGGCGTGTTGACACAATCGGAAGCGATGGAACCGTATATCCGAGCGAAATCTGGAGCTTCAGCACTCCGATAGGAAACATCGCTGTGAATCAGAGAATCACTGACGGAAATGACGATGTCGAAGAGCGTATCGGCAACAACAACGGATCTATGGATATTACCAGCAGCGATCTGGAATTCCCATACGAAGATACAGGTCAGGGTGATCCCCAGATAGTAGGCATGCGGTTCGTAAATGTAGGAGTTCCGGCCGGAGCCCAAATCGTCGAGTCGTCTCTTGAGTTCGAAGTCGATGAGACCAAGGGTGGCACAGAACCGGTAAGCGTGCTTATCGGTGCTGAACTTGCTCCTGATGCTGAGGCGTTTTCCACTACCGCCGGAGATGTTTCCAGCAGAGTTCCCGCTGAGACGCTGGTGCCGTGGTCAGTTCCTGATTGGACGGCAAATGACGTGAAATTCCAGACTCCGGACATCTCTGCCCTCATCGAGGAGTTGATCAATCAGGAAGGTTGGGCCAGCGGCAATGCCATGGTCTTTACCGTTCAGGACGACCCGTGCAATCCATCTTTGGGCGTTCGATGTGCAGAGGCCTACGATGGTGAGCCAAGCGCTGCACCGCTGCTGCACGTAGCGGCTATCACCGAAGCAGCCGGCAATCCCAGCCCGGCTAATGGCGCCATCGATGTGGTCCAGGAGACTGTCCTCAGTTGGTCACCTGGATTCAGTGGAGTTTCACGAACTGTGTACTTCGGTACCGAGAATCCACCGGCGAAACGGGAGGCCACGACAGGCACCAGCCTCGACGTCGGAAAGCTTGCAACCAGCACGACTTATTACTGGCGGGTCGATGAGACCGATGCCAGTGGTACGAAGCACACCGGCTCTGTCTGGAGCTTCACAACTGTAATTGGTGAAGCCACGAACCCCGACCCGGCCGATTACGCCGCGGGTGTACCGCTGGATGCGATTCTCAGTTGGACACCTGGAGCAACCGCCGTTTCGAGCGATGTGTACTTCGGCGCCGACGGCGCGCTCGAGTTCATGGGCAACCAGGTGGAGAACACCTTCGATCCGGGTGGCCTCGCAGTGGGCTCTGTTTACAACTGGCGGATCGATTCGATCGAAGCCGATGGTACGAAGCATGTCGGTTATACGTGGATGTTCAAGGCTCCTCGCGAGGGGACAGGTACAATCCTCCGCGAAGTATGGGAAGGAATAAGTGGAACGGCTGTTTCGGATCTGACAGGCAATGCGGCCTACCCTGGCAACCCGACCTATAGTGACGAGGTGTCGCTGTTCGAGGCGCCGATTGACTTCGCCGACAACTTCGGCAGCAGAATCCACGGCTGGCTCCATCCGGATACATCGGGTGACTACATTTTCTGGATTTCCTCTGACGACAACAGCGAGTTATGGCTGAGCACCGACGAGACGCCGGCCAATGCGGTCCTGATTTCTCAGGTAACAAACTGGACCGATCCTCGCCAGTTCGACGACACGGATGTGATTCCGTCGAACCCGATTCCCTTGGAAGGCGGCCAGAAGTACTACATCAAGGCCCTCTACAAGGAAGGCGGCGGCGGCGACAACTGTGCCGTAGCATGGGAAGGCCCGGACAATCCCGAGCGGGCGGTCATCAGCGGTTATTACCTCACGCCATTTGTGGCTCTGTGGGCTGATAATCCGGATCCGGCCGACGGTTCAACCGTCATGCAGACATTTGCGCTGCTTACCTGGACCCCGGGAGTAACTGCAGCTTCGCACAATGTGTATATCAGCGAAAGCTCTGATGATGTCAGCAGCGGCGCCGAAGCGGCGTTCGTGGGCAATCAGGGCGAAACGATGCTGAGTGTCGGCCTGCCCGGCCTGCCAATTCCGGACGGTCTTGGCGGTGCGACTTACTACTGGCGAGTCGATGAAGTTGAAGCTGATCCGAACGTGGTATATCAGGGCGCTGTCTGGAGCTTTACGGTTCCGCCCGTTACGGCCTACAACCCCAGCCCGGCCGATGGTGCAACAGATGTGGCCATTGACGCGAAGCTTAGCTGGACGCCAGGTTTGAATGCGAAGTTGCACTCCGTGTACTTTGGCGACAATCTTGACACCGTCACCAATGCCGCCGGAGCGCCTCCGCTACCGCTTACGACCTCCAATCCCGGCCCGCTCGAGGCAGGCAAGACCTACTACTGGCGTGTCGACGAGTTCAATCCGCCGACGACAGTTACAGGCGATGTCTGGAGCTTTACGACGGTAGCACCGGCACCGTAAGTTGGAATTTGGATGGCAACTGCGGTTGAGTGGTTGGCATCTAAGAGTTGTATAAACTCGGGGTCCATACTGAGTTATTCGGTATGGGCCCCTTTGTTTTTGTCCGGCCGGTGAGTCATCCGATCGGATCGAGTATGTATTTGATGATGTCCCTTCTGCTGACAATGCCTGCCAGCTTGCCCTGTGAAATAATCGGGACTCTTCGAAAATCGCTCTCGATAAGACACTCGCAGATTTCGATCAGATCCGCCTCGTCGTCGAAACTTACCACATCGCGTGTCATGAACTGTCCCACCGTTGCCGACTCGTCCTCGACCTGGGAGAGCAATCTCAGCACGTCTTTCTCCGTGATAATCCCCACCAGTGTCATGTCGTCGTCAACTACGGGCAGGCCCGTAACGCCACTGTCCAGGAGTACTTCCACCGCATCGTAAATCGGGGTTTGCCTTCTGACAGTTCTTACCTCGGCCGTCATGACAGTTTTTGTTTCGTACATACGGAACCTTCCGGGACACTAAGGGGTGTTCTCAGACCATCGCCTTGTTTTTGCGTCTGAGTTTTAATATGTAGGCAATAATGTCTTTTCTACTGATAATGCCCACTATTTTGCCTTTGTCCAGTATCGGGACTCTGCGGAAACTGCCATTGATAAAACTCTCGGCGATATCGATAAGGCTGTCTTCCTTATCAAAGCAGACCACATCTTCGGTCATGAAGTTCTCGACATTTCCGGGCTTGTCTTCGATATTGTACAATAGGCCCAGCATATCCTTTTCGGAGATGATTCCGGCCAGAGTCATGTCATCGTTGACCACCGGAAGGCCCGTGACATTATTCTCCACCAGAATACGTATGGCCTCGTGTATCCCCGTATTCCTTTTGACAGTGACAAGTTCGGTTGTCATAATGTCTTTTGCCTGAAACATATAATTTCCCTTTTTCCTATATTTTGACGTTCGCGCAGGCGAACCTAATCAAAGTCTGGGCTATTTCGCCCAACGGCTTTATGTTTTCAGCAGCCCCCAACTGTATAGCTTCCTTGGGCATACCAAAAACAATACTCGACGCCTCATCCTGGGCTACAGTGTGGGCGCCGCTTTCACGCATGTTTAATAAACCTTTCGCACCGTCATTTCCCATGCCGGTGAGAATCGCTCCCACCGCATTGGCGCCGGCGTATTTTGCGACCGAGTTGAACAGGACCTCCACACTCGGTTTCTGCCGGCAGACGGGGGGGCCATCCTTGACGACGACATAGTAGTTCGCGCCGGAACGCTGCAACAGCATGTGAAAGCCGCCCGGGGCAATAAGAACGCGACCGGCTACGACACGGTCCCCATCCTGGGCTTCCCGGACATTTACGGCGCATTCATTGTCCAGACGCTCGGCGAACGAGGTCGTGAACTTGGCCGGCATGTGCTGGACGACCAGTGTCCCGGGAGCATTGGCGGGCAAAGCACCGAGAACCTGTCCCAACGCCTGGACACCTCCGGTAGATGCACCAATGGCGAAAATCTTGTTGGTCGTCTCGACCATGTCCAGTCGCTTTACCGGCGCATTCAGACTACTACCTGACATCCCTCTGTCCACGCGGGCCCGCGAGGCCACTTCAATCTTTTCGGCAAGTTCCCTGCAGGCATCACCGACAGTATACGCCGCACCGGGCTTGCTCATGACATCCACTGCACCGGCTGCGAGCGCTTCCATGGCTGTCTTTCCACCCTTCGGCGTCAGCGAACTGAGCACGATAACAGGCATTGGGCGATGCTCCATCAGTTTTCGAAGGAACGTGATTCCGTCCATCCTGGGCATTTCCACGTCGAGCGTAAGCACGTCCGGGTTCAGCTCAACGATCTTATCGCGTGCTATGTACGGATCGGGCGCAGTGCCGACAATCTCTATTCTCCGATATTGACTCAATTGCTGGGTCAAAATCTTGCGGACTATCGCCGAGTCATCTACTATCAGCACCTTGACTTTTGTTCTAATCGCAGTTGCCAAACCGATTTCCCCCACGGTCTTTCAGTTCATCATGCTGTTCAGGGCGGTGGCCACCCAATCTTTGAACGTCAGCAACATATCTGAACGTTTGTTCTCAGGCAGCTCTTCAAAGGCAAACTCCGCCTGGTGACAAAACTCGCAGATATGATCGACACCCACCATCGACGATTCGCCTTTGATCTTGTGCAGGACACGCCGTATGATCGCAGAGTTCTCTTCGCGGTTCTGCCCCGACTCGTACGCCAGCGCCGCCTGTTCAAGCTCGCCCAGCATCGACTCCGTTGATTCTACATAATCATCCAGTAAGTCACCGATATCACCGGGAACTTCGACATCCCGAGGATCGGGCAAACGCCCGTTGTTTCTAATTCCGGAAAAGTCCTTGGTTTTCATATCATTCCTCACAGCCCCCACAGAAATCTTTAATCTTTCAAAATCAACCTGGTGGCGACCATGTAACCTTCTATATTTGACACAACGCTGTTCGGGTCTGCTATAAACTCATGCCACTGTGTTGAATCACAGCAAATCTCAATCGTAGGGACAGTAATGGCAAACGGGTCGGCAGTTGTCGACGTAAGCATGGGCAGAAACAGCCCGCAGGTGACGTTTGTGAGTTCCTGCATCGCATCGCAGGCGGTCTCCTTGTCGGGTTCGGCAATGTTGCCTATGTTTTCAGCAAGAATCTTGCCGAAATTCAGCCCCGCGATTATTTGGATGCACCCGTTTCTTGCTCCCATGAAGCCGATTTCGGCCAATATGGTCTCTTCTGATACGGCCAAGTCTTCCTCCATGGGCATTTCAGTCAGGAACGCCATAGTCTCAAGTGCTTCTATCAAAGCTTCGTTGACATTCTTTGTTTCCACTTTTGGCCTGTTCCAGACCGTCTGTATAACCGCCCTGAATTCCTCAGGAGTAAACGGCTTGTGCAGATAGTCCCTTACACCTTCAGCCAGAAGTTCTTTGACACGAGTCGTTTGGGATTCAGTGGAGATGACGACAACGGGAACCGACTCAGTTGCCTTGTTGCTCCGCATCCTGCGGATCATTTCGGCGCCGCCCATCTCGGGCATGTTCAAGTCCGCGAGCACCAAGTCCACTTTGGACTTGTCGAGAACCGTAAGCGCCTCGGCGCCGTTTCCAGCCTCCGCGAAATTGTCCACTTCGACGTCAACCATTTCGATAATGCGTCTTATCTTCTTGCGTGTCAAGACTGAATCATCAACTATCAATACGTTCAATGCCATTTTATGCCTCCATCGAAAATAGTTTTCGACGCTTCTACTATGATCATAACCTCTTCTCGAGGCCGTTCGATCTGACCGTTACGACACCGTCAGCCATATCCATATATACATTTCGGGGCGAGAACCCGCCAACGTCCTCCGAGTCTATAAACATGCCGTTCTGCCACATGAGTTTCCTGACAGCCAGATGGTTTCTCTTGCCGATGTCAAATCCTTTGGGGCCGGAGTCCATCGATGCCCCGCCTGCTAATCTTATCTGCATCCGTTTCATTTTTGCTCCCATTGCGGTCAGCTTTTCAAGCAGAAACTTCAGGCCTGTATCACAAAACATGAAAGGTTTCGCTCTGGCCCGCTCCGGGTCCATCTTCGAGCTTGGAAGCTGGTAGTGCAACATGCCGCCAACCTTCGTGGCCGAGTCATATAAGCATATCCCAATGCATGAACCCAATGAATACGTCACAAGTACGTCGGAGGGATCGTTGGAAACCTTTGCGTCAGATACGTTTATTATTACCCTTCTCTTTGACATATTATTGTCCTATGCTTTCATGTAGATTGTCGGCTGAATGTAGTCAAATCTATGTTCAATGCCGGTCAACGATTCTGAGTGGCCCGTAAACAGGATTCCTCCCGGGCTCAGCAGTTCCCAAAAGCGGTTTATCAACCGTTGCTGCGTAGGCTTGTCGAAGTATATCATCACGTTGCGGCAGAAAATGAAATCCAAAGGGCCTTTAAGCGGCCATTCTTTTTGCAAGTTCAAGTATTTGAAGACCACGATATCCTTCAGAATCTTACCTGCTTCGAACACCTTCTGGCCATCCTGCTGATGCAGCACCAGGTACTTGTTCTTCTGCAGGGGCGGAACAGGCGCAACACGTTCTTGCTCATAAACGCCTTCCCTGGCCTTTTCGAGTATGCTGGTTGAGATGTCCGTGGCCAGGACCTTGATGTCCCAGCGGCCCTGCTTGTCAACTGCTTCATGCAGGGTTATGGCTATCGAGTACGGCTCTTCTCCCGACGAGCAGCCGGCGCTCCAGCAGCGTATTCTAAAGTTCCGATCTCTGCGATTACGTTCCAACAGTCGCGGCAGGAAACTCTCTCGCATGAACTCAAAATGCTGTTTTTCGCGGAAAAAGGCCGTCAGATTGGTACTGAGTGAGTCGATCAGCATGGAGAACTCTCTCCCTGTCTTGTCTTCCATGACATACCTCATGTACTCAGGGAATGTTTTGAAGTTCCCGTTGCGGAGGCGCTTCGCGAGTCTGGCTCGGACCAGCTCCTTCTTACCGTCATGCAGGTTTATCCCGCAGTGCTTATAGACCAGGTCGCTGATCTTACGGAAGTCTTTCTCGCTTAAGACCACATCTTGTACAAATAATGTTTCCATAACATACCAGGTTGTTCATGAACGGAATCCGGCTCCGTTATATGCCAGTTTCATCACGCTGGGAACGTCAAGAATCAATCTCACCCTCCCGTCGCCCATTATGGCTCCGCCGGAAACTCCTTTTACCGAGCCCAATCCTTCACCGAGGCTCTTTATGACCACCTGCTGCTGTCCCAGCAATTCGTCAACAAGCAGGCAACATCTATTGTTGTCTTCTTCCACCACCATCAGCAACGCCTCGGTTGGGTCCTCAGTCGTCGGCACAACGCCGAACAACTCATACAGGCGGACCAACGGCAAGAGCTTGCCCCGGATCATCACCATTTCACCGCGGCTCTGCACGCTGGAGATCTGCTCGCGTTTGGGCCTGAGGCTCCGCACTATCGAGTTTATCGGGATGATGTAGCTTTCGCCGCTCACCTTGACAATCTGACCGTCGATTATGGCCAGAGTCAGAGGCAGACGAACGGTAAAGGTGGTTCCGACGCCGAGCTTGGAATCGATCTCGATTTTGCCGTGCAGGGCCTCGATGTTCTTCTTGACAACGTCCATGCCGACGCCGCGTCCGGAAACGCTCGTTACCTGTTTGGCAGTTGAGAGACCCGCGTGAAAAATCAGTTTATGTATTTCTTCCTCGCTTAATTCCTGACCGGGTTCGACTATGCCGTTACTGATGGCTTTCTCCAAAATGCGCTCTTTATCAAGGCCTCTGCCGTCATCCTCGATTTCTATAACGATGTCCCCGGCCTGGTGGAATGCACGCAGTTCGAGTTGTCCGTTCGGATTTTTGCCCGCCTTGGTGCGTTCGGCCCTCGGCTCTATGCCGTGGTCAACGGAATTGCGCACCATGTGCACCAGAGGGTCGGCAATCTTGTCCACGATATTGCGGTCCAGTTCCGTGTCATCGCCCACTGTACTAAACGCCACATCCTTGCCCGCTTTATGCGAAAGGTCGCGGACCAACCTCGCCATTTTCTGGAAAACACCGTGAATCGGAACCATCCGCATCGACATTGACAGTTCCTGCAACTCACGGACTATTTTGCTCTGATGGGCAATCTTCCGAGACAGGTCTTGTTCAACCGCCAGGGCTCTGCCGACTTCTTCGGTGACCATCAGTTGGGCAATTACCAGCTCACCCGCCATGTTTATCAAATTGTCGAGCCGGGCGGTGCTGACCTTTATTTTTTCGTCGCCGGAAGAACCTCTTGCCTTCGTGGTGGTCTCCCTTATTTCCACCTTGCCCTCGACACAGAGAATCTCGTCCAGATCTTCGTCCTTCTTCTGACCTTCCGGCGTGGCGAGAAATTCCTCTACCCCTTTACTCTCAACGGAAGCTTTCAACTTAGCCAGCAGATTCGGCAGGCCTTCCTGGGCAGGAACAGGTTCGCCCGACTCAACCGATTCCTTAAGTCCGGCAATCATCCTCTTGAGCATGTCAATCGATTCGAAGACCGCATCGCTGTTCGTGCCGGCCAAAACAAGCTCACCTTTGCGCGCGTTGTCGAGCAGATTCTCCGCTGAATGCGCCAAAGAGCCTATTTCGCTGAGGTTCAGAAATCCTGCCATTCCTTTTATGGTATGAAACGCCCGAAAAATCTGGTTGAGCACCTCGCTGTCGTCCGGCTTACTTTCGAGATCGAGCAGTCCGGCCTCAGCGGACTCAATATGCTCATAGGCCTCGGCGATGAAATCAAGCACCAACGGCAGGTCGTCTTCAGGAATAACAGTCTCAGCTTCTTCCGGGGCGGCGCCTTGTGTCTGTTCCGGATCGGGCGCGACGGCGGACTCGCTGACTTGAGCGACCAGGCTCTGAAGGGTAACAACCGCGTGCGATACCATTTCTATTGCCTGCGAGGTGTCTTCGACGTCCTGCTGGAGTATTTTATGCAGTGCCTCAACCGAGCTGGAGGTCTCCCCTTTGGCCTGTTCCAGCAGCTCAACGGGGGCGTCTTTTATCTCTGCAATAGACTCGCTAATCCGCCCGAGAATTTCCTGCAGACTCCCGACCTCCGACAGGTCGGTCGGGCTTAGCGTGTTTATCGCCAGGGACGCTTGCTCCGTCAACTCTGTGAGTTTGTCGCTGTTACGCATTTTGTGCCTTCTTGCCTACTTACGAATCCTATGTCAC
>JBDREF010000079.1:0-4004 GCA_043820045.1 Planctomycetota bacterium | reverse complement strand
CTTGACACAGCAATGGGATTTGGGCGCTCAACCAGAACTAACGCGGTATTGCCGCGTGAATGTGTGAAGATAGATATAAGCTATCATCAACTGGGTAAGATCTCGCTTTCATGGGCCATCAATTACGGTTTGCGGCACTAGTGGCCTGTCAAGCTCGAAATGAGGGGCAGGGTGCCACTGGCGTCTCGCCAGTGCTGTGGTGAAAGCACGGGCAAGATGCCCGTGGCACCCGTCAAACCAACTGGCCGGTGGCGGGGCTTGCGCGGGAGATGAGAAACGAAAAACCCGCGGGCCGCAGCCTGCGGGCTTCGTGTCTTGATCGGGTTGAACTGGGAAGCGGGAAGGCCCGGAGCGAGCCAGGGCCAATCTCGGGCCGGACCTACCTTTGGCTCAGCGAGTCCTGCTTGGAATCGCTCTGTCGCTGCTTGGCCAGTTGGGTGGCCGTGGCGACCACCTGCATACCCGCCTGAATTTCCTGGGGGGAGAAGTAGGGGCGCTTCATCCCGTTGGCGAACCGGATCTCCTTGGCGGCCAGCTCTTGGAAGCTCATGTTGTCGGTCAGGTGCCACGCGGCGACTTGGGCCACGCGCTGCGGCATCATCCCGTTGGCGAGCATGCGGCACACTTCGTGGACTTCAACCCGGTCGGTGAACTCTTCGATGGGCCTGATTTCATACTCCATCGCGGGGCGGGGCTCGCGCTTGCCGTGCTCGAGGCAGACGGTGGTGACCTTGAGCTTTCCGACCTTCTCGGGCGGAATGTTGAACATGCCGCCGCCCATGCCGCCCATGCCGCCGCCCATGCCGCCCATGCCGCCGCCCATGCCGCCGCCCATGCCGCCGCCCATGCCGCCGCCCATGCCGCCGCCCATCTGGCCCATCATCTGACCCCTCATCATGCCCTGCATGCCGCCGTATTGGGCCGGTTCACCGACCAGGTCGGTTATGTCGTAAACACGCGTCACGAGTTTGGTCGGAAGCGCCTCTACCGTAGCGACTACGATCACTCCCTCGTCCACGACGTAGCTGACCTGCGCAAAATCGCTTGAGACTCCGGCAAGCAGAACTTCCAGCACTTTGCGAAGCTTAACACCGGTTAGCGGATCCATGCCGGCCGGGCTCGTAGGTTCGAGATCGGCGTTTTCGAGCAAATCTTTCCAATTAGGCTGAATCTGCAGCGAAGGCTCTACAGCTTCCTTCAATCTTGTTATCACATCGCCAAAAGACATTCCGGCGTTTAAATCCGACAGGTCAACGAGCTGCTCCAGTTGTTCATATACCGCCGCGTCAACGGGATCCAAACCGATGGGCTTGTCCGGCTGACGGGTCGGTTTCGCGACAATCTCCCGCCAATTCTTGGGATAGGTAATCTCGTCGGCGTAGGGTATTTGAGACTCCGCGGTTTTCAGCAAAACGTCGGCTTTCTGCCTGTCCGACTCTTTCTGTACCTCCAACTGCCTGCGGAAGTAAATGTTGTCCTCCAGCCGGTCCTTCATTGTCAGCGCCTGGTCATTTTGCGGATCAAGAGCGAGCAGGGTTTCCAATTGACCAAGAGCGGCTTCATATCGTTGTTGTTTTTCGTAGGTCAGCGCGTTCTCCATCAACTCGACTATTCTCTTCTGCCTGTCGACCTCCATCTGGTCTCTGAACTGACGGTTTGCCTCTGTCGCCGCCTCGCGTTTTGTCTGCGCGTCCTGTCGCGTCTTTTCACCTTCTTCAGCGGCGATTTCATCCGCCAGCGCCTTGAGCTTGCCGCTGTGTTCGGTGAACAGTTCATCTCCGAGGTGAATCTGGTTGTCGTTCACGGTAAATGCCGCGGCCTCAACGGTTTTCCCGGCATTCTTGAAATCACCCTTTTCAATGTAGCCGCGCGCCTTGGCTATGGCATCGTTAACAACCGTTCTTGTATAAGTGCGAATGATGTTCCTTTTGCGCGTGACCTGGTCAATGTAACTGTCCCCGCCTGCCGCCGGCGCCGCCCGGCTCGATGCGGCTGCTGTCAATTCGGGAACCTGCGGCTGAACAAGTTCAGGTGCGGTGGGTTCCGAGCCGTTGCCGTTTGGGTCCTCAGGTTCCTGCGCCGTAAGTCTGGACCCGGCAAGTTTCGGCTGCGGAACTCGCGGTTCTATTGCCTTCGGCTCAACGGTAGCAACCAGCTTACTTCTTTCTTCAGACGGCGCTTGCCTGAGTTCTGCCGGCAGGACTTCATCTATTTTGGCGATGTAATCCCGTAACGTCGTTTTCATTTTTTCGGGGATCCCGTCGCTGGCCAAGACCTTTACGAAACCTTCACGAGCTTCTTTGAGCTCGCCTAGGTCCTTTGAGTCCTTCAAACTCATGCTCTTCTTGTAAACATCCACTATATTCACGTCTTCGTTTGGCTTCTGGAGCCCTGCGGCGATCTTATCCACCTCCGCAGCCAGACGCTTTCTGCCCCGGACCTTCTCCGAGTGTGCTTCATTGTCGAGTACCAGGGCGTTGATCTCCTTGAGCACTTCAGCGATTTGGACCTGCGTGTCTGTTGTCAGGAACTCGCTGCTCTTGAGATTTTCGAGAGCAGTCTTTGCTTCAGTTAGCTGGTCCTGTGTTAGCTGGTCCTGCTTGATCAGCGTGCTAACGGTCTGGAGTGTCTTGATGGCGAGTTTCCTCTTGACTACGGCTGTGCGTGTTTTCTCCAGAAGTGCGCTGAGCTGCTCGCGCTCTGCGGCAGTCAGGTATTTACGGTACTTCTCATCGGCATCCAGCAAGGTCGTCTCTGCCTGTGAAAAGTGGCCTTTGTCGTACTGGTCCTTCCCAGTCTTGATGTAGCTTTGGGCTGTTCGATGCAATACCTTTTGCCCGTCGGCCGCTCCATTTTCCTGTGCCGGAGCCACCTCACTGACTACTGCTATTACAAGTAACAGAAGTGACGCCATGACAATGGACAGGGACTTCCCGCCAAATGATTCGGTCAAAAAACTCGGCTTGCTCAAAATAAACCTCCTGCCAAAAAAGAACCCACCCTCATCAGGGAAAATCTTACCAAGCTACGCTTACCTACAACCTCCAGATCCAAGCACAGACCGGACTTATAATGATTCAGTCTATATGAAAACAACTCTTTTTGCAAGAGAAAAATTTGATTTATGCCTATTTGGCCAATAATATGTGGGTTCAAGTACGCTAAACTTGAAAAACCGGGCAAGCTGGGGGGAAAAATAGTCGCGGCAAAAGCCGCTTTTCAGTAGTGATAGCGCGGGTTTCGAATGCCTAAAAATAATGACACAGAGATCGAAAGGGCGGGTCTATGACCGAAGGACCTCTAATACTGGCCGTAGAGACCTCCAGCAGGATAGGCTCCGTCGCAATAGCGGCCGCCGGAGAAATGCTTGCGGAGACCGTGTTTTCCGGCTCTTTAAGGCACAGCGCGGAGATTTTCCCCGCTATCGGCGACTTGTTGGACCGCTTCGGCCGCAAGCCCGACCAGATCGGTCACGTTTACATATCGGCCGGCCCTGGCAGCTTCACAGGTCTGCGAATAGCCGCAACCCTGGCAAAGGCCATGCACCTGGCTAACTTCGCCGAAGTAGTAGCTGTCGATACGCTGGACGTAATCGCCTCCAATGCCGTGAGCCTCGTTGCCCGCGACGCTTGTTCGGTTTCAGCTCCTGAGCCGGACGTCACGAGTTTTGAGAAAGTCGCTGCCGTTCTCGATGCAAAGCGGGGCCAGTTCTTTATCGCCGTTTACAGCCGCCGCACGGCCCGCCGGGGGCAGCCCGCAGCCGACGGAATCTGGACGAAGGTTGTTCCCGATTCTTTGATGACTGCTCCGCAGTTTCTTGCCCGATTTGCCGGCGGCGAAGAACCCCTCTGGCTGCTCGGCGAGTCGGGGTAAGTTGTGCGTACAATCCAGCCTGCGGTTGTGTGCGGCCAAATGCCAATTACCCGTGACCAAATAATAAAAGGGGCCCATACCGAATCAATCGGTATAGGCCCCGAACTAACTCACATCATGGTAGCCGAATC
>JBDREF010000078.1:0-12098 GCA_043820045.1 Planctomycetota bacterium | reverse complement strand
GCCGGCTCACGTCAACACCCAGGTCGTTGCCTATCTCGGCAAGAAGATTA
Organism: Planctomycetota bacterium; assembly: GCA_043820045.1. Lineage (GTDB taxonomy): Bacteria > Planctomycetota > Phycisphaerae > Sedimentisphaerales > Anaerobacaceae > JBDREF01. Next base: position 12,048 of record JBDREF010000078.1, on the reverse strand, counting down.
CCTCCGAGACCGAGGCCGACAAGGGAACCGATGAGGACGGCGTCAACAACATCAGGCCTCTGTCCGATACGGCCAACCGTGACGACGGCGATGACAGCGTTATATTCCCGCTCAGTCTGCCCAATTGCGGATGGGCCAACATCGACTATACCGTCACCATTGTCACGCCCGGAACCGATCTGTGGGTCAACGTCTGGCTCGATTTCAACCGCGACGGCGACTGGGACGACACGCTTACCTGCCCCGCCGGCTCGGCGCCGGAATGGGCGGTTCAGAACCAGTTCCTCTACGGCCTGCCGGCAGGGCTGCACCAGTTGACCACCCCGGCGTTCCTCGCATGGAATCCCGCTCAGGGAGCCAAGGATATCTGGATGAGAGTAACTCTTTCCGAGCGGCCCTGGAAGGGCGGCACCGCCGCCGGCCAGATAGGAAACGGCGGTTCCGGACCACAGACGAAGTACCAGGTCGGCGAAACGGAAGACTACTACTTCGTTCCCCAGACGACGGATGCCGACTGCCCCCTCTGCCAGGACGTCAACGGCGACGGCAACACTAACATAGACGACCTCGCAGCTTTCGTATCACTGTGGCTTGCAAATTGTCAGTAGCATACTTTTGTGACGTAGCTGATTCGGGCTGTGGGCTCTCGCTCACAGCCCCTTTTTTATGCGCCCCGCACAATAAGCAGTAGCCATAAGCATTTTGATATCTTGTGCCAGAAGGAGAGGGTACAATGGTACGATATGTCAGGAACAAGGGAAAGTGAGATGGCAGGCGAGCACCGGAAACTTTGTTTGGCCAATCCCGACACGCTGCTCGGCATGTTGCAGCGGGGACGCGGGGCAGGGTATCTTCAGGCTGTCGAGACATCGCCGGCGGAGGTATGGCCCCTGCTCATGGAGTGCATCACCAACGACCCAAGACTCGACAAGCAAGTGGAGTATAGGGCCGACTACTATTGCTCGCTGATCATTGAAACGCGCATGGACATAAAACCCATAGGTGACTTTCTCAAACAAAACGACGGCCGCGACGATCAATTCTGGAACACAATACTGGCGATCCAGACGCTTGACAGCCTCTCAGCGCGTCAGAATGCAGAAGCCCTGGAGATGTTTCGAGACTACATGGCGTACGGATTTCACTGGCAGTCTGTTGCCTTGTACTTATGGGAATCTCCCATTGACAATTCTCTTGAAGGGGTGGATCGGACAATATGCGACAGACTCTCTAACGACCCGGCATTCCACGAGGACTTCAGGATGGGCATACTTGAGGGCCTGAAGTACTGGTACGATGAGGACATACGGGTAGGCCCGCTTATTCCCGTGTGTGAGCCATGGAAAACACTGTGTCAAAGAAACTCGCAGCTGGCAAAGGCCTTTGACCGGTTCTGCCTGCCAGAGGCTATCGAGTCGCTTCCCCGCAAGGAAAACAAGGCCCCCATCGACCTGGCGGGGCTGTCAGTTGGCGAGCTGTTCGGTCTGGTCGAGAGGCCGCTTTTTTGCCAGGCGGCAGAGGCCCTGGAGCAGAAACTCTCTGGCAAAGACGAACAACTTCTGTTGCAGAATCTTACACAAGAAGACGAATACAGAGTTATGCTGGCCCTTAACGGTTTGGGCGTACTTGGCACGCCCACAGCGTTTGAAGCAGTCAGGTCGGTCATAGAATCTGGTGAAGGACTGAACAAGCGGATTCGCCGCCAGGCGTTCAAGGCCATCGGTCGGATGCCTGGGTCATTGTCGTTGGAGACGGGCAGGCAATGGTTTCAAAGAAATGAATGGTACCTCCAGGTTGCAGGTGGAGAGATTCTGGAGAACCACGCGACGCCGGACGATGTACCTTTGCTCGTCGATGTGTTGAGTTCCCCGGAGACGATACAATGTGAAGACTTCCGTCTGGCCAGTGCTCTCGAAGCTTTCTGGCACATGGACGGCGTGGGACATGTCCCGGAAATTGAGAATGTCTTTGTGGCCGTGCCCCATTCCTGTAAGAGGTATAGGGCGGCACGGGCAATGGATGCGACGGCTCCCGATGTGTTTCAGGCCAACTATGCACGCGAATGCTTGTGGGATTGTTACTGGGACACGCGTATATGCGGCTGCGAGACTGCCGCGTTGTCTCATCCGGGTGTGCTGACTCGACTTAAAGAAATCTCGCAGGATCCGCACGAGAGTGAACGGGTGCGCGAAAGTGCGCAACTCGCGTCAGGTGAATTTTAGTGCAGCGAGTTTTTCGGGAGGAAGAATATTCCTGGTCCGACGCCGTCGGGGTAGGGGACACGGCCGTCTGGCGTGAGGGAGACCCTCATTGGCACGACGTCCGAGGATGAGTAGGTCTCGACGTGCCCGTCCGTGTATCCGGCCCTCAACTGGAGCGGTGGCTTGTTGTCAGGCTCGCTACGGCGGTACCAGTAGGCCGAGAGAAGCCACGTTTCCGGAGCTATGACTGCTCCGTCGAACTGCTCGCAACTGCCGTGCGACATCGGGCTTCTCCAGTGGTCGTATCCGAAGTAGTCGGTGACGAGCAGCTTGCTGTAACGTCCGCCGCTTGCCGGGCCCTGCGGCCCCATGAAGACGTCCCTTCGTCCGCCGAGGAATCCCCTGTAGTTCCAATAGAAGCAGAACGTCCCGCCCACGGGGTCTGCGGGAAAGGCCGCATCGGGATTGTCCCACTCGTCGCCGGCGTCCCATGCCTGCTGGAGGTACTTGTATCTCTGCGGGGCGTTGGGGCAATACATGGTCCGCGCATCGGGTATGTAGCTGCGGAGGTATTCGCTCATGGCGCGGTGCAGGCCGGGGCTTCGGCTCCTGTTTCCGGTTATCTTCGTCGGGTCGGTCCAGTTCCAGTTGTTACCGAATCCGACGGTGGCGACCGACTCGGGGTACCTTTCGTTGTTGTCGAGCGCGAAGAGGTTGGCTGCGGAGGTGACTTCTTTCTGGTCGTTCATTGCGGCGATGGACTTCGCCTGTCTGCGCACCTTTCCCAGTGCCGGCAGCAATACGGCCATGAGGAGCGAGGTGATGGACATGACTACGAGCAGTTCGATTAGAGTGAAGGCCCGTTTTTCATCACCTGGCTCCGTATATATGTCCTGGACGCCGATTTTCATATCCTCCGATCGTGCCCAAACAACGTCTGTGCGCTCATAGAGCGCCTCTGAGCCAACTTTTGTTATTATATACGCCCTTCGGTTCGGTGTCAACCCTATAATTTTGCTCTTTGCGACAAAAAACGAAGGAAATCCGCGGCGGGTGGCAGCCTCATCCCGATTGCCGTTCATCGGGATGGGGATGGTTGCCCCCGGGGTTGGCCATCCCCAAGCCGCGCTTGAGGCTGCCACCCCCCTTTTTACCACGACGGGCCGCTCTTGCTGGCGAAGGGCGTTCCTCCGTAAGCCCCCATATTTACTCTGCCTCCGTTGGGTTCGCGTCCGCGGTGCATTCCGGGGTCGCCCCGATCGAGGCATGGGCTGTTTACTTCGTCTTCAACCCATCCGCCGGTGCTGGGGGAATATCTGCCGAATCTGGATTTCAGATGATAGTCGCCGTTGCCTGGCTCGGCGAACAGGGGGTCTGCGCTGATGTTGCCGCGGTCCTCGTCGCCGGCCTTTAGCTGCTGGAGGCAACTGTAGTAGGCACGGAGCTGGAACGCATCGCTGAATACGTCGCCGAGCGCATTGTTCCACAGTATGCAGTTGGTTATTGTCGGGTTGGCGCCGCCGTAAGCGGTTACGCCGAACTGATTGTCGGCCATAGTCAGATTGATAAGCTCGGGCGAGCCGCCTTCGCAGAATACCGCCGCTTCGCCGCAGTTGATGATTACGAAGTTTCGCAGGACGCTCCTGGAACTCTCGGCGCCGTAGAATGAAAACGCATAGCCGTTCGCGGCCATGACGGTGGCGGCGTCATCGGCGCTTTGGACCGTGATCCTCTTGCGGTTGAATACGACTTCTTCGCGATAGACGCCGGGCCAGACCATGATAATGTCACCGTCGATGGCCTCGTCCACCGCGCCCTGGATTGTTGCGAATGCGTCGGATCTGCTCATGCCGGCGTTGGAGTCACTGCCGCGGGAACGATCGACGTGGAAAATGACCGGGCCGATGCTCTTGCTTGCTTCGTGGGTGCCGCCGTAGGCGCCCATGTTGATTCGCTTGCTGTTCGGAAATGACTCTGAGCCGACCGGGTCCTGCGGGTCGCCGGCATCGATGCAGGGGCTGTGATTGTAGTCCACTACCCAGTTGCCCGACGAGTTGTAGCGGCCGTTTCTCGACTGAAGGTGATAGTCGCCGGAACCTGCCGATGCGAACATGGGAGCTGCGTTGATATTGCCCGGTCCTGAGAAGCCACCCTCGATGTCCGAGTACGCGACGCCGCCCGAAGCCGAGCTTACGAACGAAATGGCGGCACCGTCGTTGTCCCAGACGATACAGTTTCTTATCGAGATGCTGCCGCCGACGGCGTGAATGCCTCCGCCGGCCTGGCCGCCCGAAAGGCTGTTGTTGGCGACCGTGCAGTTTATCATGCGCAGGTAATCCGGCGAGTTGGCGTAGATGCCGGCACCGGCCTCGGCGGTGTTGTGCGCGATGATGCACTGCTCGAGCACCATGCGTGCGGAAGAACCGCCGATATGAATTCCGCCGCCTTTGACACTGCCCTGTGCGCTGTTGCCTGAGATGTTGCAGTTGGCCAGCAGTGCCGTGCTTTGTGCACAGTAAATCCCTGCGCCGAGACTGTCGGAGGAGGCGGAGTTGTTTCTGATTGTGCTGTCGATGATCGTTGCACTGGAGCCTCTGATAAGACCGATTCCGGCCCCAAAGCCTCCGTTGCCGCAATCTTCGATTGTGCAGTCGATTATCTCCGGGTCGCCGTTGACGGCGCCGATTGCCCCTCCGAGTTCGGCCGAGCAGCGTCTAATCCTGCAGTCGATGATGCTCGGGCTGCTCGACTCGCAGAAGATACCGCCGCCGACCGGATGGGCAGCGCTTGGGTTCCACGATGCGCCGTCGGGCGGTAAAGTGTTGCCGGTCACAGAGCCGTTGACGATTGTGAAGCCGCGAAGAACCGAGCTTGCTCCTTCGCCGCGATGGAAGTAGAAGCCTCTATGTCCCTGGCCGCCGCAGTCGATGGTCGTGCTGCCGGGTCCGTCCTCACTGCGAACGGTGATTGACTTGCCTTTGAAATCGAGGTCCCGGTTCCCGCTGCCGCGGTAGGTGCCCGATGAGACCTCGACGATATCGCCGCTGGAGGCGGCATCGATTGCCGCCTGGATGGTGGCATAGTCGCCCGGGACTCTGATATTGGCGCTCGGCGAGCCCAGGTTGACTTGGATGCTGTCTATGACGACCTCGGAGCCAAAGAGTACGACATAAGCCCGGCCCCAGACGGAGTCGATGGATATTGTGTTGGTTCCGGAGTCCAGTTCCTGCGTATTTGTGTAATCGTCGGCCGTGACCGAGCAGAACAGGTAGCCGGACGATTGAGGGAACTGAGCTTCGATTGTTATTTCCCCATACACGGCCCCGGGTGAATCCTGCGAACCGATGGGAAAATAGTAGCCGAGCCAAGCAGGCTCATCGTTGTAATCTCCGAACCCGAGCCCTCCGCTGTCGAGGTAGTACAAGTATGCTTCCTGCGACGGCGGAAAGGCCCCCTGAGGCCATATTATGCTGTGAGAATAACTGTCATCTTCGGCCTTTGTCGAGCTGAAGCTGTCACTGTAATGGTAACTCCAGTCGGCCCTGGCCGAGCCGGATATCAGGCAGACCGTCAGCACCGCCAGAACAGCGGCGGTGGTCGAAAACCAATCTTTGCCCGACCATTTCATGTAGGCTACCCTCAATCTCGTCAGACTATTCAAGAGAACCTTCCATCAGTTGTGCAAGCCACGCAAAACCGGGGCTGCTCTTACGGACCACCTGACCGATGGGCCTGCGCGGAGGTATGAATTCCTGGCCCGCTCCACTGACAGACTGAAGGTACAAGAACCTCAAATTGCCTGTGTTGCCATCGTCGGTGGAGAAGGTGATTTCATTAATGACATCTGTCTCAAGGTCGATGCTGTAGACGAGTTTGACTCCTTCGCATGATACTTCGACGTTTGCGAATAGGCCGTCCGGCAAAGCCTCGGTCTTGAAGGCAATCTGCTGTGCTGCTGCGTCTCGGCGGACCGTATCGATTGTATGCAATCCCATCCAGGGCCTGCTCAGCCCTTTGAGGAAGCTGCCGCCGGCGTACAGCGAGAGCTGGTCACCTGAGGAGCTTTGCACGTAGGCCTCGCCCTCGGTGTCAACGATCGTCAAAGACCCGACTTGCAGCTTCAGCCATGGGCTGTATCGTTCGGCAGTGAACTGGACAAACGGGATTCTTCCCTTTCCGACGACTCTGGCCCCGTTGATCTGGCCGCTGACGCGGAAATATGTCCAGCCGCGTTTGTGCATCTCGTCGCGGTTGTCAACCGTCCCGACCGTGGTCGGCCAATCGGCCTGGAAGAAATCCTCATCGAGCACGTTGTAGTGTCGCATCGCCCAGGGTTTGGCCTCTTGCTGCTGGTCTCCGCCTCGGGAGGCTACGACCAGAAGTCCGCGTCCGCCGGCCGTTACGCGGTCAACGGGCTTGGAATTTGGCTCGACCTTACTGAGAAAATCGGCCATTGCGGGCTCGTCCGTGGGCAGTTGCATCGCGCTAAGGTCGCTGGCATAAAAGCGATGGTTGTTGATTTGAACGGTGTTGTCACTGTAGTAATTATTGGCGCGGTCGTTCTGCAGTACCTGCCAGAATCCCGCTTCGCCGGCCTGGCCGGATTCTACCTTCAGCATCACCGAACCGGCAGGACCTTGCGGATAGTAGAACCAGCACTCTTCCGGGGTCTGGTTAATTTGTTGAGTTACGGCCTCGATTCCGGTCTGCGGGTCGAGAGGAGCCTGCCCGGATGGGTTCGATGTTGCAACAATCGTACCGGCAGTCAGTGCTCCGGCGGCGGTCAGGGATAAGATAGCTGTCTTGGTGGTTGCCAGTCCGGCGACTGAGGCCAACAAGCCGACCTTGACCGTGCCGGCCGTAATGGACACCTGCGCCGCTGCGGCCTTGGTCGGGGCCGTCATCTTGCCGAACATCACCAGGGCGGCCAGCAGAGTGCCCTTGCCCAGGCCGTTACGCGAAAGCTCCCGCTGCAACGCCCTTTTCGCCCGCAGAAACAACATTCGCGTGCTGAACTCGCTGCAGCCCATCGACTCGGCTATGTCCGAATAGGCCATATCGTCGTAGCAGCGCATAACCAATACGGCCTTGTGCCGTGTCTTGAGCTTCATCATCGCCTTAGCGATAATGTGTTTGAGTTCATCGCCCACGAGGTCTTCCAGCCCGTCCCGGCGGCTTCTGATTGAGTCTCTGTATTCCGCACTGCCGGTTGCCAGCCTGCGTTGAGTCTGCTCGGTTCTGTAGTGGCGCCGCAACTTGTTTACGGCTATGCCGTACAGCCACGGCCAGAACCGATCATCCTGTTTGAGCTTTCCTAATACTTTGCACATCTCGAACAAGCTCTCCTGCACTATTTCCTGCGTTAATTCTTCTTGTTGGGTGAGGCGATATACATACGTATGCAGGCGGCCTCGTGCCTGCTCAGCAAGCAAACCGAGGCTTTCCTTATCGCCGCGCCGAGCCCGTCTAACCAGCTCTAACTGGTATGACTGCTGATCCATGCCAGGCCCCTGTTCTTTCGTTATCACCGATTGTCTCACTGTATTTAAGTGCCACTGTTAATAGGAAATATAACGTTTTTTCTGGCGATTTTGCGTATTTACCGCCGTCCTTGAGTCCAGAGCCGGGATCCTCTGTCTTCTGTCTTGCGTGCCTTCAACCGCCACATGATCATACCACTTTTCCGCTCCCGAATCAAGGAAAACCCCCGCCGCCGGCCCTCCCTGGTGGATTCGGAGACGGTTAGCCGCTCCGGCGGAGGATTCTTGCCCCTGGCCCTGAGGGCTCGTCCATAGGTTCATTGCGTCCCACAGGGAGGATTGACCGCCGGCAACGCTCATGGTATCTTCTGCTGACTAATCAATCCCGGCTCTGGGCCCAAAGTTGCGCCGCACCGTAAGGCGTCCCCCAGGGAGGACAGAACTAAGAATCCGGAATATATATTTTGGAGGTATTAACATGATAAGAGGAACGAAATCTGCCATTCTACCTGTTATTTGTGTGGTTGTGGTCGGTTTTCTTGTGGCCGCGGCCGGACAGATGGCCGCCGGCAGGGACAGTGCAAAGGTCGATAAGATGATCAGGCAGATGCTCGCCGCACGCGAGAATCAGGAGCAAATCGCCTATCTGACCGCAACATACGGGTCGTTTTCGATGGCCGAGGCTTACGAGATCCAGGCGGCTCTGGCAAAGAGATTGAGCAGAACGTTGGGCGATGTGGCCGGCTACAAGGTCGCATACGCCAGCAAGGCGGCTCAGGAGCAGTTCGGCGTGGATGAGCCGGCGTACGGGCCGCTGTTTTCGCTTGGGCGTCTGCCGAGCGGTTCGAGACTGCCGACCGAAGAGATCATGGAGGTTACCCTGGAGACAGAAGTGGCCTTCACTATCAGCGGACGAATCAGCCGGCCGATCAAAAGCGTCGAAGAGCTGAAGAGTTACGTCAAATGGGTGCACGCGGCTTTTGATATCGGCGACTACCGTTTCATCTCGGCCGAAGCCAGGCCCACGCCCCAGGATATGATAGCCAGCGGCGTCGGTGCCCATTTCTACACGTTGGGTCCGGCGGCGGCACCTGATGCCTTCGATGTCGATGCGGCGACTCTGAAACTGGCGCGGGACGGCGAGACGATTGTCGAAAGCGCAGCGACAAACGTCATGGGCAGCCCCTGGAATTCGCTGCTCTGGTTAGCTAATCACCTCGTCAGGCATGGCGGCGGGCTGAAACCCGGCGACGTCGTGCTCACAGGAACCGCCGCACCTGCATACAAGGCAAAGGCAGCCGATATGAAGGGTAGTTACGAGGGAGACTGTGGGGCCCTGGGCAAAGTCACACTGACGATCTACTGAAAAACGGCACAGAAGACCTGACTGAGAAAGGATGCGGATGAACAGACCCTATACCTTTAAGCGGGTTCTCATGGGACCGGGGCCCTCCGACGTCGATCCGAGAGTGCTGGAGGCGATGTCGCGCCCGACCATCGGGCACCTCGACCCGGCGTTCATCGACGTATTGAATGAAATACGCGAGTTGCTCCAGAACACCTTCCGGACCGGCAACGAAATGACCTTTGCAGTCTCCGGCACGGGAAGTGCGGGAATGGAGACCTGCGTGGTCAATCTCATCGAGCCGGGCGATTCGATGCTCGTGTGCATCAACGGCGTATTCGGCTCGCGAATGGCGGATGTTGCTGAAAGATGCGGGGCCGACGTAGCAACAGTCGAGGCCGAGTGGGGCAAGGCATTCGACCCCGGGCAGATTGCCGAAGCCCTCAAAAAGAAACCTGCAAAAGTTGTCGGGATAGTACATGCCGAAACCTCCACAGGCGTATGTCAGCCGCTCGAAGAGATTTCCCGAATCGTCCACGACAACGACGCGTTTCTGCTGGTCGATGCAGTGACGAGTCTGGGTGGGATGAACGTCGATGTCGATGGCTGGGGAATCGATGCCTGCTATTCCGGCACGCAAAAGTGCCTGTCCTGCCCGCCGGGGCTGGCGCCTGTGACCTTCAGTGACGCTGCTTTGAGCGCGATTGAGAATCGCAGGACGAAGGTTCGGAGCTGGTATCTCGATGTATCGATGATCCGGCGATATTGGTCAAGCGAGCGTTTTTACCATCACACCGCACCGATTAACATGAACTATGCCCTGCTGGAAGCGCTGCGGATGATAAGGGAAGAAGGGCTGGAGCGCAGGTGGGCGCGGCATCTGGCCAACCACAAAGTACTCAGGGCCGGGCTTTCGGCCATCGGGATTGAGTATCTGCCCGAGCCCGGATATGAGCTGCCCATGCTCAACGCCGTTTCGATACCTGACGGCGTGGACGATACGGCTGTTCGCAAACAATTGCTCAGCGAGTTCAATATCGAAATCGGCGGCGGATTAGGGGCTTTCAAGTCAAAGGCGTGGCGAATCGGCCTGATGGGTTCGGCCTCGACGCTCAGCAATGTCATGCTGTTTCTCTCGGCGCTGGAAAAGTGCCTTGTGGATGAGGGTGTCAAGTTCGAGCGAGGGGCGAGCATAGCCGCGGCTATAGAGCAGACGAACGCGAAATAGGGGCGTTCTTTTCCCCTTCTCCTGTCGCCAGATGAGGCAAGCGTATGGTAAGAATCGTTGTGCTTGATGGTTTCACACTTAACCCCGGAGACCTCACGTGGAAAGGCCTCGAGGAGCTTGGCCAGTGTACGATTTACGACCGCACGGCCCCCGATGAGACGGTGCAGCGGGCCGATGGCGCCGAAATCGTTCTGACCAACAAGACTTTACTTTCTTGCGAGACAATCGAACGTCTTGCCGCACTCAGGTACATCGGCGTGCTGGCGACCGGCTACAATGTGGTGGATGTCGAGGCGGCTCGCAAACGAGGTATCCCGGTCACCAACGTTCCGGCTTACGGGACCGATTCGGTGGCCCAGATGGTCTTCGCACACCTGCTCAATCTCACGCAGAACGTGGGCCACCATGCGCGAACCGTCCGCGAAGGGCGGTGGTGCTCGGAGCCGGATTTCTGCTACTGGGATACGCCGTTGGTGGAGCTGCGCGGGCTGACGATGGGCATCATCGGCTTCGGACAAATCGGCCGGGCAGTTGCAAAGCTGGCTGTGGCGTTCGGTATGAAGGTAGTAGCTTACGATGTGGCCCAGTCACTGCAAATGCCGGAGGGCTGCACGATGGTCACTATAGAGGATGTCTTTCGGCGCGCGGATGTCGTAAGCCTGCATTGCCCGCTCACACCCGAAACCGGGAATCTTATCAATGAGCATACGTTAGGCCTGGTGAAAAGTACCGCATTTCTGATCAACACCAGCCGAGGCCCGCTTATCGACGAGCCAGCCCTGGCCGAGGCTCTCGACGGCGGCAAATTAGCCGGTGCCGGTCTCGACGTCCTCTCCAGCGAGCCGCCGGATGAGCAGAATCCGCTGCTGAGGGCCCGGAATTGCTACATCACTCCGCATATCGCATGGGCAACCAGAGCGGCCAGAGAGAGGCTGCTTAATATCGCCGTTCAGAACGTGGCAGCTTTTCTCGACGGCCGCGCAAAGAATGTGGTCAATCCCCCTTGAAACGGAGTTAACAATCTGCTATAAGATATAGCATGTGTTGGAACGAGCAGATGCAGAGCTCGAATAGGGTCGCTTCGCTTGTCCATGTCATTGTAATTTCAGCTTGTGCAGGAGGATGTATAATGAGAACCCGAGTTATTTTGTGTGCAGTTGCTGTTTTCTGTCTGGCCGGCCTGGTCGAAGCTCAGGACACGACCTGGAGCCCGGCGCCCAACAAGAAGTTATGGAAAGACCCTGTTAACTGGGCCGGCGAGGTCTTGCCCTCTCCCACCATTAAGGCTTTTTTTAACGGCACGAGTGAATGTATAGTTGACTTCCCGGACGCCGCAGCCTGGCAGATCGACCTTGGCGGAGGTCCGTTGAAGATCGTCGATGGAGGAAACCTGACGGTCTATGACTGGTTCATATTGGGTTACAATGTTGGCGATGTGGATGACAGTGCCGGTCGTCTGGAGGTATATGACGGCGGCGTGTTGAATTGCCTGGCGCGTTTGTACGTGGGCTACAGGGGTGAAGGATATCTGACCGTGTACGAAGGCGGAACCGTCAACATACACGCCCAGCTCCTCGGCGTCGGTCAACAGCCCGGCGGCAATGGAACTGTCACGATGGAAGGCGGCACGCTGAACCTGCTGGAGGGAACCAATGCTCGGGGTCTGAATTTCCTGGCTACGGCCGAATCCAATGTAGATCTCAGAGGCGGCGCCCTGAATCTCCGGGGAACGCCCGACAATTCAGACTACGTTAACCAGTCTGTCACCGACGGCATTATCAAGGCCTACGGCGG
>JBDREF010000077.1:0-19942 GCA_043820045.1 Planctomycetota bacterium | reverse complement strand
TCTGTTTTTATCTGACGCTGTCATATTATAAATCTCCTATGTTCGTTGTCTTTGAGCTATCTGGTCGAATCAGCAGTCGTACTACCCGCGTCTTCTCGTCCGCTCGGGCTGTACCCAGCCGGGTATCTGATATACACCTGGAATCGCAAACGGTTCCAGCGGTCTGGAATCACTTAGTTTGAGGTCGTCCGGCGGCAGATTATTCAGCGTACATCTGCTCATGAACCACGACATCTTGAACTGCTGTCGCGAATACGCCGATTCCCGGCCCATGATCGCACAGAGCGTGCTCTCGGCGACCCGTTTGCCCTCGTTGAGCGGATTGCCGCTGCGGATGCTTTTGATAAGGTCGGTATGCTCCACCACGTACGGGTTGGGATTCGGTCCCTCGTAGCGCCATGGGTTTTCGCCCTGGATGGTTCCGGCGCAATCGCTGACACCCTTGGTGCCGACCACGCGTTCGCTGACGTTGTTCGACGTACCGTCGATCTGCCTGCACATGCTTATAGTACGAACATCGTTCGGATAGAAAAACTCGACCCCAAAGTGGTCGAATATGTTGCCGTACTGCGGCTCCGTTCGGTCTTGCCGGCCACCCACGCCGTGCACCTGTTCGGGAAGGGCGCCGAATGCCCAGTTGATTACGTCGATGTTGTGCACGTGCTGCTCGCAGATATGGTCGCCCGAGAGCCAGCCGGTGAACAGCCAGTTGCGAATCTGCCATTCCACGTCCGAGTACTTGCCGCTCTTGTAGTTGTCCCAGTTGCTCTTGGCGCGATCAACCCAAAGCGCACCCATGTTCCAGTAGCATTGAGCCGAAACGATATCTCCTATTGCGCCGTCATGAATCCGCTTCATAGTCTCGACATACTTCGGCTCGTGCCTGCGCTGGGTTCCCGCGACTACCGCCAGACCTTTTTGTGTCGCCTGCTCGGAAGCCTCGATAACCATCTTAATCCCCGCCGGGCAGGTCGCCACGGGCTTCTCTATAAAGACGTTCTTGCCGCGTTTGACAGCCTCGGCGAACTGTGCGGGCTTGAATCCGGGCGGCGTCGCAATGATAACCAGGTTTATGTCGTCCAGAGCCAGCACTTTCTTGTAGGCATCAAGGCCCACAAAACAGCGGTTGTTCGGAACCTTGAAATCATTTTTCAAGCCCTTGAGGCAATCCTCGAAAGCGTCGGCCAGGGCTACGATTTCCACGCCAGGCGACGACTCGACACAGTCATGGGCTGCGCCGGATCCTCGTCCGCCGCAGCCGATAACGCCGACGCGAATTGTATTGCTTCCCCTCGCTTCCGCCAAAGGAACTGCCGCGCCCGTCAACGCCAGGGTTCCAGCCGCTATTGCCGAACTCCTCAAGAGTTCTCGTCGTGTTAGTTTTTGTCTTTGCACCATGTTCGTTTCTCCAAATCTATGTCTGTCGTGAACTTCACGTCCTCTTTCAGTGCTATCAAAAATCCCCTTAAACCGCCGCTCCTATCTACTTCCTCCTCGCGTTCGTGCCTGGAACCGTCATTGCCCTAATTTGCCGACCTGCAGGCCCCGGCTGCACACGGGGAATTGTAACTCAGGCAGGCAGGCAAATCAAGAATGAAAATAGAAATTTTTCGGCATTCCATGGATGCCTAACAACCGCCTCTTATAATGTTCGGGCACGCAAAAACCATGGAAAACCTTCACGCCGCAGAGTCAAAGCAGAGCAAGAGCGGCCACCTGCAATTGCCAGGACATGTCAAGGCTATTGTGCCAGGGGAACTGCTCGTGTATTCTACAGCGAATGGTACTATGACGGCACTTGTGGACGGCCAAACTGCACCGGACCACGCTGCAACGGTACAAAGTCGCCACAATAGACTTGAAATAGTAGTGGAGAAACGATATGAAACGCTCACTTTTTATGTTTCTGATCCTGTGGTTGTTGGCGCCGAGTTGCTGTTGGAGCCAGGCTCCGAAGCATGATGCCCTGGTGAACATTGTGATTTCTCCGAAGGCAGCTCCACCGGAAAAGATTGCCGCAGATGAATTATCGCATTACCTCGGCAGGCTTTATCCCGGCACCCGCTTCGAGGTTGCCGATATAAATCCGCGCGGCGCAGATCATCTTATTTACCTTGGTTGCGCCAAGTCATTCCCACTGCTTACAGATCGCGCAGGCGGCGAAGACTTCACCGGACCCGAAAGCTACAAAGTGACCACAGCTCGCATCGATAGTCGGAACGTGGCGATTATCTTCGGCAAAGATCCTCGCGGCGTGATGTACGGAGTTTACAATCTATTGGAAAAGCTGGGCTGCGGGTTCTACCTTTCGACTGATACTATTCCGGCGAAAGGAAAAGATGACTTCTCTTTCGATGGCTGGGAATTGTCCGATGCGCCGCTGGTCCGGGACCGAATCGTATTCAACTGGCACAATTTCCTCAGCGGATGCTCGACATGGAATCTTTCCGACTGGAAGAGCTGGATCACCCATGCCCAGAAGATGGGTTACAACGGCGTGATGGTACACGCCTACGGCAATAATCCTATGGTGAAGTTTTCGTTCAACGGAATGGACAAGCCTGTCGGCTATCTGAGCACCACACAGAAGGGTCGAGACTGGTCCACGCAACACGTCAATGATGTGCGCCGGCTGTGGGGCGGCTTCGTGTTCGACGGCCCCGTTTTCGGGTGCGAAGCTGCGATTGTGCCGGATGAAAACCGGGCCGATGCTGCCGAACGCCTGATGCACAACGTGTTCGCACACGCCGAGCAGCGTGACATGGACGTGTATTTCGCAGTGGACGTAGATACTGCGTCAGCCAATCCACAAGCTGTCATCAGGACACTGCCTCAGGAGGCGCGTTTCCCAATCGCCGTCCAGCAGATGAGCTGGATGAATCAGGAGGAAGGCAAAGCCTGGCTGGCCAATCCGGATACTCCGGCCGGGTATCTGTACTACAAGGCCCAGGTCGAGGCGCTTCTCAAGGCATATCCGCAGATCGATTGCCTGGTTGTCTGGTTCCGGCACGACAACACGCCGTGGATGGCCTTTAAGGCCGCCGAGATGCCCGACTCATGGCAGAAGGAATACGACGACGAACTTAAGAAGACGCCTGAAGCAGCCAAATTGTGGAAGTCACACAACTTTTTCGCGCTGGCCAAGATTGTAAAGGCGTTTGAGCGTGCGATCACGGAGGTCGGTCGTAACGACATCCGGATTGCAATAGGCAGTTGGCGGTTCGATTTTCTGCCGGGCTGCGACAGATTCATGCCGCGGCATGTCAAGTTCATCCCGCTGGACTGGGAAGTTCTGAACGACCGTTCCCGGCTGCGGAACAGCGAATCCAGACAGGTCATCAGGGAAGTCGGGACGCATCGGCCGGTGCTGCCGGTGGTATGGGCACACCACGACGACGGCAATTACGTGGGCAGACCCTATACCCCCTACTCGGATTTCCACACAAGGCTCGTTGACAGCAAGGCTTGCGGCTTCGGCGTAATACACTGGACGACCAGACCGCTGGACCTCTATTTCAAGAGTCTGTCGCGCCAAGTCTGGAGGAATACCGAGGATCAGCCGCTTCGTGCCACGTGCGGCGAAATGGCCGAGCGATTGTTCGGCGCCGGCGCTCGCGACCGAATGGCCGAATATCTCCACGGCTGGGTGACTGAGGCGCCCAAGATAGGACGGGAGACCAGCGACCGGTTCATCGACCGCAAACTCGGCGATATGGACGAGGTGCGCACGGGATATGAACGGCGGATGAAACTGCTCAGTGAAGTGAACGAATCTGCACTCGAACAAGAGGAAAGAAACCGGCTCGATTACTTCAAAGGACTGGAGCAATTTGTTCTCGACGTGCATCTTGCGGAAAATGCCCTGCAGCAATCGCGCGAGCTGTACGAAGCCGGCGACGTAGCCGGAGCAAGAGACGCAGTTGCTCAATGCCGGCCGGAATCAGTGATTGAGAAGTACGCAGAATTCTCAAGCCTCGGAGGAATCACTCGAGGCGAGCAGGGGCTGGTGGCATCGATGAACCTGCGATGGCTGACGCACTACGTCCGTCACCGCCAGATGCTGGGGGGCGAGCCGGTACGTTACAACTTCGCGCCGACCTCGCACGATCCGTTGGCACAAAGTATGGGTACTTTTACGTTTCACTTCGGCCCCGACAAGAGGGTGTGGGAATGTTTCGGCACGAAGGAGACCGGTGCGGCCATGTTCGCAGTGCCTGAAAACGTCAACATCAGCCGGAATGCGGATGTCCCGGCCGCCTATGAAGAAATCTGTCGCAACGGCATAGAGAGCGACAAACCAATAACAATAAGGCTGCAACCGATAATGGCCAAGGGCGGGCGGGGCTCGGTCAATCTCGGTCGGTTGCCCGCAGGGAAATACCGGCTGGAGCTTCTAATGCTCGATCCGGAATCGACCGGCCCGGGCCGGCGTCTCTTCAACGTAACGGTAAGCAACCCGGAGGCGAGTCTCACAACGGATGAAATTGATATCTTCAGGCAAACCGGTCGAGCCAACAGGATTCTTGTTCGCACCTATCGTGTCAAACTCGAAGAACCAGGCACAGTCGATGTCACCATCGAACCGGTCAAGAGCAAGGCCCTTCTGTGCGGCGCAGTTCTGGAACCCGTTGACGACGACCTCTGAGAAATGAACAATAGCCAAAGTACCTGAAAACCGACAGCCCCCACGGATTCGTTGCACGTCGGTCTGCCGCGTTAAGACTGTCCTATACAGGCAACGCCGACTTTTTGTCTCACCACTTTATTTGTGCCCGAACTTGAATTTGCCACCTGTCGTATACAAATACGAATTGGGTATGTGTATGCGGGTCGAGTTGAACTTGTTCCTGACTCCACGGCTCGGCCCGCTTTCTTCCCGTTCATGGGAATCCTTGATACGCATAGTAACGCAGTACCGACCGCGAGTTTCCGCTCCGTGTGATTAGATAATCGAAGAACACCTCCGGACCTTCTACAACGCCATGTAGGAGATGTTCCACGCCGATAGCAGCAGTATTTGCGCAAACCAAAAGCGCTTCGCCCGCGGATGAGGGGTCGCGCCTTGGATAGGGTATAGAATTAACCCGATGGCGTGAGAAACAACCACTGCTTCGCTCGCAGACAAAAACCGTGTCCAGTTGCCGGGACGCAGGCAATCTGCGATCTCGAAGAATCCAACCAACCGACCAAGGGGAGCAAAAACATTGGTGCCGAGAACGCTGCTTATATACGGCAAAGCATCCCGGCTCTTTTCAGCTTTCTTGTTTGGTTAGGCCGGGACTACGTTGACTGCACACGGGCCTTTCTTACCTTGCCCGACCTCGAACTCGACTTTTTGGCCCTCATCAAGCGATGCATAGCCCTGCATCTTAATTTCTGAGTGGTGGACAAACAAATCATCGCCACCGTCATCCGGGACAATAAAGCCAAATCCCTTTTTTGAATTGAACCATTTTACTGTACCTGCGCTCACTTGTACTTCTCCTTGGCCTTACTACAGCCAGCTTTGGTAATGTCTCCCTCTTTCATCTATCAGGAGCATACCCTCGAGAGACGAGAGGGCACGCCCCATGGACACTTTACTATACTAAAAAGCATGGTGAGAATTCAACAAAAATAATTTTAATTGGACAGTGTATGAACCCGCTATCTGACAGGACATCTGCCCGTTGGAGTATGCCGAAAACTCTCCATTGGCGCAGAGAAAGCCTTACCCCGCATAAATCGTCGGAAAAACCAGCAAAGACCATAGGGGAATCGCCTACAGCGGACGCGAAGCGGCCATTTCCCGTCCGACCGGTACCGGGGAAAAACGTGCCGGCATTTCCAGTATGCGCTTAACCTAATATTAGATTTATTCAAACAAATTCGCTATATTTCCAGTATTAGAAAGAAAAGACCCGTTACAAAAAAGTCAAGGAGTCCGAAGGTGAGACTTGGAAAATATATTAGCCCTTTGCTGTGTTTGCTTTTCGCGATTCTCTTCTCGGCACTACTCTATGCAAAGGCCAAAGAGCAGTCACCTGCTCCGGTACCGAAGGCCGAGAACTCATCCCAAATCGTGCTAATAGACGATTTTTCATCCGAGAATTTCAAAAATAGATTCGGTACCAGTTGGAGGTTCGTTAGCGACCGTGCGATGGGCGGTGTTTCCCTGGGAAAAATAGAATTCGCGGAACAGGATGACCGCTCATGCCTGCACTTGACAGGCACGGTATCCGTTAAGAACAACGCCGGATTTATTCAGGCCAGACTTGCGCTTAGTCCAGGACGCCGTAACTTCGACGCCGGCAGGTTCGACGGCATAAAACTGTCCGCCAAAGGAAACGGACAGCCGTATTCGATTCATCTGCTGGCGCAAGATACACGATTGCCCTGGCAATTCTACCAAGCCTCGTTTCCTACAAATGGAAAATGGCAGGAGATTACAATTCCTTTTGCGCTGTTCACTCCAAATGCCCTGGCAAACCCGCTCAATACAGGGACATTAAGAAGTATTGCCGTCGTGGCCACGGGAAAACAATATGACGCGGACATATTTATCGACGAAATAGCTTTCTTCAGGAACGAAAAGATGTACAAGAAACTAACCCCCGAGGAAGAGCGGGTGATTGTCAATAAGGGTACCGAGGCCCCTTTTACCGGCAAGTACGACAATCATTTTGAGAAAGGAATATATACCTGTAAACGGTGCGGCGCAAAGCTCTACGAATCGGCCTCCAAATTCAAATCGAGCTGTGGCTGGCCGAGCTTCGACGATGAAGTGAAAGGGGCCGTCAAAAGAGTGCCTGACAGAGATGGGATTCGCAGCGAGATTATCTGCGCCGCCTGCGGGGCCCATCTCGGCCACGTTTTCACAGGAGAGGGCCTTACATCCAAGAATATCCGCCACTGTGTTAATTCCATATCCATGGAGTTCATTTCTGCGGAACAACTTCAGACGGAAAAAGCTATCTTCGCTTCAGGCTGTTTCTGGGGCACGGAGTACTACCTGCAGCGAGCCCCGGGAGTCATATCGACAACAACCGGCTACACAGGTGGTCACGTTGACAATCCGACCTACAAGCAGGTTTGCACGGATAAGACCGGCCATGCAGAAGCGGTCGAGGTGGTCTATGACCCGTCAAAGACAAGCTACGAACAACTGGCCCGGCTGTTCTTCGAGACGCACGATTTCACCCAGTTGAACCGTCAGGGGCCGGACATCGGCAAACAATACCGCTCTGCGATATTCTATGCCGATGACAAGCAGAAACAAACAGCCGAACAGCTCATCAAGACTCTCAGAGAAAAAGGCTTAGATGTCAAAACCGAGGTAACCAAGGCAACGCGTTTCTGGCCCGCGGAGTTGTACCATCAGGATTATTACAACAAGACCGGAAAACTGCCTTACTGCCACGTTTACAGAAAGATATTCTGATCGGATATCAATTTCCGGCCTGCATCGCAATGTGCTCTGCTTGGGCCCGGGTGTTTGTCAACATTATATCAGGACTCCTCGTACGCTTAAGGTTTGTTCGCATCCGTTTGCTTGTTCTCCATAGCGTCCATGTGTTTCCTGAAGATGTCGCTTACCGTCTCATCCTTAAGCAGATTGCTGCGGTTGCGTTCCGCATCCGAAATAGGCGTTAGGGAGAGTGCATCCGGAGCGACGTGCGGGGTCAGGAATATCAGCAGCTCGGTCTTGTCCTTTTCCTTGATAGTCCGCTTGAAGAGGTTACCCAGTAAAGGTATGTCGCCCAGCAGCGGAACCTTGCTGATGGCATCCCTTGTCTCGTCCTGCATTAGACCGCCGATGACAATGGTCTGGCCGTCACGGATGGCGACTTTCGTCTCAGACGTACGTGTGGCAAAGACGGGCAGGCTGAGCCTTTCCGATATCGTAATGGTCTCGCCTGTTGTGGACGATATCTCAGGCCGAATCCTCATGTTGACCAGGCCGTCCGGGTTGATCGAAGGGGTCACTTCCAGAATTATACCGATATCCCGGTACTCCGTCGTGGTTTGGGTTCCTACGTTCGACGTGGTCTCTCCGGTGGCAAAGGGTACTTGTTGCCCGACTGTAATCGTCGCAGTCTCGTTGTTGCTTGTCAGGATGTAGGGCCGTGAAAGAATATTCAACTTGCCCGTCTCTTGGAGAGCATGTATCGTCAAGTCCAGCCCCCTGTCGAGCACAGACGCCTTCAGGCCGTTCGTGGGCTGGCCGAACATCGTTAAGATGTCCACGTTGTTGGTGTCTGCCTGATTGTCGCGCAGGTTCCATGCAGAGAACTCGGTCCCCAGATCCACGCTATCGTTGTGCGTAATCTCGGCAAAGAGCACTTTTATCAGGACCTGCCCGATGGGCTTATCCAGCTCATCGAGGATGGGCTTAAGCAGCTCGAAGTTCTTAGAGGAGGTCAGGATGAGCAGAGAATTGGTGGTCGTGTCGGCCTCAAGATAGGTATCCTCGGAGAGGTCATTACTGCCGGATGAATCGGACGACTGGGCAGTCGGTGCGGCCTGCTGCGTGCCTCTCGGCTGGCCCTGGAACTGCTGGCCGGTCGTGCTGCCCGCCTGGTTCAGCGCCTGCATCTCAGCGAAGAGGTTGTTTAGAATCTCCTTGAGATTTTCGGCACTGGCGTTCTTGAGGGCATAGACGAAGATTCTGCGCTCCTGCTCGGGGTTTTCGTCGAGTTCTTTGACAACCTGGGCGATGATCTCCAGCGTTTCGGGCGGACCGCTCACAACCACGGAGTTAGTACGCGAGTCAGCCGAAGCAATGACTCCCACATCCGAAATGCCGCCGGTGGTGCTCTGGCCGGCCTGCTGCTGTCCTCCGCGTCCCCCGGGACCCCCACTTCCAAAGCCACGGAATGAGATGGCCTGGTTCTGCTGGCCGCTGGAAGCCGTCGTTCGCGAGGAGGTGCGACTTTCCCCGAAGACGTCATTTATAAGCTCCGCCGTGTCCTGAGCATCGGCGTACTCCAAATGGAAAACTTTTACATCGGCAACGTTGGGAATCTGCGAGTCCAGGTTCTTGATCACATCGGCAACGACATCCAGAATATTGTCCGGGCCGGTGACGACTATCGTGTTTGTACGGCTGTCTGCGGCCGCAGTGACCTTGAGCGTATTGCTGCTCTCGGCCGGCTGTTGTGTGCTTCGCCCACCTCCAGGGCCGCCGCCCGGGCCACCGCGCATGAAGAACGCGGGTCCGCTATCCTGCTGCGACTGCGAGGAACTGCCGCTGTCCCCAAAAAGCTGATTGATGATCTGGGCGGTGTTCATAGCATCGGCGTATCTGAGCTGGAAAACCCTGACGTCAGCCACCTGAATTGTCCGGTCGTCCAGAGCCTTTATCACACCGTCCACAACATCCAGCGTATCGGCAGGTCCTCTGACAACCACGGAGTTGGTCCGAGTGTCGGCTGCGGCCACGACCTGCACGTTGACGCTACCGCCTGCCTGACTTTGTCCCGTACCGTTCCCTGCATTGCCACCGCGGCCACCGAAACCTCCTCGGCCTCCAGGGTCCCCGCCTCTCATCTGCATCATCATTTCTATGGGGTTGCGAGCCGCCTGCTGGCCGCGCGTGCCGCCCTGCTGCTGTTGCTGAAACATGGAGTTGATCAAGTTGGCCGCACTTGTGGCGTCCGCGTTAATCAGGCGAAAGACCCTGATTTCAGCGACGGTCGCCATGTGTGTATCCAGCGCCACCACGATTTCCATCAGACGCTTGATATTGGCGGTCGTGTCGGTAATGATCAGAGCGTTGCCATCCTCGTTGGCCTCGAGGCCGGCATATTCCGGAATCAGGGTCTGCAAGTTGTCCTTGAGCGCTCTGGCGGTTACATGACTGACCGGAACAATGTAGGTAACTACATTGTCACCCGGGATTATGGCGCCCGGGTCCCGGCCCGTGAAGACGGGAATGTTCTCCTTCTTTGCGTTCGCCAGCGTGACCACCTTGAGGGTCTTGCCCATGAGCACGGTGGTCAGACCCTTTTCCTTCAGTACCGAGTTAATCAGCGAGACGGCCTCGTCCAGTGTGATCGGCTGGCGACTGATCACCGTCATGCGCCCGTCAATAACCGGCTGATCGGAGACTACCGTTAGTCCCGCTTTTTCGGACAGGTACTCCAGGACGGTCTGCAAGGGAGCATCCTGGAAATTGAGCTTGAGCTTGATGCCTGTACCGTTCTGGACGACCTCTATGGGCTCAGCCACAGGGGGTGAGCCGGAGGTTGATTGCGCTGGAGTTCGGCCCGGGGCCAGCAGGACCGCCCCCGCCAACATCGTGACCATGATTTTTAGTGCAAAACGTCGCATTGTTATTGTCTCCTTTGAGTCTGTGTGTTCTTGTATATTTGCCAAGTCGGCGCTCTATTGCCCGACTTGCTGTTGTCGTCGCTCCATGAGTTGTTTCAGAATCTCTGCCTCGTCCTCCGAAGGGCTCGCCGGCTGCGTTGCCGGCTGCTGTGGCGTCGTGGAATATGTCTGCGACAACTCATACATCTGGGTCAAAGTAACAACACCTTGTCCACCTTCCAGGTCGTATCCCATCGCAACTGTCGTCGTTCGGTCTTCGAACTGATATTCTATCGTATCGAGGGTCAAAGCTTTGACTACGCCGCGTGCCACACTGTCCCCTTTGCGGACTCTGAGAATCCGGCCGCGTTGGGTGTCCTCAAGAAAAGCGACAAATTCGCCGTTCTCCTGGGCAATCCCTTTAAGCACGTAATACGATTCGGGGCTGAGAACCGGTGGCGTACGCACCTGCTCGGTCCGGCTTTGCTCTACACGGGAGCCGCGCTGCCGGGAGAACATGTTACGCTCGACAATAACCTTGAACGCCGTCCACGAATCCTGCTGCTCTCCCAAAGCCTTGCCAAGTCCCCCGGCAGGCCACACGGCGATTATGAGTGCAGGAACGACGGCCAATAAAGCAAATATCCTGAGCCTGTTATAGTCCTTCTTCATTTTTAACCTCCTGCTGTTTGACTTCGGCTTGCTTCTTTTGAGTCCCCAGATATAGTGCCGAGAGGTGAAGCTGCAGCGACATACTGTCGCCGGATTCGCTGCTCGAACCCAGTTGCATATCCTTTATCTTGACCGGCAGTGCGGCGGTCTCTATCTGCCACAGGAAGCGAGCCACAGACTCAAGGCTGCCCTTCCCGGCAACGGTGAAAATCATCTCCTGCAGTCCTTTGTCGCTCGATATTCGCTCGGGCTTGATGGAACTAAGCGACAGCATCGCATCGCCGGACCATTCCCGAAGTGCGGCCAACACCCTGCTTTCAGCTTCAGCATCATTGCGCAGGCCGTCCGACAGCATCGCGTTCCACTTCTGCTGCATTCGCCTGTGATTGCCGATGAGAAGTTCCGCTTCACTGAGATCGCCCAGAAGCTGTTGCCTCTGCGATTCCAGCTCATCGCGTTTGGCCAGCACCGGCTCGATGATGAACGCGTTGGCGATAAAAAGCCCCACGCTCACAAGCGTGGTGATAAGGATAATCCGTTCTCGTTTTGACAGAACCATATTATTTCAAGCCTTTGAATTTGAATGTCATGGCAAATTCTTTTTCTCTGGAACTTCCCCCGGCATCCCGCAGGTGCATCATCATGACGGCGGAGAACGCACTATTCTGCTTGATGCCGTCCAGAACCTCGTAGAAACTCGCCTCATCGACGGCCTTTCCCACAAGCGAACCTTCCGCCTCCTCACTCAGGGCCAGACTCGTGGCCCAAACCCGCGACGACTCCGGAAATGCCAGTGTCAGTTGGCGCAGGCATTCCAGAAACTCCGGCCTCTGCGACGTCCAACTGCTCGCGTAGGAAATACGGTCAACCATCTCCCGGGCGGCGGTTATGTCCTCGGCCATCTGTTCCAACTGCACGGTGCAGGTGGCGATGTCAGCTCGCCTACCGTGCCAGTCGGCGATGAAAACGCCGGCGCCGGCAACAAACACTACGGCGGCAACAGCAGCCCAGCTAATGACGCGACCGCGGCCCGACTTCTTCCTGCGACCGATGCGCGGGTTCAGGAAGTCGATAGAGCACTTGTCCCCGCCAACCGCGGTAATGGCCAGTGCGGC
Source organism: Planctomycetota bacterium (assembly GCA_043820045.1). Classification (GTDB taxonomy): domain Bacteria; phylum Planctomycetota; class Phycisphaerae; order Sedimentisphaerales; family Anaerobacaceae; genus JBDREF01. The sequence goes on along the minus strand of JBDREF010000077.1, from coordinate 7,865 downwards.
GGCGGCTATGGACTTCGCATTTTCAGAGTCTCCGAGCGAGTCAAATCCATCCGGCAGCAGTCGGATATTGCCGTCACTGACTGTGATCTGGGGGGCCAGTTGCTTGTTGAGCCGGTTGATGATTCCATCCGACACACCGCAGGCATCATACAATGTGACTTCATGCGGCGGGGATTGGTTCTGCTCCGATGACAGCAGGATCAGCCGCTGAACCGTGGAAGCCAGAAGCTCCGCACGGTCGGCCGCGGTTACTTTTGTTGCTGCGAGAGGTACGTGCTTGACGGATCGAAGCCTGCCGTTCGACTGGCTCCAGAATTCGCAATACGTCGGCCGAGTGTAGAGTCCGTACCGCTGTTGCGGGCCGGCCCCTCCCGGCGCGCCGGGATTGCCGAGGACCAACGCCGAGACGGTAACGGACCGCACCTGTAAACCGGCGGCGTCCGCCATTTCCTTGATTTGGTCCACAATCTGACGTTGGGCGGCCGCCAGCAGAACCTGTCGCTTCTCCGACGTGCTCGTTGGGCCGCAATAATCAAATATCAGCTCACTGGCATTCAAAGAAAACGTCCGCTCGGCCTGGATGCCCAACATGTCCCCCAGCACATCAGGCGCAGCAGGAGGCGCGACAATCTCTTTGGTCACAATCCACTTTGCGGGAATTCCAATTACGGCCCGCTTCGACGAGAAATGATTTGCCCTGAGGAACTGCCTGAGCTTCTGGCCCAGAACCTTCGCGTTGTCCGGACCCAGTTTCTCCTCGAATGCAAGGGCGCCGACACGCCGAATCTCCGGTCGGCCGGACCGGGCACAGACTTCCGCCGCGACAACTCCGAAATCGTCAATAGCTATTCCCAATAAGGTCTGAGTACCAAGCATTTTCATCGTCCGATTAATTCATGCTCAAAATCGCATTCGTAAGAGGTTTACCTTCTCGCAATGTGGCAACAATCTCCCGATTCAGGGGCCAGCCCGAATGGGTCAAAGACTTCCAGTACACAATTCGAGGCGCCCCGTTCTCAGTGTCAAAGACCGCTTTGTATCGCTTGTATGCCCGCCCGTTACCGGACAGACAGACAATGTCAGCCGAATACTGAAATGAGCGAACCGTAATGTAACTGCCGACAGCCGTGGCTTTCTCCCGGTCCAGAGCCTTTGTCACCCATGCAATACTGCTAAGATCCTCATTGCCGTCGCGGTAAGACAGCAGTGCATCGGCGTCGTTCTCCTCTAACCCGGGCAGGCACAGCAGCACTTCTTTCGACGCGGTGTTGACGTTGACCAGTCCCGGCAGGGTCTGGTCGCCGCTCGTCGTGAGCCGGTCGGCGACCTGCAAGAACTCCTCGTACTTCAGGCCAGTTACGAAGTAGAAATCCAAAACGTTGGCAAAGGACGGCCTCGTGGGAATGAGATTCATAATCTCCAGGGCCCGCTCCTCCTTCAAAACTTCCTGCAACGCACTTTGAATATCACCCCTGGCTCCGGCATCATTGATGTTGATCCGGGTGTTGCCTTCACTATCCAGGTTGGACTCGACGCTGTAAACGGTGACATAGTCATAGAAACCGGTGTCCAGACGGCCGTTCCGGTTGTCCGACGGCTCACTGAGGTCTCCGTCATTTTCTTGATCGTCCAGGACGCCGTTCAGATTGGTATCTTCGCCGTAAAGCAATTCCTCCGAAGCACCCTTTACCAGCAGGATCTCGTCAACAGTCTCGAAGGGCGCGTCCTTGCAGTTATAGGGTTCGGCCTGCAGGAGATAGTACTCGCTCTCGGCGCCACCGGCGGAAATTTCGCTGTCCTCATCCCGCCAGTCAATGATGGAGGCGGCCAATTCGGCCGTCATGCCGGGCAGCCTCAATAACATCTCCAGCGAAGCCGAGTTGAGATTGATCTTGCCGGCCTCGTCCGTCAGGCCATAATCGAATTTATCGTCATCTTCCAGGTTCGAACGCAGCACCCAGAAATAGCCTTGCCCGATCTGGATCGCCTCGTACGGCTCACTATCCATCAGATCGGTGGTCTGCTCCTCGGCTCCGGCGGTCAACTTCGCCATGATGTGTTCCGAGACGCCGGTCGCAATGCACTCGGCTTCGAGGGAAGCCACATGGTTAGCCGCTACAATCGCAGCCACCCGCATGGAACGGGCAAAGACAAGTGCCAGGCCCGCCAGGACAAGGACTACCCAGATCGTAACGATCAGGACAGTGCCGCTGGGCCCCATAGGTCGCTCGAATTGTCTTGCCATGCGCGTTTCCATTGTGTCGATCACACTCCACCCTGCCCCGATCCTGCGCTGTCTTGCTCTTCAGTCGCCGCAGCGCCGCCGCAAGGTATCGCAAAACTCTGAACAAGCCGGCGTTCCTGGGACTTGCCGGCTCCGTTTGTGGGGCTGCCTGCTATCTGAATCTCGATCTCCACCGCCAGCGGAAGACTGTTGGCGTCGGCGGTCGAATCCCACTCATCGAGCCAGCTTTCCCCATCGAAGTATCGCAGGTTCAATGACGTGACATTGCGACATAGAACCTGTTCTTCCGGGTCCACCGCCCGTGGAGACAGCAAATTCGTTGTCACCCGACGCATAAGCCGGTAGTTCGTCCGGTCTTCGTCCGTATCTTCTTCGAGAACCAGCTCGATCTTGCCCAGGCCCCCGACGGGATGATCGTTGTCCGCATATACCTGGGTGGTATAGAATTCAAGGCTGTCCGCATCCACCCCCTTGACACCCGTCGAATCGGTACCGAGAAAGGCGCCGGCCAAGACGCCCCCGGGGGGCAGTACCCCGTAAATATCCTGCTTGAGAAGCTCAACTGCATTGATTGCCAAAGCGGTCGGTTCCACCGCTGACAACGCGCTGCGGCGAGCCTTGAAACCCGTGTACAAGGCCGTGTACAAACACGCAGCGGTCACCACCATCAGCGACATGGCTACCAGCAATTCAAGCAGTGTAAACGCCCTGTATTGTCTCGATACGTTGGCCATGTCAATCACCCTCCGGGTTGACCAGCGTACTGAGTGTAACCGAACGTTCCCGGCCCTGAGACTGCCACAATACGGTCAAATCCAATTGGCTAAGTGTCGAATCGGTCCAGTTGGATACCTCCGCGGTCCAGCGATAGCCGGGCCAATCCGACCCGAATTCGCCTCTCTTCTGGCTGGTCTGCCAATCATTCGACACAGTCAACTCGGTCAATTTGGCTCTGGCAAGCGACGCCGCTTCGATCTGTTTTCTTGACTGCCCGCCCAGCCTGGTGCACAGTGCGATACAGTGCATCGCCGGGGGCATAATAATGGCGATAAGCATCACCGTGGCGAGCAGCTCGATGAAAGTGAAACCACCGTTGGGTGGCAGCCTCAAGCGCAGCTTGGGGATGGTTTCGCCACGGTTGACCATCCCCATCCCGATAAACGAAATCGGGATGAGGCTGCCACACACCGGCCGATTAACCATTTTGTCTCGACGCATATTTTCCATTGGTCTGTTTAAGTTCCACGATTGAGAATGATTCCGTCACGGTCGGACAGGTTACCTCCAGGGCCCGTCCTCGCCGGTCGATTAGCCTTATTGTCCCCGCGGTAACGGTTCCCTGTGGTGTGAAAGCGAGAAACATCTCCTTGTCGTCCTCGTCAATGTCTTCCAACTCCATAACCATGTCCTTCGGCAAGGTGAAAATCTGCCCGAACTCAGTCTTCGGTATCTCGAATGTCCCCGACTGCTGCGCCGTCAGCCAGTAAGTGCGCTGCTGGGTATCGAAGTTGAGCCGATACACAACCCCTTCGCTAATCGCCTGGGAACGGGCAAACTGGGTCAAGGCGAGAATCTGAGCCGCTGTATCGTGGGTCTGCCGCGAGCCGAAGAAACCCCGCAGAGACGGCGCGGCCATCGCCAGCACAGTCGAGAGAATGACCATCACTACGATAAGCTCCAGCAATGTGAAGCCGTCGCTTCTGTCATGGCGCATCTTATATGTATCGCTGTACTTGTTCATACCTGACTCTTCCGGTCGCCCTGCCGCTATTTCACACAGGGTTAACGTCTTTCTTCGGACCAATTTGTAATGTCGTCATCTCCGCCCAGCTTGCGATCCGGCCCCGTAGAATAGAGGTCGTAGCCGTCTTGATTATACTGGCCCGGATATCTGTACACATACTCGCTGTCCCACGGGTCTTTGGGTACGTCGCGCTTGATGTACGGCTGGAGCCAGCCGTCGGAGTCGGTAGCCGGTTTCTCCACAAGGGCACGAAGACCCTCGGGAGTCGTAGGGTAACGACCGATGTCGATCTCGAATGCGTCAAGGGCCACCTCGAACTGGGCGATCTGGGTCTTGGCCGCCGTAATCTTGGCCTGCTTGGCACGCCCAGTGAACTTCGGCAGCACAATGGCTGCCATCGTCGCCAAAATGACCATCACCAACATCAGTTCTATCAGCGTGAAGCCGGAAACGCCTTGACCATGTTGCCGGCGGCACATTCGCTTGTTGTTTATTACTGATTTCATGTTACTTCCCAATTTAAGAATTCCCGATTAACTCATTATCTTCACGCACAATATGAGAAACGCCGAATCGACTGTCACACTTATATCAGCGGATCAGTTCCTGCAGACTAAATATGGGCAGGAGCATGCCGATAACGACCGTACCAACCACGACCGCCATAAGGAAAAGCATCGCCGGCTCGATCAGCGCGACCATCATCTTTAGATGACGATCGAGTTCGGCCTCATAGGCCCCTGCCAGGCGGATCAGCTCCTGGTCAAGCCGCCCGCTTTCTTCCGCTACGGAGATCATCTCGATCACCGAGGCGGGAAAGAGCAAGCGACACGGCTCCAGGCTGCGGGCCAGGGGGTTTCCTTTTCGGACACTATCGATGGCGCTGGTGACAGTATCGGCAAGGACTTGATTGCCGATCGCCTCCTTGGCCACCCGCAACGCATTGATCAACGGGACACCCGCACCTACAAGGGTGCCCAGCATACGGCAGAAGCGCACCAATGCAAATCGCGCCATGCCCCCGCCGAACAGAGGCACGCGAAGCAGCAGCCCCTCCATCGTGCGGCGGCCTTCCTTGTCGGTAAGCATGCGCTGAACGGCAAAAACCGCCACGGCAAGTCCAAGAACAAGAACCAGCCAATACTTCAAGAGCATCCCACTGACGGCAACGATGTACCGCGTCAGAAGCGGCAGCGAACCCCCGAACTCGGCAAACATAACCGAGAAACGCGGGATGAAGTATGTCAGCAGAAACACCAGAATGCCGGTAGCAAGTACGGCCAGAATAATCGGATAGACCAAAGCTGCCTTTACCCGGCCTTTGAGTTCGTCTTCTCTCGACCTGAACGTTGCGATCTGTTCGAGTACCAGCTCGAGAAATCCACCGGTCTCGCCGGCCCGAACCATGGCCACGTAGACAGCAGAAAAGGCCCGCGGATGCAGACTCAGCACGTCGGCCAGCGCCATTCCGCCGGAGACCTGGTCATGCACCGTCGCCCACAGCTTCCTGGACGCAATTCGAGACGCTTCGCGACTGAGGATTCCCAGCGCCCGGCTAATCGGCACACCGGCGGCCAACAGACTCGCCAACTGGCGGGTGAAGGCATCAACTTCCCGCCTGGAGACGCCGCCTATGCGAGCAAGCAGACCCTCCCCGGCGTGCCGGGATCCTTCTTCTGTTTTGTCGACGGAAATGGGATTGAGGTCCCTGCCGCAGAGCTGCTCGATGGCTGCGGATCTGTCGGTCGCAACAAGCCTGTCGGTCACCTGTCGTCCGTTCAAATCTATCGCCTTGTAAACAAATGTTGCCATCGTGCTTTCCTGCCGCCCCTATGCGAGCTGGCCAAAATTGCTCTGCTCGAACGTGTCATCTTTGGTCACTCTGAGGACTTCTTCGACCGTGGTTCGACCTTCGGCAAGGTGCCGGAATCCGTCGTCGCGGAGGCTTGTCATGCCCTGTTTGGCGGAAGCCCGGCGCAGGTCACGAGGAGAAGCATTCTCGAGAATGAGCGAGCGAACCTCGTCTGTTACAACCATCATTTCAAATATTCCGATACGGCCTCGATACCCAGTACCCTGGCAGCGCCGGCAGCCCCTGCCTTTGTAAAGCGTATCGGGCAGTTTGTCCCCGAACCGCCGTCTCAGCGGCTGGACGTCGTGCGCCGGCAGCTCTTCTTTGCATTCCGTGCAGATTACACGCACAAGACGCTGGGCAACCACCGCTTCCAGGGAAGAAGCCACCAGGTACGGCTCGATCCCCATATCCACCAGTCGTGTCAATGCCGTGGGGGCGTCGTTCGTATGCAAGGTTGAAAACACCAAATGCCCGGTCAAGGACGCCTGAATCGCTATCTCCGCCGTCTCGACGTCTCGAATCTCACCAACGAGAACGACATCCGGGTCGTGACGCAGAATCGACCTGAGTCCGGTGGCAAAGGTCAAGCCGGCCTTGCGAGAAATCTGTATCTGATTGATCCCGTGCAGTTGATACTCGATGGGGTCCTCGATGGTGATGATCTTGCGCTGGATATCGTTGATGCACGATAAGCCGGCGTACAGCGTGGTCGTCTTTCCGCTGCCGGTGGGCCCTGTCACCAGGATAATCCCGTGCGGTCGTTCAAGAATCATCTTGGTCGTCCTCATGTCGCGGCCGGACATGCCGAGCTTGTCCAGTCCCAGCAGCACGCTCGAGCGGTCGAGCAATCGCAGCACAACCGCCTCGCCGTACAGCATCGGGATCACCGAGACACGAACGTCAAGCTCATGGTCGGCGATGCGAATCTTGATGCGTCCGTCCTGGGGTACACGCTTTTCGGCGATATCGAGTTTGCTCAATATCTTAAGACGCGAGACTATGGCCGCCTGGAACTGCTTGATCTCCGGCGCCACCGAGGCCTCCTGCAGCACGCCGTCGATGCGGTATCGAACGCGCAACGTATCCTCAAAAGGCTCGATATGCACGTCGGTGGCCCGCAGCTCGATGGCCTCGGTGATGATCTGATTGACGAAACGAATGATGGATGCGCCTTCCGCGGCATCCGTCAGGTCCATATCGTCGTCCGCGTCCGTGTCGATCACCTGAAGGCCGTTTTCTCCCGCTTCGGATATCATCGACTGGACCGTATCGGCTCCGACGCCGAGGTACCTCTTGATGCACCGATCGATTTCGGCCAGAGGAGCCAAAGCCACCCGAAAGTCCCGCCCCGTAGCCAGACGTAATTCGTCGACGGCCGATGTATCGAAGGGATTGCTGGTAACGACAAGCACCTCGCCGTCGTCACCTTCGACCGGTATCACGTGCTTTTCCAGAAGGATACGAGCCGGGAACCGGGAGAGAAACTCCTGGGAGAACGAGCGATGCTCAAGTTCAACATGGGGGTAGCCGAACTCGCGCGTCCAGAAGCCCAGCAGGGCTTCCTCGGCCAGACCGCAAGCCGCAAAGGCCCGGGTGGGAGGCTCACCTGAGGCGAGCAACCCGTTGATCCCCCGGGCCGCGGATTCATCGATCAGCCCCTGCTTGACCATCCTGTTCACAAGTGCATTCATGGGGCCTTCCCGTCTTAGTCCAACATGCCCATCAACACCAGTTGGGCTTCCTGTCGAACAGTGATTATTTTTCGCAATTCCTGTTGAGCTGCAGCAAGTTCTTGTTTGGTCTTCTCTTTAGCCCCGCGCAGCGCCGTGAGCTGCTTCTTGATTTCTTCCGGCGTTGCCGCTGTGTTCTCAAGGGCGGTGCGTAACTGCTCTGAAGCCTTGTCTACGGCCGTCAGCTCCCTGTCCGGGGCGCCAGGCCTGCCACCAGGCTGACCAGGCTGACCGTCCTGGGGTCCACCCCGCCGTCCGCCCATCATGCCGCCGCCCATCATGCCGCCGCGA
>JBDREF010000076.1:0-22020 GCA_043820045.1 Planctomycetota bacterium | reverse complement strand
GCGTCGAGTCCGAGGGCTATCTTGCCGCTGAACTTCTTCGCCATCTCGCTGAACCACTCGAAGTCACTTACGGCCTTCGTGCCGATGATCACTCTTTTGGCCCCCATCTCGAGCAATTGTTTTATCGAGGCTTCGTCGCGCAAGCCGCCGCCGATTTCGATATTCAGTAAGCCAAGCTCTGCGATGGCCGAGATTGTTTCGGTGTTGACCGGTCTGCCGAGCTTCGCCCCGTCCAGATCGACAATGTGCAGCCACTGTGCCCCGGCGGTACTGAATGCCTGAGCCTGTTCAACAGGGTCGTTACCATAGTTTATCTGGCGGTCGTACTGACCCTGGATGAGTCTGACGCATTTGCCGTCCCGCAGGTCGATTGCCGGTATGATGTACATCTCTGGTTCCTTATATTCGTTCCGATGGGATTCTTGTTGTCGCTTTAACGGGCCTACCTGCTCCCGTACTCGACCGCCTACGAAGTCTTGTCTCCCACGAGCGGGCGAATCTTATCCACGGCGAAATAGACCAGGTGCCTGACTTTATCATCCGAGTCCCTGGCCCTTGAATGCGGCTGCTTTATCTCTTTTATTCGCTCCTGGTCCTTCTCTTCGCCGGTGCTGGTCAGATACAATCTCTTACCCTTATACCCTTCACCGTCCTCGACGAACATGTAGGCGGCTTTGGGATTGGATTGGACATTCGAGTAGCTCAGTCGTTCCAACATGCTGAACGCGATTGTATTCTCGTCAATTATGTAAGGCCGCGAGTAGATGGCGAGATCGACGTTGCCGTCCGCATCGCTCGTAGCCAAAATTCCCATGCCCTTTGCACTTTCGAAATAGTCAGCGAAACTCATATTCTTCTCCTTTGGTCGTTAATAGCACTCAAAGCTCTCTCCAAACCCTGATATTTAAATTCAAAGCCTGCCTCCAGCAGCCGCTTCGGTAGTACCCGTTGTCCCGAGAGGAGCATCTCATCGGCCATATCGCCAAGGGCAAATCTGGCAATGATACCCGGCACGCGAAGCCAAACCGGCCGGTGCAAGACGCTTCCCAAGACCATGCAAAACTCTTTCATCCTGACCGGCTGTGGCGAGGTCAGGTTGAAGGCACCGCTCAGATGCTCGTTTTCCATCAGGAACCTTATTGCTGCAACTTCGTCCTCCAGGGCTATCCACGAGAACCATTGCCTGCCGCTGCCGAGATAGCCGCCGAGATAGAACCGAAACTGCTTCATGAGCGGTTTGAGAGCACCTCCGTCCCGGCCCATTACGATTCCGGTCCGGATCGCAACGTACCTGACGCCGAGGGCCTCGATTTCATCCTCAAAGCGTTCGGTCTGCTTGCAAACGTCGGCAAGAAATCCTTCGCCCGATCCCGATGTCTCATGGAGCTGCTCGTCCCGGCGCGAGCCGTAATAACCGACGGCTGAGGCCTGAACGAGCACTGCTGGTTTATTGGACAGTTGCTTTATAGTTTCAACGATAGTGCTCGAAGCGTCAAGTCTGCTCTGCAAAATGCGGGACTTTTTTGCCTTGTTCCAGCGGCCGGAGCCCACATTGTCCCCGGCCAGATTTACTATCGCAAACGCCCCGTCGGCTTGACGGTCCCAACCGGCGGGGGTCTTTGCGTCCCATTGCACAACTGTTGCCAGATGTCCTATGGATCGCCGGGCGCTGTCCGCGTTGCGCGACAAGGCTACCACCTCGTAATCCTTATGAAACTCTGCGCACAACGCATTTCCTATGAAACCGGTCGCACCTGTTATCACCACTCGCATAGCGGCACCGTAATCATGCTTTCTCAAGAGATAAGATTCTTTTCACATAGTCGTCGGCATCGAATTTTCTCTTCAGTCCCGCGGCATTCATATAGCGAACCTTGCAGAACACGTCTCTTTCGGCCCAGGCCCTTTATTCTTTCCGGCTGAATCATTTCGGTTTGGTTCCGGGTGAGAAGCCCGGTAAGCAGAGCATAATCAAATTGTCACCAGAGAATGCAGGACAAAAGTCGTTTGATTCATTAGACACCAATGATATACACACAATCGCCCGGGAAATCAAATTATTTGACAAAATCGGGGGTTAGGCTATATTTGCAGGTGGCTAACGCAAAAGGGACTTTTGAGATTAGGAGAGCAGATTATGAGCCAGACAAAGATTCCGGGAAGGGTGCAATTTAGAAAAGTTGTCTTATCGGCAGAACCGATTGCAGCTATGTTGATTTCGGCAATGTTATTGGTGACGCTGAGTTCATGTGCTTCCGGCGGCAAATCATCTTTGTTTGAAGATAAGAGGATCCCTGTTATTTTCGATACGGATATATGCGACGATATTGACGATACGTGGGCGCTGGCTCTGCTCCTTCAATCCCCGGAATTCGATGTCAAATTGATTACAACGGCGGTGGGTAACACTCCATCTAAAGCAAAAACAGTAGCCAAGTTTCTGGAAACCGTCGGCAGGGCTGACATACCTATCGGTATAGGGGTAAAACAGAATGAGGGCAGCCACAGGCAGGACGTATGGGCGGCAGACTACAAGCTCTCATCGTATCCCGGCAAGGTTCGTGCGGACGGTGTGAAGGCCCTGATCAACACCATTATGAAGTCCCGCAAACCGATAACGCTGGTCGCCGTGGGCCCTCTGCCCAATATCGCCGCAGCACTCGAGCGCGAGCCGAGGATAGCCGGGAAAGCGCGATTCGTCGGGATGCACGGCAGCATTCGCCGGGGATATGGCGGAGGCCCTAAGCCCGACGCGGAATATAACGTCAGAGCCTTTGCAAAAGAGGCGCAAGATGTCTTTACGGCTCCATGGGACATGACCATTACGCCGTTGGACACGTGCGGCGTCGTCCAGCTTGAGGGGCGAAAGTATCAGAAAGTGTTCAAAAGAGACAGCGTCCTGACGCGGGCGTTGATGGAGAACTATCGAGCGTGGTACAAGCAGGGAATTTTGACCGAGAAAAAGGATTTAGATGAGGCCGAACTGGAGAGACGGGTCGATCAGAAACTCAATTCCAGCAGCACGACACTTTTCGATACGGTGGCCATCTATCTGGCCATGTCAACGGAACTGACACAAATGGAGAAGCTGGGAATCAGGGTTACCGACGACGGCTACACGCGACTCGACAAGAATGCGAAGGTAATAAACTGTGCAACCGAATGGAAGAATGTAGGCGCCTTCGAGGATCTCCTGGTTGATAGATTAACAAAGTAACATATTTATATAGGATTGGCTTGATTTAGCCGCACTCAAATGACGATCTCAGCCGAGATCGGAGCGGAATGAGGGTCTTGTATTGAATATGAAAATCTTATATGATTCTATACGATATGAAGGTGATCTCAATCTATCCATGATGGTTTTGAAGCCGAAGGCGTCTTCTATGATATCTCGTAGTTCTTTGCCTGGACGATCGAGCCGCATGAGTGGTGGCACACGTTTCAATACTTCAATCAGAGCGTCAATCGCTGGCTCTAATTCTTGTCTGGAATAGTGTATGTTTACTGTGTCTGTATTATGTTTCCGTTTTGGAAAACCTGTGTGAGCAACCAAGCTTCAATACCATTTTCAGGAGTCCAATTTTTAGAAGTTCGGGTAGCGTCCACGGCCCACAATTCAAATCCCAAATACCCTTCTGCACCCGCCAACAGTGCTGCGTTCCTCATAATTGTTTTAATTGAACTCAGGCTGGAATAATTATAATTTACCCTGAAGCCAACATATACCTTGTTGTTATCGAAAACTGCCCACTGTATGGTTGGAATGCTACTGAAATAAGGTGTTAAAGCTTTTTTCAATCCCGCTTCTTGTGCCAATCGTTTGTCGGCGTTTTCTTCATCCGTTTCTTTGTGTACACATCCCTGTACCACCAGGATCCCTGCGAGTAAACAAATTGTAACCAATGTCTTCTTCATTTCTTTTCCTCTCTTAATTAAATAATATTGGTTTCATTAATAATTAGTCACCAAATCAGGCAACTTCTCACTCACGATTTTCAGGAATTCATCCCCTCTAATCCAATTCCTTAAACTCTTGTTTCCGATGGGATCTTCATTCAAGTCCCATTTGTAGAGCCGATCTCTTATATATGCTGGAGTGGAGCTAATCATTGCAGTTGCCCCACCACCATTATATCCAACCAAAATATCATCACCGTCCATTTGACATTTTTTGACCATTTCAGAGAAAGGCAACTGCCCACGATAATTCATTCCAGTCCTGCTCTTTCCAACTGGACTCAAAATTGTTCCTCTGGTTGCAGCTTCAATACTCTCCAAGATAAAACATGGTGAATCACCTACATCCAAACAATCAAAAACCTGCTTCCAAGTTAATATCTTGTGACTGTCAGATGAAGGTATGCCTTTGCGAACAAGGAAAACAAAATGGGTTCTTACTCCTAAAAGATCTTCCATAAAGTATTTCTGCAATTCTGTTTGTCCAATTCTTTTGATATCCCTTTGATTGAATATCTTCTTTTCATCATCTTTTTGCGGGTAGGATCCTTCGCCAGATTCGGACTTGGCTTCAATACAAATGGCAGTGTCTCTTGACGTATGAATTACGACATCTGGTTTCGCCTTGAAAGACCATTTGAACTTACACACATTGAGCAGATCATCATTGTCATGAATATTCTCCGCAAATCTTGGTAAACTCCACGTAGCTGGACTTTGGATATAATTCTGAGATGGTTTGGGGACAGCCCCAAAGAAACGGTTGAATTCAAAAAGGCTTCTTTCAAAAACTTCTTGGCCACATCTAAGAGCCAAAAAGTTTCTTATTAATCCTCGCTTCTCATCATTTCCTTTCAATTTATACCAAAGGTCACGAAGATAAGAATACTCAACGTATACTCCAAATTGATCCTGTACGATTTCGATGTCTTTGTCTACTAATTCCAGAAATCTCTCCATATTGTCAGGCTTCAAAAGCAAATAGTAAAGAACCGCTACAAGGTTTCTCTCTTCACGATTGAAATACGAGTAGTTCTCACTAATATCAGCATATTCCCGTATGTTCTTTTCCATCTTACATTCCTCATTACTGTAACTTTACATAATTTGTGAAGATAGATCTGAAATCTCGACCGCACATATACTACTTAAACCAGAAGACTACCGGCGTTTCTTGCCTATTTCACTCGATGTGGCTCTAGTAAGCTCCTTGGCTTTACTCATTTAGAAAGATGTTTTGGTGATTATGGACCCCAGCTACCGTCTACTCGTAGCACGTATGGCCCACCACTCGGTGCTTCCGGTTGACTGCCATTCTGGACCGTGATTTCCGCAACGCCCTTCGCATCTACAGCAGTGATAGAATAATCTCCTGCAATGAAGTATGTGCCGTCCAAATCTGTAGGATCATAACACAGAGTGTCTCGCGTTGCTGCATCTGCTCCTGTTTTACCAACAAGGCGGCGAGCCGAGGCCACAGAAGTCGCATCTGCATACGCTTGAATAATGATACGAATCGTAGCTGCAGTAACCTTCGCCTCCTCCCACTTGGCCCTATCGATTTCCCTATCGATTTCCTGCATAAGTGGATTCGCCTCCGACCACTTGGCCTTAGTGATGTTCTGCAGAAGTAGAACCCCAACTGCGGTCAGAAGACCGACGATACAAATGACAACCACCAACTGAACTAATGTGAATCCCTTTGACTGTCTCATTTTCTTCCCCTTTCAAAAAGGATAAGTAGTTTAATGGAGCAACTGGCACATTGCCTAAACGAACATTCCCGCTATCAATATGTCGGTAATTTCTTAAGCTGATATAACGTGTGAACTGCGTTCTATTAGGAATTACGTATTACTACGTATTCGCCTATAATAAGTCTTATTTGATTCTTTGACAACGGTATAGGGAGTATGAGATAATCACTTATCCTGTGATTTTTGATGTAAGACGGAACTCTAAAATTTGGGTATACATATATTGGTATGGGGCAGAACAGACCTAAAATTGTTGTTGTCGGCAGCTCCAATATGGACCTGGTGGTGAAGTCTCCGCGGATACCTGTGGTGGGCGAGACAATTCTGGGCGAAGGTTTTATCATGATACCCGGCGGCAAGGGCGCAAACCAGGCGGTTGCGGCGGCAAAATTAGGCGCGGACGTGTGTTTTGTCGCCAGGTTAGGCGACGATTTGTTCGGCCGGCAGTCTCTGAACAACTTTGTGCAGGAGGGGGTCGATACGACGTATGTTGTCAGCACCAAAGAGGCTCCGTCCGGTGTGGCCCTGATTACGGTTGACCAGGCCGGCAACAATGTGATTGTCGTAGCTCCGGGCGCGAATGAAAGGCTATCTCCCGAAGACGTAAGCAAGGCTCAGTCGTCTATCGCTTCATCAGGCGCCCTGGTCGCACAGCTTGAGGTGCCGTTAGAAACGGTTGAGTTCGCCGGTCGATTGGCGAACGAGTCCGGCGTGGCCTTTGTCCTGGACCCCGCTCCGGCGCGAAAGCTCAGCGCAGAGTTTCTGAGAACAGTGGACGTATTGACGCCGAATGAAACAGAGGCTCAGATTCTGACCGGCGTGGAAGTCACTGGCGAAGATTCCGCCCGCATCGCCGCCAATAGTCTGTTGGAAAGCGGAGTCAAGGCGGTTATTTTGACCATGGGGGCGAAAGGTTTCTTGCTCGCAACCGGCGATGGGACGGAGTTTGTTCCTGCGGTAAGAGTGGACGCAGTCGATGCCACGGCGGCGGGGGATGCTTTTACCGGTTCTCTGGCGGTGAAACTGGCCGAGGGGAAAACGCTCCGTGACGCCGCCGTGTTTGCCAACTACGTAGCGGCCTTGTCCGTTACCAGGATGGGAGCCCAGTCCTCCATGCCGACTGCGACAGAGGTAGAGAGTTTTATCAAAGACAGACATGCTCAAAGGAGTAAATGATGAGAAAACGCAGCAAATCATTGATATGTGTTCTTGCTCTGTGTGTTCTGATTCTTATTATCCTGCCTCTCGGTTGCAAGCAGCAAAAGGCAAGTAAACCGAAGATTGCCCTGGTGATGAAGTCTCTGGCCAACGAGTTCTTCAAGACAATGGAGGAAGGCGCCAGATTGCACCATAAAGAGAACGCTGAGCAATACGAGCTTACGGTAGTCGGCATCAAGGACGAGCTGGACGTCGCCCAGCAGATTGACTACGTCGAACTGATGATTGCGCAGAGGGTGGACGCTATCGTGATTGCGCCGGCGAATTCTGAAGCTTTGGTGCCTGTGTGCAAGCGGGCTATGGATGCCGGGATAATCGTGGTCAACATCGACAACAAGCTGGACGCTGGCGTTCTCGCGGAAAAGGGCGTCAGCATCCCGTTTGTGGGACCGGACAATCGCAAAGGCGCCGGGCTCGCTGGCGAATACCTGGCGGGCAAACTGACGCGGGGGGACAAAGTGGCGATCATAGAGGGAGTGCCCGACGCCTTCAACGGGATTCAGCGCAAGCTCGGCTTCGAGGACGCCATGAAGGCAGGCGGGATGAACATAGTCAGTTCGCAATCCGGCTACTGGGAGATGGCAAAGGCCGAACCCATCGTCTCTGCCCTGGTCACCGAACATGCGGATTTGAAGGCAGTTCTTTGCGCCAATGACAACATGGCGCTCGGCGCCGTCGCGGCGATCAAGGCCGCGGGCAAGTCCGATGATATCCTGGTCATCGGCTTCGACAACATCTCGGCAGTGCAGAGATTGCTCAAGGAGGGCAAGATTCTATGCACGGTCGATCAGCATGGTGACAAATTGGCCCTGTACGGTATCGAATACGCCCTTGAGATGGTCGAAGGCAAAGGCACACCTTCGGACAAAGAAACTCCCGTTGAGCTTATCACGGCGGAAACGCTTCAATGAAGCATGGCACGAGCGAAACAGTTTTCACGGCTTGCGGCATCACCAAGTTATTTCCCGGCGTTCAGGCGCTTTCGGGCGTGGACTTTGACCTGAAAGCCGGCGAGGTTCACGCCCTCGTCGGTGAAAACGGCGCCGGCAAGAGTACGCTGGTGCAAATCATGGCTGGCGTGCAGACCCCCGATTCGGGCCAAATGCAGCTTTACGGGCAGCCTTACCGGCCGAGCGGCAGAGCCGATGCCGAGGCACACGGCGTTCGGATGGTCATGCAGGAGTTGAACCTGATCTCCAACCTCAGCGTAGCCGAAAATATCTTTATCGACAGGCTCCCCAGCAGGTTCGGCTTTGTCGACTACAAGAAGCTCAACCGCTCTGCCAAAGAGGCGATGGAACGAGTGGGCCTGGAAGGTATCGAACCCGCCCTGCCCGTGAGGCTTCTGGGGATTGGGCAACAACAGATGGTCGAGATAGCTGCGGGGCTCTCGCGGCGCTGCCGGATACTGGTTCTTGACGAGCCGACTGCTTCGCTTACCGACCGGGAGGTGGAACTTCTTTTCGCCCAGATCAGGAGACTCTCGGCCGATGGCGTGGGAACCATCTACATCTCGCATCGTATCGAAGAAGTCCTCGATGTGGCTGACCGTGTTACGGTACTGCGGGACGGAAAGGTTGTTTCGACTCATCCGGCGAATGCGTTGATTGCCGGGGACGTTATCCGCATGATGGTGGGCCGTGATTTGGAGCACGAGCACTCGCGGGCCGGCTCACAGCCGGGCCCGACGGCGATGCGCGTTGCGGGGCTCACCGTCGGCGACAAGATTCGGGATGTCAGCTTCGAGGTTCGTAGCGGCGAGATTCTCGGCGTTGCAGGGCTGATGGGCTCCGGCCGCACTGAGATTATGCGCGCTGTCTTTGGCGCGGACCGGGCCGACGGCGGCGAAGTATTTCTACACGGTTCAAGCAAACCGGCCAAAATCCGCACGCCGTGCGACGCAGTGCGAAACGGTATTGCTCTTTTGACAGAGGACCGTAAGGAGCAGGGCCTGCTGCTGAGTCTGGCCGTCCGCGAGAATATCTCGCTGACGCGATTGGGCGACGTCAGCCGGTTCGGCTGGCTCGACCGGCAGCGGGAACGCTCGGTAGCCGGCAGGTTTATCGACAGCCTTTCCATTCGATGCTCGTCAAGTGAGCAATATGTCGGTGAATTAAGCGGAGGCAACCAGCAGAAAGTGGTCATTGCAAAATGGATTTACCGGGACTGCGACATTCTTATCTTTGACGAACCGACCAGGGGCATCGATGTCGGGGCCAAATTTGAGATATACCGTATGCTCGCAGAGCTGGCAGGGAAAGGCAAAGCTATCATTCTTGTTTCGTCGGATCTCAAAGAGTTGATGGCCGTCTGCGACCGGATTATGGTCGTCTCGGCGGGGCGGATCGCGGCGCAATTCGAGCCGGATCAATGGAGCGAAGAAAAGATAATGGCTGCGGCGTTCAGCGAGTACACGGCAGTCTGAGTCAAATCAGGATAAGCCAATGCGAGAGATCATAAAGAAAAGAATGGCTGAACTGCCCACCTTTGTCACAGATTATCTCGGCATGTCACTGGCATTGGCCGGACTCGTTGTCTTCTTCGGTGTCACCGCCGACAATTTCTTCAGCCTTACGACCTTCAGGACAATCGCTAACCAGGTGCCGGGCATAACCATCGTCGCCGTGGGCATGACCTTCGTGCTGATAATCGCCGGCATAGATTTGTCGGTCGGCTCGGTGATGGCTTTGAGCGGCTCGGTGCTGGGTCTTTCCCTGGTTCGATTCGGGCTTCCACTGGCGGCGGCTATTGCTGCGTGCCTGCTGGTGGGCGTCCTCTGCGGGCTCTTGAACGGCCTGGTCATTATTCGCTGGCGGCTGCCGGCATTTATCGTGACGTTGGGTATGCTGGAGATAGCGCGAGGCGCCGCTTATCTCGTGACCCAGTCGCGGACGATATATATAGGAGGGCCGGTGGAGGCAATCGCCGAGGTCTCGGTTCTTGGACTTTCCCTTCCGTTCATTGTCGCTGTTTCGATAGTGGTTGCAGCGCAGTTGGTTCTCTCGCGCACTGTTTTCGGCCGTTACCTGATTGCCATCGGTACAAACGAAGAAGCAGTCCGGCTGTGCGGCATCGACCCGCGTCCGCTCAAACTCGCGGTTTTTGTTCTATGTGGTTTTCTCACGTCAGTTGCAGCGGTAATACACACGGCGCGACTGGCCTCGGCGGACCCCAACGCCGGCTACGGCCTGGAACTTCAGGCCATAGCAGCAGTAGTCATAGGTGGTACCAGCCTGATGGGCGGCCGTGGTTCGGCGGTAAGCTCGTTTTTCGGTGTGCTTATTATCGCGATCCTGGGGACCGGCCTGGCACAGATTGGGGCCCAGGAATCGACCAAGCGCGTCATTACGGGCTGCGTAATAGTTGCGGCTGTTATCCTGGATCACTACCGTCACCGCATCCGAAAATAGCGAAGTCAACTGTAGTATTTCGCGACATCTCGAATGCCGTGCGTTGAATATGCCGGAACCCGCCTGCCCGGCTGGTGTCGGACCGGCAGAAGTTTTCCGTTTTTTTTGAGCAGCCTGACTCGGTTTTTCGATGTTAACGGGCTGTTAAGGGCGTTTTTCATGCTCGCTGCGGGCGTCCGATAACAAGGGGCTTGACAAGACATCCGGAATTCTGTATATTTGATTGTCAAGCGATCATAAAACTCAGGCACGGAGAAATGCCATGCGTTTGGTTGTGAAGCAAAAAGACGGCAACACCAGAGAGTTTCAATTTGCAGCGGGTCCCGTTTCAATCGGCAGAGGAGCTAACAGCCATGTCTTTCTGCCCGACAAAGCGGTCTCAAGACAACATGCCGTGATTCATTGTTCGGATGAAGGCGAGTGGGCGATTCAGGACATGGGCTCGTCGAACAAAACTTACCTGAACGACAAGCCGGTCGGCAACGCTCCGGTCAGGCACGGCGACTGTCTGCGCATAACTGATTTCATCATCGAGATTCTTCTCGAAGATGCCTCCGAAGGCGAGATGCCGATGCATCCGGAAGACACGCTTCAACTGGAGGCTGCGCTGGCGACACCTAAGCATGAAACAGTGGTCCGAAGACCCGATGCCCAGCACGCGCCTGCCATGAGATTGGCGGCCAGGAGGTTGACCGATTTTTCGAAGGCGGCCGAGAGAATATTTGACGCTGCTAATCTCGATGAGTTGTTGCTGACGTTGCTGGATATAACGCTCGAACAGTTCAGCGCGTACCACGTCTGGTCTGCCTTGCGCCTTGCGCCTGACGGTCCGATGATCTGTCACGCGGGCAAAAGACGGGACGGCTCGCCGGTGCAACTGAATGAGTTGCAGCTCAGCGAGAAAATCACACAGGCGGTCGAAAAGGGCCAGTTCTTCGTCTTGCCGCGAGTGTCAGCTCAGATGGAAGCGAAGGACAGAATACGCTCTGCAATGGTGGCGGCCATTATGCGTCCGAACGGTTGTTTCGGCGTAATGTACGTTGACAACGCCATGATACACGAGCACTACAGTCTAAGCGACTTGGACTACCTGATGCTCATTGCGATGCATACGGCGGCAATATTGAAGAGATTTATGGGCTGACAACTCCCTTGATCATGGACGGTAATTTAAGTCGGCGCAACTTCCTGGGATTCATCGGAGGCGGCATTGCCGCGGCGATGCTTTCCGGCGAGCGGGGCGTGTGTGCCGCGACTAAAAAGCCCAATTTCATTCTCATTTTCGCGGACGATTTAGGTTACGGGGACATTCGCGGTTTTGGCTTGAAAGAATCGAGCGTCCAGACTCCCAATCTCGAACGTATGGCCGCCGAGGGCGCCAAGCTCGCTAATTTCTATGTGCCTACCCCTTACTGTGCCCCGTCCAGGGCGACGATTCTGACCGGCCGGTATCCTTTCCGCAACGGTGTTGTGCACAATCCCGCGCCCGACGCCGGCATCAACGAAGTGGCTCTGCCCCATTCCGAGATTACCATTGCCGAATCGCTCAAAGACGCCGGTTACGCCAGCATCTGCATCGGCAAGTGGCACCTGGGTCACACGCTCGAATACCTGCCCCGCCGGCAGGGCTTCGATGAGTACTACGGCATCCTGTACTCGAACGACATGCGGCCGGTTCAGCTCGTCGAGAATGAGAAAGTCGTCGAGTATCCGGTAATACAGGCCACGCTTACCAAACGCTACACGCAACGGGCGCTGGGCTTCATCGAGCGAAGCGCCAAAGCCAACCGTCCTTTCTTCCTCTACCTGCCGCACGCGATGCCGCACAAGCCGCTTGCGGCCTCCGAGGATTTCTATACCCCAGATACGCCCGATGATCTCTACAGCGACGTCATTCGCGAATTGGACTTTTCGGTCGGCAGGATCTTTGAAAAGCTCAAGCAATTGGGGATTGATAACGATACTCTTGTGATATTCACCTCTGACAACGGCCCGTGGTACGGCGGCAGCACAGGCGGGCTTCGCGGCATGAAGGGGCGCACGTGGGAAGGCGGGCTTCGCGTACCCATGATTGCCCGCTGGCCGGGGAGGATTCCCGCAGGGCTGATCAACGATTCGCCTGCCGGTACTATCGACATCATGCCAACGATCCTCAACGCCGCAGGCGTCGATATTCCGCGAGATCGCATTATTGACGGCAGGGACATTTGGCCGCTGTTGACTTCAGCCGACGCCGGCAGCCCGCACGAGGCGCTGTTCGGAATGCAGGGTCCGAACCTGATGACCGTGCGCAGCGGCAAATGGAAACTTCACGTTCGCTCACCGGGCGGTATGCCGAAGTTCAATGACAGGAACTGGGCGGATCCGCGCGGTCCGGACGGCGTGACCATTATCGCCCCGTACGAACAAGCCAGACCAAGCGCCTATCCGGGCGTGACAGGCGGTGACGGGCCGCAGCCTATGATGCTGTTCGACCTCGAAGCCGACCCTGCAGAGCAACATGACCTGAGTACACAACATCCGGACATCGTCGATCGCCTCAAAGCTATCTACGAGAAGACCCTTGCACAAGTGCCTGATTTCAAGAGTCCGAAGCGGTTCAAAGAGCTGCGGCGCATCACAGGAGGCGACCTCAGCTACGACGACTGATCCGATCAAAGCAAGTGTCTCTCTCACAATCCTGAAACGTGATAGTCCATGGACTTGACCTTTGTGCCATCGCCCAGGCGAAAGGATGCGTTGCCGAAGTTGACCGTAATCGTGACGCCATTGCTGAATGTTGTCTGTTGAACGTCTCTGTCCTGCGTGAGGAAACGATGGCCGGTCATCTCGGCGTAGCCGACCGCGCGGATAACCGGACTGATGTTCTTGTAGCTCTGAACAAAGCGGTCCTTGTACTGCTCCCATACTTGGCGGTTGAACATGAACATCGGGGCCGTGCCGTACAGGATATTGAAAAGGTCCCGCTTGGCCCATAGTGCAGGCAGTTTATTGTTATAGTCGCCCCAGTACCACTGCGACACGACGCAGTCGTGATAGACGAGTTCCCAGAGCGGCAGGCGATACCTATGCCCCAACTGGAATTTGGCGACCCGTTCGGGGACCTCATCCCAGATTTTACCCATGTCTCGCCCGGCGTCCGGAACGCGGTAGGGCCCGAGACTCAACATACCTTCGAAGTAGTGAACGTAGGGCACAGCCGCATCATGACCTGTCTCACTGCCGGTTACAAGCTTCATCTGTTCTGACATATAGCGCAGAAGTTCCATCTTCCAGTGGCGGCTGTCGCTGCGGGTCATCGGATGGTCCGGATGGTAACATTCGCGCCACGGCGAGGCAGTCGTGGTGTCGATGAAACGGCAGAGATAGGGGTGCGTCTTCAATTCCGCCGGCACACGCTCGGCGGCGTGCTTTGGCGCCTGCCTGTCGCACAACACGCCGCACGGGTACATCTGTCTATCTTTGCCTCTGACGCGCCAGCCTTCACGCGGGTTGCCCTTCTCGTCGAGCATTATGTCATCGGGCCAGCCCGACTGCGTCCAGTCCGGATGCACACCGCGGAGTTTGTCCTTGACGATTTGCGGGTTCATCAGGTCCTGGTAAATGTCATAGCGGCTGGTCAGGATGCCGCCCATCTCGTTCATCGCTTCTATGTCGGGCGGGCTTTGGCGGCGGCTCCAGAGAATCCGCTCGATGCCGAGTTTTTTCATCTCGCCAACGATTGCCGGCGCATCTTTTTCCCAGTTCCAGACGTTTACCGCCCCAATGAGAAGGTCCACGTTCGGATTCTCCATGCGTTTTTGTTCGAGGGTTTTGAACAAGCCGGTCTCTTTTGCATAAGCGCGATATCGTTTGCAGATAGCGACATGCCCGCCTTTGTCGAAGAAAACGTACCGCAGCTTCCTTGCATATCCGAACTTTTGCTTTTGCGGCTCCCACACTGGCCCGATACATAATAGTCCGTCTGTGCGATATATTTGAATGGCGGCATCGTCGGGCGTCTCGATTATGGCCATCTGGCCGTGCTGTCCGTCCGTGACCGCCCAGAAAGGCATACATATTCCGTGCCCGCCATATGTAATGAGTCTCGTGGTATTGATTGTTTCGTCTTCGACGGGATAGGAAATTCCTTCGTTCATCGGGACGATCAGATATGTGCCGGACTCGGTGACAAACGGATTCGGAAAAGCAAGCGGCCATCTCGGGTTTGCCTCTGCTGAGAGTTCAACGGTGAACTCCGGGTTGTCGGCATCGAGCTTAAGTCTCGTTCTGATGTCTGTGTTTGGCCCGGGTTGTTGCCAGGTCATTTCGATCCCGTCGGCGACTTGCGAGATATCGGTTACCTTGCCCTTCGCCAGGGCCTTTTGCCGCCAGAGGAGCCCGGCTCGCTTGTCGCTTACCGATATGGAGCCGTCGTCTGAGTTAACCGCGACTGATATCGCAGCGTTGCTAATAGAAAGCTCCTCCGCCATCACAGCGGACGAGCAGTACAGCAACACCATTACCGAGATGAGCAGTCTTTCACGTGCAGTTGTCATACGGTTTCTCCTTGCGCAACCACTACCTACAGGCAGGATGAAGCTAATCGCGTTTCCCGGCCTCTTTAATGACTTCCGCCAGCGAGACAGCGGCTCCGTTTCTTGCCTTCGATTCGTCGGCGGCGGACATGAAAGCGAATATCTCTACCGTCTCGGTCGCAGACACAGGCGTCTTGCCGGTCTTGAAGAACTTGATGACCTCGTCCACCAAAGGCTCATAGCCGCCGTACGGGCCGCTCTCGACGATTGCCTTGGTGCCGAAAACCGTCGCGCCGTATCCCGTCTTGCCTGCGCGCAAACCTCTGTAGGTGCCTATTCGCCCGCCTTCCCAGAGACCTACGACAAACTCGCAGTCCTTTGTCTGCACGCGCCTGACGCTTTCACATCCGGGTCCCATGACGGCGAAGAGCATCTCGACGCCGTGCACGCCGTACCAGTACAGGTCGGGATGATGCTCTTCGAGGCTGCAAGGGCTGAAGGCGTCGCAGCCGAGAATCTCGCCCGCCGTGTTCTTCTCTTTCAATTCGACGATGCCGGGGCAATAGCGCAGCGATGAGCTTGACCAGCACGGCACGTTGTTTTCCCTGGCGAGTCGAAATATCTCCATCACATCCGCCAGATTGCCCGCCATGGGCTTATCGATGAAGAGAGGCTTTTTGGCGGCAATCACAGGTCTCGCCTGTTTCAGATGTGGTCTGCCATCGACGCTTTCCAGCAGGACGCCATCGACCTTACGGCAAAGCTCCTCGATTGAATCGACGATTTCCACGCCGTACTCATCTCGAATCTGCGCGGTGTACTTGTCCACCCGGCTGGCTGAGGATTCGACATCGGGCGAGCCGCCGGGGTAGCCGACAACGACTTTGCAGCCGTAGTTCCTGGCGGGGTCGTTGATGGCCTTGGTAAAAGCCGGGACGTGCGACGTGTCCAGGCCGATTATTCCGAGACGAAAGATTTGTTCGCTGGCCGAAGCGCCGGCTCCTGTCACAGCAAAAACAGCTAATAGACATAATGCCAAAACGATGCGGTTCATAAGTCCTCCCTTGGTCAATTGAGTTTCTTTATGTAGATATTTGCAAACTGCACGTGATCGCCATGGTGCTGAAGTGCGATGGGTCCGCGTTCGGGCAGTCCTGGAAGCCGGGCCTCGCGAATCACCGTTTTTCCATTTACCGCGATAGTGACCTTCTCGCCGATTGCGGTGATCTCGAAGCGGTTCCATCGTCCGACGGGGTTGTCCGCATTGAGAATCGGCGTTGCGCCTCGTCGCACTTGTGCCGGCATATTATTATCCTTACGATATCCCCAGATTTCGCCCGACCCGACCGGCCAGTTCCAGATATTAAGCTGGCTCTTCGACGTGCCGCGCAGGTAGATACCGCTGTCTCCAGCGTCCATCACGGCGACGGTCAACGGCCGGCCGTCGGCATCGGTGGCCTCGGAGCCGTCCGGCAGGACCACGGGGACATTGTCGATCTTTGGCTCATCCGGCAGACGCCAGTCAACGATCAGGATGAAATCGCCGAACTCCTCCTGCGTCCATAAGTTCTTGTCTTCCGCCTCGCTCTTGCCGTCGTAGTCCAGAATCCAGTCCCTCGCACGCCAGTGATTCTCATTGCCTTGGACCTGCCTGAAGCCGCGAAGGTCGAGTCCGTTGTAAAGGCTGCGGAAACCCTGATCTTCTTGCGCGACCACATCGGCGGGCGGGTCGGAGCCGGGCAGCTCGCGAATACGAATGTTGCGAAAATGTGCTTCGCTGCCTTCGGATTCGAGGCAGATATAACCTTTACGCGGATTCAGGTGCAAGCCCCGGGTGACAACTTTACCGTTCACAGCAAGAGTGGCCGTCCCGTTTCGGCTTTCAACGCGGTAATGGTTCCACTGGCCGGTCGGGTTCATCCGGTTCTCGGCGGGAAGCGCCCGGATCCAGCCTTTCGGATGAGGCTTGTCAGGCGTCATCGTCGCGCCGTGGATGGAGAACATATCACCCGCGTTGCCGTCCATTATCTGCAACTCAATCGAGCGTGTGAAAGGCTGGCCCACAGCGGTTATGGCGTCGGAGTGAATGAAGAGGCCGGCGTTGCCGCCTTTTTTCATGTGGCGCCACTCTAATTCCAATATGTAGTTTTCGTATTGCTTTTCGGTTCTCAGCACGCCTGTTGGAATTCCCGTGCAGAAGATTATGCCGTCGCGCACGGTCCAGGTCTCTGGCGCGCAGTTAACGTTTACCCAGCCGTCGAGATTCCTGCCGTTGAACAGGGGCACGAATCCCTCATCGGCCGCCTGTACGGCTGCACCGCCAACGACGCCGATTAGAAAGAAAATACGGGTAAGTTTCATTGTCAAGACTCCTTGAATCAATTCCTTTTAAGGTCTGTACAAGGCAAGTGCCGATATCTTCATATTTCAATTCTACCGGGCGGTCACGAGATTCCCGAACGGCGCCAGAAGGTCGTACTTGTTTCTCCATGTCGTGTACATGATTCCGCTGGCCCCGGGTGTTCGGTCCAGGACCTCAAGCCAGCCTCTGGGATTCTCAAGTGTATCGCCGTCATAGTACGCTCCGGCGAAGGTCCGAAAGCCCAGCGACGAGAAGAAATCGAGACTCTCCTGCCGCTTGTTGTAGTACCAGCAGGCAATGACGAGGTCCTTCGGGATGTAGTTCCACGACCCGGCAAAGTCGCCGTCAACAAGATAATAATCTGCATGGGCATTGTGATTCGGGTCGAGCATATCCGACCATACCAGAACCTCGGCGTCCGGGTTTACGTCGCGTATCATCCGAGCCTGTTCGGTTATGCACTCGCCTAATATCTGCCCCATCGAAAGTCCGCGGTTTTTGCACGCCTGGCATGAGCCTCCGGCCCTTATCTCGTCCATGCTCAGCAGGTACTTGTTCGGCGCGAGATGCTCGTGCAGGAGCTTGAGCTGCCTGTTCCAGATTTCATAGACTTTCGGCTCGGACATGCAGGCCGTAACCTGCCCTCTGTTTATCGCCATCCCGTGGTAGTAATTTACTCTCAGCCGCTCGCCATTGCTGATTGAGCCTGAAGGCTGTATCTCTATCGACGGCGGATCATGGTCGAATCTGAAGTTCAGCTTCGGGTCCGCTATCGGGGCATAATCGTTGTTCTCCTTGTACAGCGCGCCCGTACTTTCGTTTCGCACAGTAACCGGCGTTCCGGGTCGCCTCAGCACATTTAAGAGGCCTACCTCTTCGACTTCAAGGTCATCGATCCAGAACCGGCCCGCCTTGCCGCCCCATACCCCCACGTATATCCTGACCTTGTCGTAGTCGAGGCTGTTGAAACCCATTTCGACCTTGCGCCAGTCGGTCGTAGCCGGGACTCTCGGGTCCCAGGGGGCAAGGTCGCGTCCGTCGGTGCTCAGGACGCTTGCGCGAAAGGTGCCTTCGGGCTCGATTGACTCCGTTTTGACAAGGCAGCTTAACTTGTAGCATCTATGCGGATAGACATCAATCTCCTGCATTATTCTTGCGTGGCCGTACTCGTACTTTTCGAAGTTTTCGAATCGCAGGGACGTCTGGCCGCTTGCGAAGACTTCTCTGTCAACGAACGAGACTTCACCGGGTCTGTCGTGGAATGCGTATCCCGTAAAGCGGTTGCCTTCGTACGATTCGAATCCCGGGTTCGCGATTTTGACAGGCGAATCCGGGACGAAGCAGGCCCGGTCGTTCTCCACGACGAAAAGGGCGTCGTTGACGGGCAGTCCCGCCGCCAGGTTCATATCCTCGGCAAGGACGGAACCGCCGTATCCGACGGAGAAGATTATCGGGATTATCTCGATGTTGTGCTGTTTGCAGATTTGTCTTATCTGCACGAGCCTTGCGAAATAATCGTCGCCCTGGCGGTCGAGCCTGTCGAGCCCTGCGGCCAGAACCATTCCGTTCAGTCCCGACTCGGCCGCCGTCTTGACTATGCCCTTAATATCCACCACATCCGTATCGCTGCGCAGCGACCTGGAAACATAAACCCAGCGATAAGGATATTCTTTGCCCAGACAGTCATCGGGACCAAACACAGACAGCGAGCCCGGCAGGCCTACAAACAACAGCAGTATCATACATCTGACGGTTTTGGTCATATGCTACCTCTTTTCCTGAGGAAGTACGAGCCTGTATGATACCCGAGGTGGATTCCCGACGCCAACAGATTTTGCCAATCCGGCCGCTTAATGCCGGATGAAGCCGGTTTTTTCGTTTGACTTGTGGGGGCGGATTGTTAGATTTGACGCCAGGAGGCGGCGGTCCCCGCAGAGCTTCCTTTATCAGTGGGAACCGGTTATTCCGGGGTCCTTCAAAGGCAAGAAAGGAGACATATCATGGTCATAAACCGTCGTACTTTTCTCAAGCAATCAGTGGCATCCGGGCTCGTTCTGGCGGCCCCGACCATATTACGAGCCGGCAGCGGCAGGAAGTATCGTACCGCCCTTATCGGCAGCGGCTGGTGGGGCATGAACATCGCCCGGGCGGCGCTTCAGTCGGGCGAGTGCTCAATAGTCGCCATGTGCGATGTTGACACCAATCAGTTGAACCCGGCCGCCGCGGAAATAGAAAAGCTAAGCGGCGACAAACCCAAAAAGTACAAAGACTATCGAGAGCTTCTGGACGCCGAGAAGCCGCAGATTGCCATCGTGGCTACGCCCGACCACTGGCATCCGCTGATTACCATCGCCGCAGTGCGGGCCGGCGCCCACGTTTACGTGGAAAAACCCATCAGTCATACCGTCAAGGAAGGTTGCGCTATGGTAAAAGCCGCTCGCGCCGCTGACCGGGTCGTTCAGGTCGGCACGCACCGGCGGATATCGCCGCACAATGTCTCGGGCATGAAGTTCCTCAAGGAAGGCGGAGCCGGCAAGATCGCCATGATTAGGGCGTTCGTTCACTACGGGGGCGGTCCTGAAGAGCCGAGACCCAATCAGGAACCGCCCGAAGGGCTCGACTGGGATATGTGGTGCGGGCCGGGGCCGTTGCGTCCCTTTAACACGAAGATTCATCCCAAGGGCTTCCGCCAGTTCCTCGATTATGGCAACGGCACATTGGGCGACTGGGGAGTACACTGGCTGGACCAGATTCTCTGGTGGACTGATGAGAAGTATCCCAAACATGTCTTCTCCACGGGAGGCCGTCCCATCAAAGGCCCTCCGGTCAACGGTCCCGAGGGCCAGACCACCGACACGCCCGACCATCAGGTCGCCAGCTTCGAATTCGAGAACTTCACGGCGGTTTGGGAGCACCGCCAATTCGCCGGCAATAACGCCGAGAAGGGCGAGAACGTCGGCTGCTATTTCTACGGCACCAAGGGCACCTTCCACATGGGCTGGCAGCAGGGCTGGACATTCTATCCGGCCGGCAGAGGGCAGAACGTCATTCACGAAGAGCCCAAGTTAAACCAGCCGGACAGCCAGAACATCCTTGAGCTGTGGGTTGACTTTCTCAAGGCCATCAAGACGGGGTCGCGCCCGGTCTGCGATATCGAGTTGATCCACCGTTCGACAAATATGAGCCTGTTGGGTATGCTTTCGCTGAAGATCGGCAGGAGCGTCGAATGGGACGGCGAGAAGGAAGTAATCGTCGGCGACCCCGAGGCAAACAAACTGCTTAGCCGCACGTACCGAAAGCCGTGGGTTTATCCTGTCTGATTGCCCGGCTCGGTACTCTTAGGCTGTGCCTTTGCCCGAAAAGGTATCAACTGAGCTGTCAGAAGGATTATCAATCCGACCCAGACGCTCAACATGGTCCAGGTGAGCACGGCGGCGATTATCAGCACCGACCACGCCGATACTTGCACGGCGGCGGCGGGGACATTCAGTTCGGCCCGGCGTTTGTGCCAGCGCCTCGTCTTAAGAACTGTGGCAAGGATTTCGAAGGTTCCAAGGCATATGCCCAGAAGAATGCCTGCATACACCGACCAGGGCAGTTTGCCGCGATCGATCACTTTGGGTATTTCGATGGGCTTGCGCGTGAGCGCAAAGAGCAGGGCGGCCTCGCCCAGAAACGGGGCATCGGAGAAGTTCGACAATATACGCGGCCCCAACAGCGTCCCATCCGGAAGCGGCCATGAGGCGACGATTGCCTGTGCCGCAAGCGGATATGCGTGGTCTGGCCGTCCCATGGCCCGTGCCGCTCCGATACCGAAGGCACATGCCGCCGTCCCGTATCCGCCTATGACCGGGCCGGCATCGACCTCGCGGAATGCGAATCTTCCGACGTCGATTCCCTTCGGGTATTCCCGGAAGCCGGCGAACCATCGTCCCTGCTGCCAGAACTGCTCTTCGTATTTGGTGTACCAGTCCCGGGCGGTTTCCGGCCACAACTGCGGCGCCCAGATGAGCATGAACGACAGCCCGACGCCGCGAGCGCTGTCTTTGGCCTGGCCCGTTTTCGAGTCAACGAGATACGCGGGCAGGCCCGTATTCTCATCGAGACGCGTCCCTTCGAATCCGCGAATCGCACGGGCGGCAAACTCCGAGTGGTTGGTGCCAAGTACCGCATCGGCCCGCCGGATTGCGGCAATCGCAGGCAGGACGTCCACGGGGTAGCATTGGCCCGGATAATCGTCCAAGAGTCCGTACGGCGACTGGTCGAGTTCGCTCGCAAGCGACTCGACCTGGCTGCGCAGGAGGTCCTCGTACTTCCTGTCGCCAAGCAGCTTCTGATAGCTGGTCAGCCCGCTGATCAGCAGCATCCTGTAGAACAGATTTCCCTTCGTCAGGTAGTCGTCGCCCCAGTGTTCTCTGACCCAGCTTGCATGATTGGGATCGGCAATCAGCGCTGCGGCGGCGGCTATAGCCCCGCGCGCGTAGCTTCGCGGCGAGGAAGGTGCCAGCGTGGGCTTCATATAGTGTGCTTCCTGCAATGCCTCGGTCGCCCACAGATAGAACACCGACCCGAACACGGGCCATTCTGTCCCGGTTATATCCTTGGTACTGAGCGTTGTTGCAGCCCCGGACTCAACACGCCGGCGGGCCCATCTCTCGTACCTGGGTGAGAGTGCCCTGTGCCAGCGGAATGCACAGCGCAACTGACTACCACTATACAGGCAAGGGTCCCGCAGGCTGCGAACGAGCATCCCCGCCGGGATAAGCAGCACATAGGCCGAGAGAAAAATCATGATC
>JBDREF010000075.1:0-2381 GCA_043820045.1 Planctomycetota bacterium | reverse complement strand
GCTGCGCGGGGGATATTGACGAAAGAAGCGGGGAAAAAGCTTGAAGCGGCCATTCAAGAACTCTTCGATGAAAAGGGTAAATAATGAGCTTCGAAGTCAGCTATATTGGGGATTATGCATATCGTCTTCCGGAAGACGTTTTATTAGCCGAGAAAGATGCCGATTATGTGAGGGCATGCCACGCCCTGACAGCAAGCGCTTCTAAAAAAACGCCCCTGAAGATCTGGGTTCGTAAACATTATATTTACACCTGGCTGCAAAATTTCTGTGAACAGACCCAATTGCCATGCCACTTTTCAGAAAAAACAGCGCGTCTTGTCCTATCCGATACCTGGGGCGTTACGGTTCCCGATTGGGTGATGGATGAAGATGTTGTCTCGCTGAAGCTTCTTGATCTGGCGGTGAAGAACGAACAGCCCTGCCGATTCGCCGAAGCGCTCCTGGGGCATTTCTTGGGTTCGGTGTTTCGCGGAGATCGGCTGGATCGGAATCGTATTGCTGAGGTGTTGCTTGCTCTCTGCCGTCAGGAAACAAAAGAACTGTTTGAAAATTACCCCCTGCTTTCAAATTGTCTCCTGGAACAAGGTCAAGTCTGGACGCTGCATGCCGATCAGAATTGGGAAAAAGCGTTGATACCTCTTCTCATCAGCAATCCGGAGGACCTATGGCGGGATCTGAGCCTGTGGGCTCTTCTGTCCGGTTATCCGGCTAAACTGCTTGAATATGTCGTGCCTTTGCAGCAGGCGATCTTTTTGCGGGGCATACCTGCGGATGTGTTAAAAGCTATTCCGTCGGAACCTAAGGGCATTGAAGAAGCAACGACACAAATTGAAATGTTCTTTAAGGATATTGGTCCTGATGTTGATTCAAGTACTGAATTCCAGAAAGCGGTTCAATGCACATCCGGTCGCCTGATAATTGAATTCAGAATGGTTAAAAGTCTTCTGTCTGCCGGCCTCTTCGCACCTGCCCGGGAAGACATTGCTCTCGTGAAAGATAAATTTCGTCAATGCCTGGGTTTGGATGCTGTCGAATTGACAACTCTCGATTATTTGGTGATGCCGGAGAGACCGCTCTTGCCGGAAAAAGATTCGCTCAATAGTCCATCTGCATGGGCCTCCTGGGCGGTAAATGCCTATTTGCCCTACCGAAACTGGCAGACAAAAAAAGGCCATGATGATGCAGAGCTGGAAAATATGGTTCGGTCTTTCAGTGACTGGTATGTTGGGAATTATGAGACCATTCACCAGAATGCCGACACCAGTTTAGTACATGCCCTCGGTACTTTTCATGATTCTATCCAAGCAGAAACGCTCTCCCTTGTTCTCCTGGCCGACGGACTTCCCGTGACGTTCTGGCCGATGTTTGAGGAGGCCTTGCGGAAAGCCGGTTTCCATCGTCACCTCCTGGAGTATCGATTTGCCCCTCTGCCCACTGATACGGAATTTGTCAAGCCGGTGCTTGTCAGCGGTGATTGGGGTACGACACAGAAGTCCTATGAGGCGATCCTGCAGGAACGGGCGACCAATGACTGGGCCGGTAAAAAGGTTGTCTATTTATCGAGCCTGAAAATGCTATCCGACTTCATTGCGCCCATAGAGCCTGCCGTTGTTCTCCTCAATTTATTGGCCAGTGACGAGATCCTTCATGGAGACTCGGAAACAAAGGGTGAGACTCATGATCGGGAACTGTATCGCCTGTTTATGCGGGTCGGTGAGATGATTTCAGCGATGCTGGAACGCCGGCCGGAGCAACGGGAGTCTTTCGGGCTCTACGTTCTCACGGACCACGGCGCCTGCTATATTCTGGATAGTGAGAAGCAATCATTCGAATCAAAGATCGTCAGCAAACTCTTTACCGACGAAAAGCGCCGCTTTGCCATGATCGGGAAAGACCTGGCCGATACGGTGCCGGAGAACCTCTGGGCCTTGGGATACCGCTTTGTTCCTCCCTTCATAAAAAGTGACAGTGTCTTCTTTATTCCCCGCGGACATAGTACGGTTCGTGCCGGCGGCTCAGGAAAAAGATATACCCACGGCGGCGCTACGCCGGAAGAGGTGATAGTGCCGGTGGCTTTTTTTAAGGCAACAAAGGCAGCCTGGAAAGCACCGGCAGCGCGGTTTCTGGATCAGCGAATCGATACCCCGACGGGTAAGGCAGTAGTCTACGTACAAAGGTTAATTTCCTTGCGGATGGAGATGCTGAATCCCAATGTGGAGGACATCCGTATTGAACGCGTGGCGATCGTGAAACCCAAGACGGAGCTCATAGGCCAGGATCTTCCTGTGCTGACAAAGGGGCAGGCCACGAATGTCCGCCTGGATTGCTATTTCGACAAGTCCGCTCTTGGCCAGGAAGAGTTGGTTCTGCAATTTGTTTAT
>JBDREF010000074.1:0-4157 GCA_043820045.1 Planctomycetota bacterium | reverse complement strand
CCCATCCGCCCGGCCGTAAAAATCGCAATAGATATCGACCCGGTAAATTTATTGTAGCTTGCAATCCGCCGCATCCCCCCGGTCTGTCACCCCCGCCAAAGCGGGGGTCCATGACCGTACACTTTTTCTGGATTCCTGCCTACGCAGGAATGACAAATCCTCGTTGTACTTGTGACAGGCCTTATAGCGTCTTTTAAGCCGTAGGGTGTGAAACTTGTTGCACACGCGGATTCCGGATGATTGCACGTTAGCATAATCCGCGTGGGCAAAAACGGCATTTGCCCACCCTACAAATGCCGCCAATTATGTATCATATTGACCTTTTTATACCTACGGATAGCAACCTATGACCGAAACATCATTCAGCATGGGCTAAAGCCCATCCTACCGGAGCTTGGCTAAAGCGTCCCTTAGGGAAGGTCGCATATCCAGAATCATTATTGACATTTACCAGCGGTCGTTTATTATTTATGGATTGAATTCAGCCGGACGATGTGTTATATTACTTGTCTGGTTTTACCGGGGAGTAGCTCAGCTTGGCTAGAGCGCTGCGTTCGGGACGCAGAGGTCGCAAGTTCAAATCTTGTCTCCCCGATTAGTGTTGCGTTCTAAATTAGAGCGAGAGTTTCCCGGCCGTAGTGCGAGAAACGCGGCGTGAAACTCCAATCCAATGGAGGGACTGAAAATGTCCAGGCGAGAGAAAGCGAAAAAGTTGACGGCCGTAGAGGTTCTGGTCGTGGCGTTTGTGTGCCTGTTTGTGCTGGCTATCGCGGGGCCTGCGTCGCAGAAGTCGCGTTTTGACGCCGACCGCACCCAGTGCATGAAGAACCTCTCAACCATCGGCAAGGCGATGGTGATATATGCCAACGACTACGACGGGCAATTTCCGCGCTCCGGTGGCAGAAATAGTACGTGGAGTACGAGAATACTACACTGGCAGGCTCCCAATCGATACCTCGCCTACGGCCTGGCTGCCGACAGCAGCGGCGGCATGGGTTCTATCTCGTCCTGTTTCTATCTGCTGGTCAAATACATGGATGTAAACCCGAAGACCTTCGTCTGCCCGGGTGATGCCGGGACTACGACGTTCAATCCCGCCGACTACAGCGTAGGCGACAGGGAACTCATTGATCTGTGGGATTTCGGACCCGAGCCGCCTGACCATTGCAGTTATTCGTATCACCTGCCCTTCAGCCTATATCATTTGACCACATCAAGCGAGCCCAAGTTGGCAGTAGCTGCCGACCGCAATCCTTGGCTCGGATCGCGTACTGGCAAAGTTAAAGATATAGGCTTATCTAATCCTGACGGCGGCAGAGAAGCCGTAAAAGCCAGCAATTCAACCTCCCACGACGATGAAGGTCAGAATGTCCTGTTCGTAGACGGCCACGTGAGCTCCGAGGACCACTCATTCTGCGGCATCAACGATGACAATATTTACACATCCTGGGACGGCGGAGACATACGACGTGGCGCCCTTCCTACTATTGTAAGTTTGCCCGCCGACAGGAACGATTCGTTTTTGGTAAATGAGCCGCCAACGTACAGAGCGACTACCGTAAGGCAACCCAGAAACTTAAATTCCGCCGACCTCAAGGAGACGTCAGTCGTCCCTACTCTGGACAGTGCAATACCGAAAAACAAGAACGTCATCTGGTGCGGCACGTTCCAGATGGCGTGGGACAAGTTCAAAAATGACATCATCGGAGAACCGGTGCAGCTTATAGACGCTGAAGAACTTGCCAGCCGCCTTAACAAAGGCGAGTTCTCTCCTGATAACATCGAGGCAGACTCGTTCTATACGGCGGCCGGCTTTGTAGAAGACGGGATCATTGAGCAAATCCAGAACGAGATGGCGAGGCGATTCCCCTCAGAGCCCCGCCCCACGTTCGACGACCGTTACAGAAAACTCCCGAAAGCATCCGTTGCCTATTCATTCCTGAGTTTGGACGCCGGATTCAAATATCCATTCTATACAAACAATCAGAGTTTCCCCTTTCAAGACTCCAAAGGCAGCCGTACCGATGTAACATCTTTCCGTGAATCCTCCCAAGGAAGAGACCCGAATTCTGAGAATGTGAGCAAGCAGGTTGAGATCCTTCACTACAAATTCGGTCAACGTGGAGGTGCGGCGGAGTTCTCGGTCGATTTGTGCAGGCACACGGATCCTTACCAGGTAGTCTTGGCCCGCGTGCCTCGCGGCGAGACGCTTGGCGAAACGTTGGCTCAGGTACAGAAGTACATCGCTGAATTCAAACAAGACCAGTATTACAATGTGCTTCGCGAGCTGCGGCCCATCGACAGCCTGATTGTACCGGATGTCTTATATAAGCTGACGCATCATTTCAAAGAACTTGAAGACAAGTCTCTCGCAAACCCAAAACGGCGGGAATTGGGCTATCTCATCTTTGAGGCAAGGCAAATGGTGCACTTCTCGCTGAGCCGGACCGGTGTGATCTTGAAGTCGCAAGCCGTCATGGGTGGTGGCGGCGCTGCTGCACCACCGATCCAAATAGAGCAGCCAAGACATCTTTACTTTGACCGGCCGTTTTTGATTTATGTCCAGAAACGCGGGGAGGAGTTTTCGCCGTTCTTTGTCATGTGGGTCGACAACGCCGAGCTGATGGAAAAGTTTTAGTATTCTGTCGGGACAAAAACCGTGAGCATGTCATTGCGAGCAAAGCGAAGCAATCTCAACGTTTTACGCAACCGAACGGTTGAGATTGCCGCGGCCATCTGCGATGGCCTCGCAATGACAAGTTCCTTATCTGAGCTTTAACAGAATACCAGGATTGTCTACCGCTTGGCAAGATCAGGAAAGATGTTCGGTAACTGTGATTCAAAACCTGCTTCGGACGCTGGTCTGTACGTCCACGTTCCTTTCTGCCGGGCCAAGTGCCGCTACTGCGGTTTTTACTCCGAGCCGATTGAAAACCACGATGCACAGGCCGTAATCTCAGCTATGATTGCCGAGATGGACCGGTACGAGCCGGGCGATTGCGTAAGCACCATCTACATCGGCGGAGGAAGCCCCAGCTCGCTGAAGCCGGAACATCTGCTCCGGCTTGTCCGCCATGCTGCGCAGCTTTGCCCGGCGGCGAGGGAATTCACCGTCGAGATCAATCCGGGCCAGGCAGATATGGAACTGCTCGGCGGGCTGCGAAGAGCAGGCGTCAATCGGCTTTCCGTCGGAGCACAGTCTTTTATTCAGCGGGAGCTGGATTTCTTAGGCAGAGGCTGCGGCGTAGATTGCATAGGCGAGGCGGTCCGGCAGGCCAGGATAGCTGGCTTCGAAAACATCAGCTTGGATTTGATTTTCGCTATTCCGGGCTCCGGCCTGGATTCATGGAAACACAATCTCCGGGCGGCCATCGCATTGGCGGCGGACCACATAAGCGCTTACAGCCTCACTTATGAAGATGGAACTTCGCTGGCAAAGGATGCTGCGGCCGGGCTGGTAGAACCCGTCGATGAGGACACCGACCGGGCGATGTACGAGCTGGCCATCGACGAGCTGGCATTCGCAGGTCTGGACCAGTACGAAATATCGAATTTCGCCCGGTCCGGCTTCGAGTGCAGGCACAATCTTAACTGCTGGGCAAACGGCAGCTACATCGGCATCGGCCCCGGTGCTGCTTCGTACCTGAACGGCACAAGGAGTACGAACGTTGCGGACATCGACGCCTATGTCCGGGCGGTCACAGACGGCAAAAGTGCGGCTGAGTCGAGTGAAACGCTGGCCGCACGCGAGCAGGCCTGCGAAACGGCCGTACTGAATCTTCGCCGCCGTAGCGGGATCGATTTGGCGGAATTCAAGAGCCGGACCGGTTTCGACCTGATGCAACTGTTTGCAGAGCCGATTCGGACGTATCAGCAGCGGGGGCTGATTGAGAAAGACAGCGGGCGGGTTTTCCTCACACGCCAGGCGCTTGGAATTGCCGATTCGATTCTGTGCGATTTCGCACTCGTCTAACACAAGTTGCCTTCGGCCGCAAAGAATGCTATAATACCTCTTTTCAGGTTCCGCGTGGGCAAAAAAGGCATTTGCCCACCCTACGATTGTAAGGCCTGAGATTGCCGCGCGATTCTACGATTGTAATGCCTGAGATTGCC
Organism: Planctomycetota bacterium; assembly: GCA_043820045.1. Taxonomy (GTDB): domain Bacteria; phylum Planctomycetota; class Phycisphaerae; order Sedimentisphaerales; family Anaerobacaceae; genus JBDREF01. Next base: position 44 of record JBDREF010000074.1, on the reverse strand, counting down.
GCGCGATTCTACGAATCGCTCGCAATGACATGAAAATGCACTTT
>JBDREF010000073.1:0-11598 GCA_043820045.1 Planctomycetota bacterium | reverse complement strand
GTCATCAGGTGGCTCAGGAACGAGACTATCTGCGCTACCGTATGAATCATCTGCGAGCTGTTGGCGTTCTGGCGGACATCGCCGTTGACGGTCAGCTTCATATCGAGATTCTGCACATCTTCGATTTCGTCGGCGGTCAGCAGGTACGGCCCCATCGGGCAGAAGCCATCGGACCATTTGCCGTTAAGCCAGTCGTAAAATTCGTCCCACGGACGCTTGGCCCTGTTCTTGACGAACGTCACGGTGCGGGCCGAGACGTCGTTGACAATGGTATAGCCGGCGATTATCTCGGGGCCTTGGCAATCGTGACGGCTTTGGCTTTACGGCCGATCACCACCGCCAGCTCAAGCTCGTAATCGACCGTCTCGCTATAGAGCGGCCAGGGAATCTCGTCGCCGGGATTCGCCACCGCCGTATCGGGCATGATGAACGGCCGCGGTACCGTCGTGACGCGCGGCGAATCCGAGAGCCCGAGCTTAAGGCCGGCCTCCTTGATATGCTCGACGTAATTTCCCGCCAGCGCAAGGATTTTGCCCGGCCGCGGTATCGGCGCCAGCAGCCTGGCCGAATCGAGGCCGATTGAGACGTCCGCGGATTTCTCAAGGGCGGCGAGTTTTGCCAGGCAGTCCGGGCCTCGCTCAAGAATCTCCTTCACGCTTCGCGGCGGGTCAGAGCCTTCCCAGGCCGATACGATATCGATCAGCCCACGGTCCGTCAGTATCGCGCACGACACCGACTCATCTTTCGAGTAAGTGGCAAGTTTCATAGCTCGCCCTTATACCCGATTTCCACCGGAATGGGAATAAACAAATTGGAAAACGGCGAGTCGCAAAACAGGAATTCTCTGGAACAATAACGCCGGGGACATGCAACAAAGTATGACAATAGCCATCATCCAATATTCCTTCATTAACCTGGTCTTCTTCTGCTCTCAGCTCCCGTTGGCTTGCAGAACTGCAGTTCCATCTGTTTGTTTAGCTCGCCGATCATAAGTCACCGTCGCGCATAGGCGGAGGTGGGTTGTGGGGAGGGCGTGGGTGATCATGTACCAGCAATGAATCCGTTCTGCTCTGAGGTCTACTTGAGAGATTGGGCAGGCCACCTCGTCGTATGTCTCCGCCGTCCCAGAAAGTGTAGATGTTGTCATTGTTGACGCCACAGAACGGATTTCGCTCGAATGCTACGTGGCCGTCCAGAAATAGGACGTTCTGACCATTCTCCTGGTGAGTAATAGAATTCCATGCCTTCTCAGTTTCTCTGTCGCCATGGCGATCAGATAAGCGCAGCTCTTTTACCGGCACATCAGGAGAGGCTCTCCACGGGCTCCTGTCTGCAGCCACAGCCATGCCGGGCTCGTTTGACGTAGTCAGCGCGTACAGGCCAAAGGGCACATGATAGGAGTAGCTGCAATGCTTACCTCCGAAAGGCCCAAAGTCCCACAGATGAACAAGTTCTCTGTCACCCGCGGCTTCATCGTCGGGATTAAACTCAGTGGTTCCGGCGTCAGCGGGGCAGACGAATCTTCCAGGCGTGACAGCCTGATATTTAACCAAGAGATAGAAACAGGATGAGATACTTCCCTGGCCGCGACTGCCATCGGGCTGTAAACCATAAGCACCACTTCTATCGGTAGCCAGCCAGTCGGGTATGCTTGGAGCTAAAACGGTGTTTCCACCTCCAGAACGTGGCAATTCACCGTCGTGGTCATTAGCATAAGCCAGCGTGCCTTTTCCGATCACTGACAGATTATTGCCGCATTTGGTGCGCCAGGCAAAGGCGCGGCATCTTTTGGATACAGGCCCGATGATGGCCAGAAGAAACAGACACAAAGACACTACAACCAGAATCTCCACGCCCCTCAGTTTTCTTGATTTACCTCGCTCGAACATATTTCCTTTCCCTCCAAGGGTATTTCTCGCGGTAACCTGACCAGAACGGCCGACTATGTCAGGTTACTAAATCCGCGGCCGGTATGCAAATGGTTTGAGATTTGCTCCGATGGATTCTCCCGCCGGGCCCGTTTACACCGATAATTATGACAAAAATAACTTGAACTCGCGGCGGGCGGACCATTTAATATGGAGCGAGGTACAGTTTGCATAAATCCGATTGGGAGCTTTGAGATGACTCTGAAGGGTTTCTTGGGTCAGACAAATAGATGGCTGCGCGTACACAATCCCTTTGCGCCAATGCCCCATCACCCGGAGATAGGCGAAGACGGCCTCATCGCCCAGGAGGACGACGAGTCCACAGAGCCGACAGCCGCACAAACTCCGCAAGCCGGGGCCGGCGGCGGCGAGGTGGTCGTCAGAGCGGTCCCGCAGATAGACAGGTCCGAATCGCTCGATAAGCTCCAGGAAGGCTTCGAGAAACTTATCGGACAATTGCAGGGCATCAACGAGCATTTGGACCGCCAGGCCACCCGGCACGAAGAGCTGATGAGCCGGATCGAGCAACTGCCTTCCCTTCTCGAGAGCTTTCCCGAAGTCGTCGAGAATCAGAAACGGATAACCGAGCAGTTGATGGAGCAGTTGAAATCATCCAACGCCAAGAACGAGCAGTTCATCGATGCCGTCGAAAAAATCCCCAACGAGACGGCCAAGCAGACCGACGCACTGGTCAATATCGACCATCAGCTTGCCGCCGCCGCCGACATCGATGTCCAGATGACCGAGGGCCTCAATAATTTTAACGAGGCGCTGGACAGATTGAACCAGAGCACGGTCAGCCAGACCGACGGAATCGTCCAGATGAGCAAGACTTTCGCCGCCAGCGACAGGTACCTCAAGTACATCGTTTCCAGGCAGAACAAGCGTTTCATATGGATATTCATCGCTGCGATAAGTGTTTGTGTGGTCTGCATTTTGATCCTAACCGGCATCATCATTTATCTTAGTACTACTGGTAGCTGAGAAACATTCATTCCGCACAACAGAAAGGAGTCTGCGGACTTTCACTTCGAGCTAAGAAATATTTGGGGCAGAATTCTCAGACTTGAGACGAAAACAGTTGAAAATGGATTGAATTTCAGTAAACTCGTGCATTCTCGTTCTTGTTTGTTCGCGTAGAAACTGTATTCAGATTCGAAAGGAGTGAAAGAAGTGAAGAAAATCAAGGATATCGTCGCACTGTCGGTACCGCTTCTGGCCTTCAGCTCGGCGGCTATGGCTTCGGAAGGTTCGGCGGCCGGCCAATCCGGCACCCCATGGGCATGGTGGATTGCGCCAATAACGTCATTGCTGGCCTTGGGCTTCGCCTTCTATTTCTACAAGAAGATGATGGAGGCCCCCGAAGGTACTCCGAAGATGATAGAAATTGCCAGGTACGTTCGCGAAGGCGCCTACGCATATCTTTTCAGGCAGTACCTCGTCGTGACCCTGGTTTTCGTCGTACTGTTGGGAATTTTTGCCTTTCTTGCCTATAAAGGCGTACAGAACCCGTTTGTGCCGGTGGCCTTCCTTACAGGCGGTTTCTTCAGCGGCTTGTGCGGATTTCTGGGGATGAAGACAGCTACCAATGCCTCGGCAAGGACCGCTCAGGGGGCCAGCAAGAGCTTGAACAGCGGCCTGCAGGTCGCCTTCCGCTCAGGTGCGGTGATGGGGCTGGTCGTCGTGGGCTTTGGCCTGTTCGACATCTCAATGTGGTATCTTATCCTGGATAAGGTCGTCTATACGGCCAACAACATGGCCAACGGACTGACACTCTGGGGGCTGACGCTCGTCAAGCCGGGGATGGAAGTCGAACATAAGCTCGTGGAAATCACAACTACCATGATTACGTTCGGCATGGGCGCTTCGACCCAGGCCCTGTTTGCTCGTGTCGGCGGCGGTATCTACACGAAGGCCGCAGATGTTGGAGCGGACCTGGTCGGCAAGGTCGAGGCGGGCATTCCGGAAGACGATCCGAGAAACCCGGCGACCATAGCCGACAACGTCGGCGACAACGTCGGTGACGTAGCCGGTATGGGAGCCGATTTGTACGAAAGCTACTGCGGCTCGATTCTTGCGACCGCGGCTCTGGGTGCGGCGCTGACGCTGGGGACTCTGCCGGAAGGCGTGACTCCGCTGAAAGCCGTACTGGCGCCTATGATTGTCGCCGGCCTCGGCATTCTGCTTTCCATCGCCGGGATCTTCATGGTCCGGTGCAAGGAGGACGCCACTCAGAAGAACCTCTTGAGAGCCCTGCTGATCGGTACACTTGGCAGTTCCGTTCTGATCATCGCAGCCGTTGCGGCCCTGGCGGCCCTCCACTGGATTACCTGGGGCATCTTCGGCTCGGTCATTTCAGGTTTGGTGGCCGGCGTTATGATAGGGCAATTCACCGAGTACTATACTTCCGACGAATACGGCCCGACAAGGGGCATCGCCAATCAGGCCAACATGGGACCGGCGACGACAATCATCGACGGCCTTGCCACGGGCATGTACTCAGCGGGCCTGCCGGTCATCACTATCGTGATCGGCATTCTCTGTGCATTCGGCTTTGCGGGCGGTTTCACAAATATATCCATGGGCCTTTACGGCATTGGCTTTGCCGCCGTGGGCATGTTAGCCACGCTGGGTATCACCTTAGCGACCGATGCATACGGCCCCATCGCCGACAATGCCGGCGGCAACGCCGAGATGAGCGGTCTCGGACCGGAAGTCAGGAAACGAACCGATGCCCTCGACTCGCTGGGCAATACGACAGCGGCCACCGGCAAAGGCTTCGCCATCGGCTCGGCGGCCCTGACCGCCATGGCCCTTCTGGCCGCCTATATCGAAGAGATCCGCATCTGGATCGGCCGGCTGGCCAATGAAAGTGCCGATGGAGTCTATCAGGTAGGCAATCTCGTGTTCTCGGGCAAAGAGGGTGTGGCCGATGCCATTAACGTCAAGACGGCTACGATGGCGAATTTCGTAGAGGCCTACAACCTCACGATCATGAGCCCGAAGCTTATTGGCGGCATCTTCCTCGGCGCGATGATGGCCTTCGTTTTCAGTGCAATGACTATGAAGGCGGTCGGTCGAGCAGCAGGCGCAATGGTGAACGAAGTTCGCCGCCAGTTCAAGGAAATCGCCGGAATCATGGAAGGCACGGGCAAGCCGGACTACGCCCGCTGTGTTGCTATTTCCACCAAGGGTGCCCAGAGAGAAATGCTTCTGCCGTCCCTGCTGGCGATTATCGTTCCGGTTGTGACGGGCCTGCTTCTGGGCGTAGCGGGTGTGATGGGCCTGCTGGTCGGCGGACTGACGACCGGCTTTGTCCTCGCTATCACGCTCAACAACGCCGGCGGCGCATGGGACAACGCCAAGAAGTATATCGAAAAAGGCGCCCACGGCGGCAAGGGCTCCGACGCCCACAAAGCCGCGGTGGTCGGCGATACCGTCGGCGACCCCTGTAAGGACACTTCCGGACCGAGCCTGAACATCCTTATAAAGCTTATGACTATGGTCAGCGTAGTCTTCTCGGGCGTGATCGTCAAATTCGGCCCCATCATCAGCGGCTGGCTCGGACTCGGCAGCCAGTAATCCGAGGCAACGCTGCGCCATATTGACGTAGCAGAAGAATCAAGGTAACCTATCGGGGTGGCCGAACAGGCTGCCCCGTTTCTATTTTTGATGAGGATATAGAACTTGGTGAAGAGACAAAACAGGAAGGCAAAAGCGTTCGCTCTGGCCGCGGCTAAACTGGCGGCCGAGCGGCGTTGTACGGATATCACCATACTGGACTTGAGAGATATGTCGCCGGCGACCGATTATTTTCTAATCGCCACCGGCACGAGCGGCAGGCAGATGCGCAGCGTCTCCGATGAAATCTCCGAGACGGCCAGGGGCCAGGGTTTACAGCGCTTCGGCAGGGCCGGCTACGAGCAGGGGCGATGGATTCTGTTAGACTACGTCGATGTCGTGATACACCTGTTCGACGCCGAGTACAGAGGCTATTACGACCTCGAACTGCTCTGGGGAGACGCGAAGAGATTGACTATTGATGATTGAACCGCTCCTCTCCGCTGTCATTCCCGCGAAAGCGGGAATCCAGAAACGATGGAACAATATTTCGTTTATATACTTGCAAGTAAAAGAAACGGAACACTGTACATTGGAGTGACTAACAACCTGCTCAAAAGGGTCCACCAACACAGAAACGATGTCTCAGAAGGCTTTACCCGTAAATATGGTGTTCATAACCTCGTGTATTTCGAGATATACAAAGACATCCGCGATGCTATCACGCGAGAAAAGCAAATGAAGAAATGGAAGAGACAATGGAAGGTGGAGTTAATTGAGAAATCCAATCCCGACTGGAACGATCTTTTCGACAATCTGAACACTTGAGTCAACTCGATAAAAGGACTGGATTCCTGCTTTCGCAGGAATGACAAGAGTGAAGAGATGAATTCCCTGAGACCCCTGTGCCCTCTGTGGCTAAGAAAGAAGATTTGATGAACAGTGCCATTGACATCCTTGAAGAACGAATAAGTGCCGCGATGAAAGCCGTCACGGGGCGGGCGGATTGCGCCGCTATCGTGCGGCCGGCGACGGATGCAAGGTTCGGAGATTATCAGGCCAACGGCGTGATGGCCCTGGCCAAGCAGCTAAAGACCAATCCTCGCAAATTGGCCGAGGAGGTTGTTAAGAATTTCGACCTTAGTGATATCTGCCAGCCGCCCGAGGTTGCCGGACCGGGTTTTATTAACCTTCGATTAAATAGACAATTTCTCGAAAAGATTATTATTGATTTTTACAGTCATCGCATACCACAGACCATGCCTGATGGGGGACCTTTTCCATACCCCCAGGAAAGATTTGGTATAGATAAAGTTTCTAATCCGAAAACCATCGTCGTTGATTTTTCGAGTCCCAACATCGCCAAGCAAATGCACGTCGGCCACCTGCGAAGCACAATTATCGGCGACTGCATTTGTAATATACTCCGATTTTTAGGTCATAATGTTATCCCACAAAACCACATCGGCGACTGGGGAACACAATTCGGTATGCTTTGTGCTCTTTACAACAGAGAAAGAGATAAAACAATTAAAAAGGGGGATGAGGATACTTTCCCTTATTTACCTTTAAAAGACCTGGAAGCATTCTATAAGGAAGCAAACATTCTTTTTGACACAGACGAAAAATTTGCCCAGGAATCACGTGAGGCGCTTGTAGGCTTGCAGTCAGGGGATCAAATTTGGATAGGCCTTTGGCGACAAATAGTACGACAGTCTCAAGAACACTTTAATAAAATATACGAAAAACTGAATGTTCTAAGCGCAGCAAACAACATTCGAGGTGAGAGTTTTTATAAAGATATGTTGTCGGATGTAGTCCATGATTTAATGAAAAATCAGGAATTAAAAGGAAAAGGATTAGTCGGAATATCTGATGGAGCGGTTTGTGTTTTTCCACCGGGTTTCAAGAATAAAGAAGGAAAAGATTTAGGTTTTATTATTCAAAAATCCGATGGTGCGTATTTATATGCTACGACGGATTTAGCTGCCCTGCGTTATCGAGTAACCGGTATAGAATACGAAGGGAAAATATATAAGGCAGACAAAATAATCTATGTTACCGACTCACGGCAGAAACTGCATTTTGAGATGCTGTTTGCGGTTGCGAAAATGGCCGGATGGGATATAAGACAGAACACAGAAGACAGAACACAGAAGACAGAGTTTGTTCACGTGACGTTCGGCAGCGTTTTGGGTGAGGACGGCGCACCGTTAAAAACACGTTCGGGTGAAAACGTCAAATTGAAAGAGCTGCTGGATGAGGCGATCGAACGGGCGATGTCGGTCGTCGAAGAAAAGAATCCCGAATTACCCGAGAACAAAAAAGCAGAGATTGCAAAGGCGGTGGGAATCGGCGCGGTCAAGTACGCCGACTATTCCAACAATCGCACAAGCGATTACGTTTTCAGCTTCGATAAGATGTTAGCCATGGACGGCAATACCGCCCCGTACATGCAGTACGCCTACGCGCGGATATGTTCAATTATGGATAAGGGCAAAAAAAGAGGTATTGATACAAATAAGGAAATTTCAAATCTCACAATCCTGAACCTGACCGAGCCGGCAGAAATCGACCTTGCCAAATGCCTTGTTCGCTACGGCGAGTCCATACAGGCCGCCACTGCCGACTACAGGCCGAATTACCTGACGGCGTATCTTTACGATCTGTCGCAGAAGTTCAGCGCGTTTTATACCAATTGTCCCGTCCTTATCGCCGGGCCCGACAAGAAACCGACAAGACTGCTGCTCTGTGATCTGACAGCAAGAACAATCAGGCACGGCCTGCACGAACTCTTAGGCATAGAAGTCGTCGAGCAGATGTGATGTTTCTCTTTGCAATTACAGGAAAATAGGCTACCTTAATCTTGATTATTCCAGGGATACGCAAAAATGGCTTATTCGCTTGAAGAAAAAATACCCAGAGATGAACTCGCAGGGTTCTGCAAAAGGAACCATATAAGGAAACTGTCGGTTTTCGGTTCTTCTATTCGCGGCGAGTTGCAGCCCGACAGCGATATCGACCTCCTGGTGGAATTTGAGCGGGAGCATACGCCGGGCCTTTTTACGATTGTAAAGATGGAGATGGAACTTACGGAGATGGTCGGCAGGAAGGTTGATTTGCGGACTGCCGAGGATTTGAGCCAGTATTTCCGCGACGAGGTAGTGCGAAATGCCAAACTTCAATATCCAGCGTGAAGACAAAGTAAGATTGCAACATATGCTGGATGCTGCCGTCGAAATCCGACAATATTTGGAGTCCTCGACGCGCGAGGATCTGGATCATGACCGCAAGTTGGTTCATTCGCTTGTGCGTCTGCTGGAAATCATAGGCGAGGCGGCCAGCCAGGTATCCGAAGAGCTTCGAGACTCCGCTCCGCAGATTCCATGGGCCGTCATCATCGGCATGCGGAACCGGCTTGTTCATGCCTACTTTTCAATCAACCTGGACGTTATATGGAGCACATCAACGGAAGATATTCCCTCGCTTGTTACCGAATTGAGGGAACTTGTTGATTAAGCGCAGGAAAAATGGAACGGTGTTGTGGTAACGAAATATTTGAAATAATCACACAATGAAAATCGTACAGGAAGAACTTCGTCTCAGCACACGAAGCCGAAACGAGATGGTTGACATCACCAGCCAGGTCGGCTCGCTTGTTGGCAAGTCGGGTGTCACTGATGGCGATGCAATCGTCTATTGCCCTCACACGACCGCGGCGATCACCATCAACGAAAACGCCGATCCTTCCGTCCCGCACGATATCCTTCTGACACTGGAACAATTGCTGCCCCAGCGTCGCGCCGGCTACCGCCATGGCGAGGGCAATTCCGACTCGCACTGCAAAAGCTCGCTGGTAGGCTGTAGCGAGCAGATTCTCATTAAGGACGGTTCCCTTGGTCTGGGTACATGGCAGGGCATTTTCTTCTGCGAATTCGACGGGCCGCGCAGCAGGAAGGTGATCGTCCAGATCCGCGGGGAATGAAGAATCGATGTCGCCGCTTTCAGTGCTATTACTCCGGACGAGCGACTTTATAAAGTGCGCGCATAAAAAGGGCGAGGTGGTGGAACCGGCTGGGGGGGAGACCGGTGAACCACACTGCCTCGCCGAGGTCTATCAACTGCTAAGAAGCAGTCTTAATTCGTCGTTTCTTAAAGAACAACCGGTAGAACTGCTCCGGAAGATACTATCGACCAAAAAACGAAAGAACCGTGAAAAAATACAAGGGGTTTTCCTGCACCCCAAAACTTCCTCGAATCGACTATGTTAGTATACAAGTTATGGCCGTAAAAAGCAAGCTTAAAATACCTTTTTTTTCTTTTTTTTTGTCAACATGAAGTTATCGGGGCATCGTCCGTAAGGGTTTGCGAGTCAGGTACTTATGCCTATTAGGATGTATGTGCCCCGGGCAGGTCCCGTAACGTTACGCCTCAAGGAGAATCTGCACGACAAGACGGCAAAAAAACCGTCAAAATGTGTACGCTAAGCGTTTTTGTGCTGGCAAAAAAGTACGCACGCTGCTATTTTAAACATTCCTTTTTTTGATTGGATTTCATGGATGGTTCCTTTACTAATGTCCTATGACAAAGATTTCCACAAGAGTCAAACTTGTACAAGAGGCAATTAACGCCGCCTGTGATCGCGTCGGCAGAGACCACAGCGAGGTTAAGCTCGTCGTCGTAACGAAGTCCGCCACCATCGAAGCGGTGCAGGAGGTCATTCGACTTGGTTTCACCGAGCTGGGTGAAAATCGCGTTCAGCAGTTGAAGAAAGTCTCCGCTCAGGTGGATGAGTTCCTGCAGGCTCCCGGTGCGCCGAACCTTCCAAGTCGGATAAGCTGGCACATGATCGGTCATCTTCAGCGCAACAAGGTCCGCCAGGTTCTGCCCATAGGCGTGTTCATTCATTCGGTTGACACGCTTCGTCTGGCCGAAGAGATAAACGCCGCAGCGACAAAGCTGGACGCGCGGCCGAAAGTGCTGCTTCAGGTCAACTGCTCGAACGAGTCGCAAAAATACGGCGTACCCGTAGGCGCCGCCACCCACCTGGCCGAACAGATAGAGACCCTGCCGCACCTGGAGTTAGCCGGACTGATGACGATGGCGCCGCTGACTCATAACAAGGACGTTGTCCGAACCTGCTTCGTGAGGGCAAGAGAGCTGTTCATTGAGATGTGCGGCGAGAGGATCGTCGGCTCGCAGTTTACCGAGCTGAGTATGGGTATGAGTTCGGACTACGAACTCGCCATCGAGGAGGGGGCAACCATCCTTCGCATCGGCTCGGCAATCTTCGCCGGCTGATAACAACATCGCCGCACTGGTTTTCTCGGCTCGAGGCAGGCGAGAGCAACGGGCCATCTCCGGCATACCTTCAGACGTCCTGACAGCCTTCGGGCACAGAAGGCACACGAAAAAGGCGGGAAAAATGAAAAGTGCCGTCCTTAACGAGCCGAAATGTAGGTTATGCCCGCATTCGGGGCTAACGTGCGTTCACAGTCCCATAATACGGCCGAATAAGGCAATAAAGGATGAAAAGGACTAAATCGTTCAGTTCTATTGAGCTACCGGCGAAGTTCACGGACGTTCTGTACCTGACAAACCGTGGCTCCTTGCCGCCCGAGATAAGGCGGCTGTTGAAGCACAGGAAGCTCTCTTACAGCGTCCTTGCTATAGAGAAATTTGCCGACGTACGCGACAGACTGGACTTGATTGGGACCGTCATCATCGATTCGGAGGACTCGGCCGTAGTACAGGGCCAACTGGTTCGAACAATCGAGTTGCTGGAGATGGAACATATCGGCATGATTCTGCTGACGGGCCGAACGCAAGTGCCGGTGAAGAGCTTTTCCATCTCGCCGACAAGGGCGAGTTTCTCGCTGAGCAGTACCGTGGAGGGCGTCTCGATAGACGAGCTGTGGACAAGATTGAGTGTCAATCTTGCGTATCGAAAAAGCGGCCCCGGAATGGCGGTCAAGCCTGCGCTTCCACCCAGGCCGACGCACACAGGTTACAAGAATAAGCTGGCGGAGCAACTTACTATGACAAAGGCGTTAGCGGAAACTCTAACCGAGCAGCTTCGTTTAGCCGGTCTTGTTCAGCAGGATTTTCT
>JBDREF010000072.1:0-13874 GCA_043820045.1 Planctomycetota bacterium | reverse complement strand
TTCGGGGCCGGTGCTTTGACGCTTGGACCTTTGGGAAAGCTGGCTCGGGCGGCCGGGCAATCCGCCGGGATGCGGTTCGGGTTGGTTACCTACCTTTGGGGCCAGGACTGGGACCTGCCGACGGTGATAAGAAACTGTGAGAAGACCGGAGTATTAGGCGTCGAGCTGCGGACCGAGCATGCTCACGGCGTCGAGTCGAACCTCAACGCCGCACAACGCCGGGACGTCAAGAAACGTTTCGCCGATAGCCCCGTAACTTTCGTAGGGCCGGGTACGAACTTTGCCTTCCATCACACCGACCAGGCAAAGCTCAGGAAAGACATCGACGGCGCAAAGGAGTACATCAAGCTCTCGTACGATTGCGGCGGCTCAGGCGTCAAGGTCAAGCCCAACGATCTTCCCAAGGGCGTTCCTCAGTCGAAGACGACCGAACAGATAGGCAAATCGCTCAATGAGCTTGGCCGTTTCGCCGTCGACTACGGCCAGAAGATTCGCGTGGAGGTCCACGGCTCGTGCTCGCGGCTGCCCGTGATGAAGGAGATCATAGACGTGGTCGATCAGCCGAACGTCGGCCTCTGCTGGAACTGCAATGGGCAGGACCTCGAAGGCGAGGGGCTGGAATACAATTTCAACCTGGTCAAGGACCGCTTCAGCGATACCGTCCACGTGCGAGAGTTGAGCATGGGCGATTATCCATATCAGGAGCTGATGAACCTGTTCGTGGCGATGGACTACAAAGGCTGGATTCTGCTCGAAGCCCGTACGAAGCCGGATGATCGTGTCAAGGCCCTCGCCGAGCAGCGAGAGGTCTGGCAGGGCATGGTTGCCAAGGCCAAGGCCTCAACCGGCTCCGGAGCAAAAAGCGGCGTAAAGATCGACGATGTTGACGGCAGGCTGAGAGTTGAGATAAACGGCAAGCTGTTTACCGAGTACAACTTCCAGGACGTCCCCCGGCCGTACTTCTATCCGGTGATCGGCCCGACCGGCGTGCCGGTGATTCGCCACTGGCCCATGAAGGATATCAACAAGGACGAAGCCCAGGACCACGTACACCACAAGAGCCTGTGGTTCACACACGGCGAAGTGAATGGACAGGACTTCTGGGGCGAGGGCAGCAACTCCGGCAAGGTGGTCCACGACAAGTTCCTGAAGGTCAGCTCCGGCCCGGATGTCGGCGTCATTCAAGACGCGAACAAGTGGGTGGCCAAGAGCGGCGAGGTGGTCTGCACGGATACGCGGACGCACAGGTTCTATAACACCCCCGACGGACAAATCATGGACTTCGAGGTCACCATCCACGCCTCGCACGGCAAGGTGACGATGGGCGATACGAAGGAAGGCTCAATGGCGATCCGATTGACCCCGACGATGCGGCTTAAAGGCAAAGTCGGCAAGGGCCATATAATCAACAGTGAAGGCGACACGGACGGCAGCACCTGGGGCAAAAAGGCGAAGTGGTGCGACTACTACGGCCCGGTAGAAGGCCAGACCGTCGGCGTGGCCATTTTCGACCATCCGGATAATCCGAAGCACCCCACGTGGTGGCACGTGCGGGATTACGGCCTGTTCGCGGCCAATCCGTTCGGCCAGCATGACTTCGAGAAAAAGCCCGCCGGAGTGGGCGATATTGTGATCCCGGCCGGAGAGAGTGTTACGTTCAAATGGCGTTTCTACTTCCACAAGGGTGATGACAAGCAGGGCAAGGTCGCTGAGCAATACCGCAAATATGCGGCGACGAAATAATCCGTGCCGGATAAGAAACTCTTTTACAATAATAGGAGAAGTATTATGAGCAAGCTAAGTCGTAGAGATTTTATGAAAAGCTCGATGGTGGTGGGAGCCGGCCTGGCGATGGCCGGGCCGACATCGCGCGTCCTCGGAGCCAACGACGAGATACGCATCGCCACCGTCGGCGTCGGCTCACAGGGAAGCGGCCATACGAAAATCTTCAGCGCGATTCCCGGCGTGCGTTATGTGGCAGTCTGTGACGCGGACCAGAACCATGTTGACCAGCGTGTAAAGTTCTTTGCCGACAAGGGCATCAAGGTGGACGGCTACACCGACGTGCGGAAACTGCTCGACCGCAAGGATATCGACGCAATCACCTCGGCCACGCCGAACCACTGGCATGCGCTCGTGACGATATGGGCCTGCCAGGCGGGCAAAGACGTCTATATCGAAAAGCCCGCTTCGCACGAGATATGGGAAGGCCGCCAGATGGTCAAGGCCGCCCGCAAGTATGACCGCATTGTCCAGATTGGCACACAGAAGCGTTCTTCCGAGGCCCATCCTGAGGCGTTTGAGTGGATCCGCCAGGGCAACATCGGCAAGATGAAGTGGGTCCGCGGCTTCTGCTACAAGGGCCGCGGTCCCGGCACCAACGGGATCGTCCACGGGACGAACGGACCGAATCCGGTCCCGGCCGGCGTGGACTATAACATGTGGTGCGGCCCGGCGGATATGGTGCCGTTGAATCGAACGGACCTGCATTACGTTTGGCACTGGGTCTGGAACACCGGCTGCGGAGACATCGGCAACCAGGGTCCCCACGAGATGGACATAGGCCGCTGGGCGCTGGGCGATCCGGGGCTGCCGACACGCGCCTTCAGCATTGGCGGTCGGTTCGGCGTCGGTGAGACGGACGACGTCGGCGAAACGGCCAATACTCAGATCGCTTTCTTCGATTACAAGCCGGTGCCGCTCATCTTCGAAGTCCGCGGCCTGCCTCGCAAGAAGGGCGACAAGGCAATGGATCATTACCGCGGCACACGCGTCGGCGACTGCGTGCAGTGTGAAGGCGGCTACTTCCCGTGTGATGACGGCGGCGGCTGGGTGTACGACAATGACGGCAAGAAGATCAAGCAGTTCACCGGCCGTGGCGGCGCCGGCCACCATGAGAACTTCATCAAGGCCGTACGCAGCCACAAAGTCAGCGACTTGAACGCAGATATCGAGGTCGGACATCTCTCGGCCTCCCTGTGCCACATGGCCAATATCTCCCATCGGCTGGGCAAGAAGGCAACCCCCGACGAGATCAAGCAGACCATCGGTGACAATGCCGAGATGATGGACTCGTTCAACAGGATGCTCGAGCATCTGGCCGCCAACGAGGTGGACCTGGGCAAAGAGCCGATCACGATGGGCCCGATGCTGACGATGAATCCGGATACTGAAAAATTCGTCGGCGAGAACAGCGAAATGGCCAACATGTTCGTCAAGCGCAACTACCGCGAGCCGTTTGTCGTGCCGGAGAACGTATGATGAAGTTTGCCTTGTGCAATGAGATGTTCGAAGGCCGGTCGATGGCCGAGGTCTGCGAGACCGCCAGCGAGTTGGGCTATCACGGCATTGAGATAGCGCCGTTTACGCTCGCCAAATCCGCAGAGGATATCACCGCCAGGCGGCGAAGAGAGGTCCGGCGGACGATGGAAGACCACGGCCTGGAAACGGTCGGGCTGCACTGGCTTTTCGCCGGCCCGACGGGATTGCACATGACAACAAAAGATACTCAAGTCTGGGGCAGGACAAGTGAATACTTGTCCTGCCTGCTTGACTTGTGCCGCGACTTAGGCGGCAAGGTGCTCGTGTTAGGCTCGCCGAAGCAGCGGAGCGTCCCGCCCGGGCAGACCAAAGAGGGCGCATGGCAGAGGGCCGTCGATTTGTTAAGCTCGGTCCTGGACCAGGCGGGCGATCTGGGTCTGACCATCTGTTTCGAGCCGCTCTCGACGGTCGAGACCGATTTTGTCAACACCGTCGCAGAAGGTATGAAGCTGGTGCGGCAGATCAATCATCCAAACCTCAAGATTCATCTCGATGTCAAAGCGATGTGTAGCGAGCCGACGCCCGTGCCGGATATTATCCGCTCGGTCAGCGCCGACGACATCGGGCATTTTCACGTCAACGACGCGAACCTTTACGGCCCGGGAATGGGAGACGTGGACTACGGCCCAATCGCAGAGGCCGTCAAAGACGTCGGATGGGATAAGTGGCTGAGCGTCGAAGTTTTCAAGTACGACCCGAACCCCGAAACTATCGCCCGAAAGAGCATTGAATACCTGCGAAAGTTCTGGCCTAACCGTTCCTGATTTGGGATTGCCTTACAGCAGGCGCGACTTCAGCACCTGCTTGGCGCGGTGGCATCGAGCGCGGGCCTTCTCGGTGCTGATGCGTGTCAAAGAGGCTATCCTGGCATAGGGCAACTGTTCGTAATAGCGAAGGCGAAGGATGTCTCTTTGCCGTCCGCTGAGTTGCTCGACCAGTTCCGAAAGCTGCTCGAGTGTCTCCTCGTGAACTTTGGCGTCCAGCAGGCTGTCACTACCTGCCGGCGTGTCAGTTGACCGATTCCACAGGAGCGAGGCTTCTCCGGCGTACTGACGCCGGCGCCGTCTGAGATTGTCCTGAAACTTGTTCCAGGCGATACGAAACACCCAAGGCCAGAATTTGCGGCAGTCCCGCAGAGAATTCATCTGCCGCGGACTATTACGGCCAGATGCCCCATACTGACCCTATCGCCCGAGCGAGCCTCGGAAAGCAGCTTCTGGATGTGCTCATTGCCCTGACTCATCTTTATGGCCCTCACCCCCAAAAGGCAGCCAGCTCCGAAGAAGTAACGGAGAATTTCAGCCGGGAAGATGTCTTATTGCGATGCGGTCTCCTCCGTACTTGCCGTCGAGCTGTTACGAACTCGTGCGCCGTCCAGCACGCGCCATGCGGGCGGGGTTAGCTCGGGGACGTGCCAGCGGCTGCCGCAGCGGTGGCATTTTTCCATGTCCGGCCGTCTCGGATTGCCGCAGTTGACGCAGGTAACCAGCGCAAGGCCCGGCCGTGTGAGTCTGTACGTAATATAAGCAACCAGCCCTAAGGCCAGCGTTCCGATTATCCAGTAGGACCTTGCCTTTGCGGAAAGCCCGACTACGGCGGCGTCTTTGCTCACCCGGCGGGCAAGCAACCCGGCTAAGATTATCGACGGCAGGATCAAGAGCAGGGCGAGTAAGAATCTCTCGAAAAAGTTCCCTCTGGCGTCTCTGCCTTTCATTGCGACGAACGAATTGGGCAGCAGGAACAGCGCCCTGTGACCGGAACCGGCCTCGAAGCTGTCGGCGGTGAAGTACGATGCGACGGAAAGAACCGGCGGCTGAAGATTCTCCAACAGGAACCTGGTGATGGTTATCTCAGGAGCCCAGAGCTCGTTGAAGAGCATAGCCTCACTGGATGATATGCTGCTACTTGGCCCCGTTTTGCCCTTGGTGTAATCTGTTTGCAGAATCTCTCCCCTTTCGTTGAATACGGCCAGGGACAGGGCCGTACCTTCGCGGCTGACGGCGGCCGCGAACATGCCTCTGTACTTACCCTCTCCCTTAAAGGCCACCGGCAGGACGCGGTAGGCCAGCAAGTCCCTGGGTTTGACTCGTCCCTTCGACGCAAATAAAGACTCAGGAGTCGGCAGGTACCCCGCGGTGCCGGCGAATTCGAGCGTGTCCCTGTCGAGCAGGTTGATCTGCCCGGATTCCTCAAGAATGAGCACATACTCATCCTGGCGGTAGTTCGCATCTCTCCTGATTATTGGCGGTGGTGACGTAATGAGATGGCTATCTTCGATTTCCTTCTGGATTTTGGCCTTAGGAGGTTGCCACCACAGGTCCAACATCTCCTGCTTCTTCTCAAGCATGCCTATATCGACGGGCCTGTGCGTGTCGTCCTCGGGCAATTGCGGTCCTTTGATAAATTCCAGTTCTTTACGAAACTTGACGGCGAAAAACTGCCGCAGCTTCTTGTCATACCAAGTCAACTGTCCGAAGCCGATATCCGAGACATCCACTATCGGCGAAGTAAACCTGCCTTTGTCTTCGTCCGGAGATTCCGATATACCTTCCGGGCCGATGTAGATCTGGGCCATCTTTGATATTGTGGTGTCGTCGGGCATCCGTTCCCAGGCCTGATACCGACAGACTATTCGGCCGCTGCTTTTGTCAAAGTACATCCATTGCCAGTCTTCGTCGTCATGCTTCAGGTGGTAAACACCTGAGCGTTTCCCCACCGGTGAATTGCCAGAAAGGTAATCTATGAAGCCGAGCGCTTGAGGTGCTTCCGGACTTATGATGTGCGATTGTACCTGAGAATGATAAGTGACATTGGGATCGTTCTCGATCTCAGGCGGCATCAGTCCGCACGGCTGGATTCCGACGCTACTGTAGTCCGCAGGCATGATATCGCAGAGCATGCTCTGGCAGAACAGGCGGGCCCAGTAGAGCGGCAGCGACAGCATTGCCAGTGCGAGAAATCCCGCAGCAAGAATATCGATAAGAGAATTTGGCCGAGGTTTCATAAGCATATTCCTAAAGGGGTGTTGACATATACTTTCGCCAGGTTCGCGTCAAAGATGCGGCGATAATCAAAACGAGCAGCAGTTGTATTTGAAGGCCGAAGCCTTTGATACTAATCATCGTAACCAGGAAGATAGCCATTCCGAGCCCGCCGAATGACGGCGCGAGTTTGCTTGTCGTCCATCCGGTCAGCAGGCCAAGGCTGTAGCAGGCAAGGGCCATGAGAAAAGCCGTCGTGAAGATATCTGTTATTAGTTTCCCGTATGCGGGTATAGGCGACCCGAGAAGGCTGTTCAGGGTTGCCGCCGCAATTGCAACGGGCGTAAGTACGATCAGAATCACCAGAAGTCCAGAGATGACCTTGGCTGTGAAAATACGGCCTCTTGTCACCGGCAGCGAGGTAAGAAACGCGGATATCTTTCTGTTCTTATCTATATACATCTGGCTAACGCCCATTCCGGCCAGGCCAAATACAAATATCATGACAGTTGGGATGGTCATCAGGCCGAAATAGGGGCCGGTCTGCTGCCAGTCGAAATTGTAGGCCCCCACAGTCTGCAGGCCGACAAGAATCGCCGAGAAGATTATCGCTGCCAAGAAATATAAGACGTGGTCGCGGATTTCTCTTTTTATCAGGGCAAGCATCTTGTCTCTCCCGTTATGAGTTTCCAGTCGAATTCGAATCGGGCCGGGTGCATTCTATGAATATGTCTTCGAGGCTCATCGGTATCTCGGTGCAGCTCGATGGTTTGAAGGTTTCGAGAATCGTCTGTTTCTGCCGGTTCCAGTTGGCGACGGTCAGGACCATCTCCCGGCCGTCGATTTGCCGGTTGATGATCTCGGTCAGGTAGAGATTCGCCGGTGCGGACTCGGGGAAGATAACCCGCAGTTTTTTGACTCGCTCTTTAAGCTCTTCGAGCGGGCAATCGACGACGAGTTTGCCGGCGGCGAGTATGCCTATCCGGTCGGCGATTCGCTCGACGTCACTGAGTATGTGGGAGCTGAAAAGAATCGTTCGCCCCTGCTTTTGAATCACTTCGATGGCGAGTTCGAGGAACTGCCGCCGTGCGACGGTATCGAGCCCAAGGGTCGGGTCGTCGAGGACGAGCAGTTCCGGGTCTATCGCCATCGCCAGCGACAGGTTCAGTTGCGCCCGCATACCCATTGAAAGATCCTTTACCCTGCGGTCGGTCGGCAGGCGGAACGTCTCAATCAGGTGGTTGAAGGACTCATCGTTCCATTTCAGGGACAGGTCCTTGCAGAGTTGGATGAGACGGCCGACCTTGTAGTGCTGGATGAGGTTGTGCCCTTCGGCGACGCAGCCGATTCTGCCGCGGATATTCGCGGTAAGGCTCGTCGATTCGGCATCGAGCAGACAAGTGCGTCCCCGCGTCGCCGGTTCGAGACCAAGCAGTATTCGGATGATAGTCGTCTTGCCGGCTCCGTTGCGTCCTAACAGGCCGTAGATGCACCCCTGCGGCACGTTGAAGTCGATGCCGTCGAGAACGCATCGGCCGTCGAAATACTTGACAAGATTCTCAACTGTGATGACTTTCTCACTCATTCGATTGTCCTCCCTTGGGGACTTCTGACGATGGTTTCCTCTCATGCAGGTTGAATTTATCAACTGCGTTTCTGAACCACTCCGCAAGTGTTTGCGAGTCGATCTGCATGTGAAAGGCCTCGACCGCGATTCGCTCAAGCTCGTCGCAGACGATTTTCTTTTTGACGGCTCTGCTCAAATTGCTGTCGAGATTTGCGACGAAAGCGCCCGCGCCGGGCCTGGTCACGATAATCCCTTCCTGCTCCAACTGGCGATAGGCCTTGGCGATCGTGTTGGGATTGATGGCGAGATGTACCGCCAGTTCGCGCACGGTCGAGAGCTTCTCCTCTTTGACGAGCCTGCCCAGCGCAATATCGCGCTTGACCTGGTCTATAATCTGCTGATAGACGGGCCTGCCCGAAGCGTTGTCTATTTGTATCTGCATGGGTCAACCTCAGTACTTGTACTATGCTAACTATTACAAGTATAGTGCGGGCCGATTTTTCCGTCAAGGATTTTTGCAGAAAAAATTGCGAAAAATTGGCTGTTTTTTGCCCAAAAGAGGGGAATTCTTACGGCACTAAGCAGTTAAGTGTTTTGTATTCAATGATTTATGGGGTCGGGGGCAGGTTTTTCCGGCCGGATTCCGGCGGGGAAAAATCTGTTTTTTTCCGGTCTCGCATCGAAATTTTCGCAACTCGGTGTGCTGCAATCCCGATACTTTCAGTATCCGGCCCGCAAGGATATGACAGTGGGGTCGGTGTCGGCTATTGTCGAGCGCAGCAATAGCGTGCCGGAAGCTGTGTGTCCGATTGCACGAGCAGCCCGCAGGCGGGCCTCTGGGATGCGGTGGCTTAAGAGGTGAACTTTAATGCTTTGGCAAGTTCTTAACATAGTCTATTTGATTGTCTGGTCGGTACTGCTGGTCAATTGTCTGCTCCGGCGGCAGTTCTATCCCATACTTGGCCGGGGATGGGGCACGAAAGTCCTCTGGCTGTTGACATTTGTTTTCTTCAACCCGCTGCTTACGCTTCTGTATCTTGCGTTCGGCTTTTTGCTTCGACCTGCAAAGGGCCAGGAGCAGGGGCCGTCGATAAGCTTTGCCTCCGTGGTTGCCATTGGGTGTATCGCCGTAGTGCTGGTTCTTTTCGAGTTGCCCGCGGGCGGCTACGACGCCGGGCCGGTAGTACTGCTGAGCGAGTCCTGCCCCAAAGAGCCGAACGAGCCGAGCGGATCATTCCATGGTTTGGAGGCGCATGCCGGGATAATCCGGGCGAAGAACAATGTTCAGACCCTCAGTTCGACCGCGGCCGGCGGCGGTGGGAGAGTGAGCGTGTGCAACATAATGCTCATTTGTCAAAACTCTCATCGATTGCTCGACCGTGCGACGCGTGAGTTTCAGAAGTCTCTGGTCAAGTTGCCTTATGTGGACAAGGTCACGTATTACCCGGTCGGGACCAAACCCGAACCGGGCGGGCTGCTGCCCGATGTCTTTGTCACCATAGACATGCCCAAGTTCAGCGAAAGAATTCTGCTTCGCAGCCGTCATGTCCGGGCAACAATAAAATGGCAGGCGTCCACTTCAATTCTGGGCGGTCCGTCTCATTCGGTTGGCGCGGACACGCCGCCGGTCGTCCAGTTCAATATTGAAAGTCAGCTCGACCACGAGAGTAGAATGGTGGGGGTGGAAAGTCGGCGGGCCAGGTACAAGCTCGAAGCGAATAATATTGCCGGCGAGATGGCAAAGTCGATCAGCAAACAGCTTGAGAACCTGCTGGACAAGCATGGCCGGCTGCCCGCAACGCCTGAGACGTTCAATGGAACGTATCACGAGCCTCCGGAGCTGCCCTTCCTTAAAGCAGGTTCGGTCGAACAGATCATATCGGGCAGCGGATTGTTGGCGAACAATCACACAGTCTGGCGGCTTGTGGAAGGTCGCGAGGCCGACGAGGCGCTGAGGGCCTATCGGGATGAATTGAAAACGCTGGGATGGACGGAAGAAGGGCTCGATAAAGACTCCCTGCGCATGCGAAAGGAAAATGAACACATTTATGTTTACCACCCGCGGTCGCGCGATCCTCAAACTACGGCCATGGTGTGGAGCAAATCGGACACTCCGGTTTCCGGGACGCCCATGGTTGTCCATTACGAATCCTACCTGAGCGGCGAGCAGATGCGAAAGGCAATGGGCGATTTGTTGGACAGCGAAGTGCAATTTGAAACGCTTTTGGTATTCGAGAAATACTTACGCGCGCCGGAGCAGCGCGAGCGATTGAAGTCCATTATCGAACGCAGTCCCGTCTGTACACTTAGCGGGTATCTTGTACTTGCCAACTTCTGGGCCGACGGCGGCGAAATGGAAAAGGGACGCGATGCTCTCTTGCACGCCCGCGCCATGGAACGTGCGGAGAAAAGTCAAAATGCCAGGACGCAGGAGATCAGGAACCTGGCCAAAAAACTGGGCAACGAGGGCCTGATCGAAGTTCCCCTGGCCGAAGAAATACTACTTGAGGTCGGTTTCACAAACGCCGAAAAAATCGCAGAACCGCTTGAAATTGAAAGGGGTCTCAACGAGCCGGTCCTGTTCTACCGACGCATCGATAGCGGAGAATTGCAGACTCTTGCCCTGCGTGTTATCAATTCGCGGGAACAGTCTTCCTCTGCTCCTTATCAATTGCTGACGGTCCAGAAACGCAGGGGAAGCTCAAGTGTGAACGAAACCGACGGAAACCTCAGGCCGGACGGCGTTTGGGTCTCCGAGTCTTCGCTCCAGGATTTTTCCGGCGACAACAAATCCGCGCACTGCAAAATCGAATGCCTCGGCAACGAGCGGTTCGCATTCACAATCGCCCCGTAACCGGGCGTCTTCGCGCTTGTCGCCGAGCGCGCGCGATGGTGCACGCCGAAGTTCAAGCCTGCTTGGAACCGCCGTTTTATTCCTGGGCAATGTGTGTTGTAAGCGTTCCTGTCGTAGGGTCTATAATCTTGGGCCCGCAGGTTTTGCACTTCTCCGGATCTTCGGCCGGCACGGCCGCTGCGGATGGAGCACGCACTCCCGTATAGAAGGCGGTAAGTGGTATTGACACTTGATCGCCGCCCTTTGTTCTGACAAATAATGTTTCCGTCATGACCCCTCTTTTGTCCGTAGCCGGCGGCGTTATTTGCAGTTCAAGCTCATAACCATCCTGTGTCTTTGTGTTGCTCAGCACCTTTACGGCGCCTCCTTTTGACCACGTCGATTCGAGTTCGAAATCTTCGTTGTAGTTGTTGGCTATCGCAACCTTCCTTACGACAGGCACGTTCGGTGCAGCTCCGCGAATACTAATAGCCCCGGGGGTGATCCTGAATCTCGGCAGGGTGCTGAGGCTGAGGGTGACTGTTTTGCATTCCGGATGAGTCAGTCCGATTTCGATGTTGCCGTTCATGGTTTTGGCCAGCTTTGCCATGTCAACCTGCGGCTCAAGAACAAAACTGTTTGCCACCGCCGAAGGATCGAAGCCGGCGGTGACGCAGTTGGCGGTTGACCTGAAATACGTTATCGAGAAAGGCTGGTTGTCCACGCTTGAAAGAGTAATCTTCGGACAGCCGGCATTTTCCCCCTTGAGCATAAGACTCAGAGCCTTGGGTTCTAAATCGACCTTCGTTATGATCTGTGCCCTTATAACCAGCTCGATCTGAGGCTGTGTACTGTCGTTGGTGCGCACGATGAGATTCTTTGTCACCGGGCCGACCTGGTTGTCCGAGTAATACTGGACTTTCAGAGTTCCGCTCTCACCCGGAGCATAGTCCTTCTTTTCCAGTTGGAAAGGTGTACAGCCGCAGGTCTTGACGACGTCTTCTATTCTGAGGATTCCGGTTCCTGCGTTCGTGAATCGAAACTCACAGAGGCTGTTCGTCGTCGGGCCGACGTCGCCGAAATCATGGACAACCGTTTCGAAGGCGATTTTTGGCGCGCCTCTGCTGTCGGTGCCGGCGATTGCCGACTGCCCGGAGGCGGGTTGCTGGAGATGGTCGAACTGCTTGAACCACTCGGGACTGAGTTGCTGCGGCGGCTTAGCGGTCTCTTCTTCACAGCCGGCCGCCAGGAGCAGGCCGCAACCGACAATAAGAATAGTCAGGATTAACCGTTTCGGTTTCATATTCTCAATTCCAAAATAGTGTTGGGTAGGAAACTGTCAGCCAATTCCCAAGGAATTCAGTTTGGCGAATCGGCATCTCTAAAAGGCGATTTTTTCGGTGACCTCCTCACGGTCGTTATCGCCGGATTACATAGATAGTATTATACCTAAAATTGTAACCTAAGTCAATCCTTTTTACGGCCTTTTCCGCACTTCTTAAGGGGGAAAACCCGTGTTTTGACACTATTAGCCCGCGTCCGTGGGGCCCGGCTGAGCGAGTCTGTGACGGTTCGAGCCGGCGTATCGGGCAGGGTAGTGCCTGAACGCAGATTACCGGACATGGCGTGTGTCCTCCATTATCTAATCGAGAAAACTGTAGCGATTGACGGCGGTTGAAGTTAGAATCTCCGGCAGGCGCCGGTAGCGAAGATTTTTTTTGCTCTTTGTGCTTGACAGGTACGCTTTTAACTGCTAATTGATAGCTGATTGTTGGCATTGGTTCTATTCGAGATAGAAAGGAGGCCATTATGGCAAGGATAGTCGGTACCTGCGTACTCATAGTCTTATTGAATGTGTTGGTTGGTTGTCAGGGTCCCGATTCGGGCAGAGGGATGATGGTGGCGCGGAGTCCGGGACAAAGAACCGCGCCTCTGAGCATAATCAGCAGCAATGCGAGCGAAGCCGACATGGTCGAAGAGATGGCGACCAGCCGCCAGGCATATCGTAAGGGCCTTGAATTACTTGCCGGATACTACATGAAGGTCGGCAACAATATGAAACTCCAGTGGGCCCAGAAGGAATTGGCCTCACTGGATTCCATGCCGAAATACAGGTATTTTGTCGGGACCGAGATGGCCGGGGCGAATCTGAAACCGACCGCTTCGATCCCCCAGGCCGACGACCTCTTTTACGCCGCCCAGGACCTCGAAAAGCGAGCGGGTCCGCTGCCGCCTTTCAGGGATGAGAACTTGCTGCGTCTGGCTGTGGCGAAATACGACGAGCTGGTAACCAAGTATCCTTCCAGCGACAAAATCGACGATGCCGCGTACTATGCCGGCGTGATATACGAGGATTTCAAGGACTACACGATAGCACTTACGTACTACCAGAGGGCCTACCAGTGGGATCCCGATACGATTTATCCCGCGAGGTTCAGAGCGGGACGCGTCTTGGACAAGAACCTTCACCGCAACGCCGAAGCGCTGAAGCTCTATCAGGAGGCCGTCCAGACAGAGGGCAGGTTCGAAAAGTATAGAGAGTGGAAAGAGTTTGCCGAGAGACGCATAAACGAGTTGCAGAAGACAGCGCAGAACTAAGGCTGGCTTTGACAGAAGCTTTAGCTTTAAGTTATTTATAGTTGAATCGCGGGCCTGGCTGAGTATCAGGCCCGTTTTTTTTATGCAGGCAGCGCAGAGATGTTGTCGGAATTCGAGAGAAAAGTAGCCGATTTCATACAGGCAGGCGGGCTTGCGGGCTCTTCGGGCAAAGTGGTGCTGGCCGTTTCCGGCGGGGCGGATTCGACGGCTCTTTTGTACGTGATGCAGGCGCTGGTCGCCGATGGCGTCGTGAAGGCGGAGCTTCTCTGTGCCCATGTGAACCATCAGTTGAGAGGCGCCGAGGCTGATGCCGATGAGCAGTTCGTTATTGACCAGGCGGCCGCGTTGAATTTAGCCGTCAAGACAAAGCGGCTGGACGTGCGCGGATACGCCCGCCGCAACAAGCTATCGATAGAAACCGCCGCTCGCCAGTTGCGGATGGAGGCCCTGATCGAGATCGCAAAGGCGGGCAACTACGGCCGAATAGCGACGGCGCACCAAAAGAACGACAACGCCGAGACGATCCTGCAAAGGCTGGCTCGCGGAACCGGCTTTCGAGGGCTTGGCGGCATCT
>JBDREF010000071.1:0-5400 GCA_043820045.1 Planctomycetota bacterium | reverse complement strand
GAGCGCCGTTTTGGGGATTGTCGCCGCACTCTTGTCGGATGCGCTTGTATGGCTCGTCAAGCTCATCGCGCATCTGGGCGTTTCGCAGATACTCATAGGCGCGGTGCCGGTCGCGCTGGTGATTTTGTACTATTGCATGATTGCTTTTGCCGGCTTTGCATACTCTCGGCGTCCATTGGCGAAGAAGGTCGTTTGCACGGTAATGATCCTGGCGATTGTGGGCTGTCTTGGCGGCATAAAATGGCAGAGGACTCATCGTGACGATTTGACGCTGACATGTCTCGACGTCGGCCACGGCCAGGCGATATTGGCGCAGCTTCCGGGGACGGCTAATATCCTGTTCGATGCCGGCTCGCTGCATCGAAGCGACATCGGCTCGCGAATTGTGGCGCCTTTTCTGGACTATACGGGGACGGGCAAAATCGACGCCGTTATCGTCAGCCATAACGACGCGGACCATATCAACGGCATACCTGAGATTGCCGAACACTGCAAGGTCGGCGGCGTTTACGCTAATGACGCCTTCTTCGACCGGGCCGATTCATGGGGTACGGCCAAGTTTCTCGCCGATTCTCTGGCGGCGAAGGGTCTTGAAATTGAGCGTTTGCCGAAGGATTTGCATCTCAGCCGCAGCGCTGAGATAAAGACGCTCTGGCCCGATGAAAAGGCAAACGACGTGGCGCAACTAAGCGATAACGACAGGTCACTGGTTACGCTGATAGAATTCGCCGGCGTGAGCATCCTGCTGTGCTCGGACATAGAAAGGTTTGCACAGGGGGAGCTTCTTCGATTATACCCGGGTCTGAGAGCCGATGTTGTCGTTGTTCCCCATCACGGGTCTATCGTGACGCTGGATACGGAGTTTCTCAAGAGTCTCGACGCCGATGTTCTGATATACAGTTGCGACCGGACTCAATATGAGAGAATCGCTCGTGACACGGAACGCGCAGCCCACGTCTCAGAGGAAGCCAAGTCGTTCTATACTGCCGAAAACGGAGCGATTGTTGTCCGCGTCGAGAAAGACGGCTCCTTGAATACGGATTTTTTCGCGAGGTAGCCGGAACGCTGCGCCATCGCGAGAAAGCCGTCTGTCGATTTGAAGCAAGGTGCCCCCCTGCGGGTCTATTATCCTCTTATGTACACGACAATTTCGACCCTGCGGTTCTTTTGCTTGCCGGCGGCGCTCGAATTGGAAGCCACGGGCAGGCTTTCTCCGCAGCCGACGGCTCGAATCTTGTCTTCCGGTGCCCCTCGCTGGATCAGGTAACGGGTCACGGTCAGCGCACGCTGAGCCGACAGCTCCCAGTTGTCCTTCCAGCTCGATTTTCTGATGGGGTCCGTGTCGGTATGACCCACGACGTCTACCTGTTTGCCGGAGTACTTCTGCCTTAACACCGATTGAATATGGTCAAGCTCGGCACTGGTCGCTTTTTTCAGCGTGGCTTTGCCCGAGTCGAAGAGTATCTCGTTTTCAAGCGTTACGGTGACCGTTCCTTTGGCCGGATCGAAGGCAACATCGTAGCCCTCTCCGAAACCTGTCGCAGCGGCCGGCGTCTTGCGCTCCTGCTCGATCTGCCTTTGCAGCTCTTCGATTGTCTGCTGGCCCTGCGTAACCTGCTCGGCAAGCATTCCCTTTTCCGCCCTTTCCCGCTCCAGCAGGCCCCTTAGATTCTCATGTTCCACGCTCAGAGCCTGATATTTCTTCTCCCAGTTGGTGCAACCCGGCAAAAGACTCAACGATAGTAGAGAAATTACCATGGCGACGATTTTTGTGTTGGCATCTCGCATTTGATATCTCCTTATAATGCTGGAACATAAATCCTATTTTTTTACCGATAGAAGATGAACCCTATCCGGTCCAAAATCAAATCGTGTAGAATCATAACAATAAATATACCCAAAGACAAGAAAGGACCGTAGGGAATTTGTCGAATTTTTTTAAAAAACATCTGAGAACCCGCCCATGCCAGTCCGAAGAACGGTGCGATAAAAAAGGCCACGACGACGAGAAGCGGGCCCACCACTGCTCCGGCAGCGCCCATAAGGTGCACATCGCCGAGCCCCATAGCTTCTTTTCCGAAGGCCAGCGTGCCGAAGATGCGAATACCCCAGACTACGCCGCAGCCGACGAAGTAGCCCCACAGACTGCCCAGAAGTCCCGCAACCACAGGGCGTTGTGAAAAGCCGTCCCACCAGGCGTTGATCGTCTCGACGTGGCTGCTTGCCCATAAAGCTCCAACCGAGCACGCGACTACCGGCAGCAGGAATACTATCTCCCTACAGGCTTCGAGCCGGTGGTTGAAATGCTGCTCCGATTGCATCTGCGGTCCGTCGGATGAATCACTTTTCGCCCCACCGTCCCCCTGTGCGGCGTTACTGGCGTCCGGAGCATCGTCCGATTCGTAACTTCTTTTGAGCACGCCGGTCAGAAGCAGTACGCCCGATAAGGCAAGCCCGACCGCCGCTCCGATGGCCATCGCGCCGGAGCCGGGCGAGGCGCTGGGCAAAAGCGAGTACGCCCGAATCAAAGCCGGGTCGATTATATACACGCCGACTGCCGAGCCGACGAACCCGACGCCGGTAACCAGCCAGCAGATGGACAATGGAATAATCCAAAGCTCCAGGTCAATGGCCGAGGCGGCGATGAAAGCGCCCAATAGAGTAATGTCGATCAGGTAGATAAACCAGCCGCGTTCGAGTAACGGCTGAACGGTCTTGCGAATGTCGGTGTGGAAGTACAGAATGAACAGCCCGATGAAGATTACGCCGGTCAGAAGCTCGATTACAAAATAGCGAGGCGAAATCGGGGCCTTGCAGTACCGGCACTTACGGCCGAGAACCAGCCACGAAACGAGCGGCACGTTGTCGTAAAAACGGATGTGCCTGCCGCAGGCCGGGCAGGACGAAGGCGGAGACACCAGAGACTTGTCGCGCGGCAGGCGATAGACAACCACGTTCAGGAAACTGCCGATACAACAGCCGAATGCGAAGATAAAAACGAACCAGATCCAATCCGGTACTGCCAAAATGCCTCCTTTGCCGGAGCAGTACGTATCCACTTACCTTATCTATACGCTTTTGTGTCTTTCTGCTCTTTCTTGTTTACCATCGCGGCGACTTTCGCGGGCAGGCCGAACAGGCGAATAAAGCCGGTTGCGTCGGTCGGGTCGTATTCGGCGCCCATCTTGAAGCTCGCCAGGTCGGTCTGATACAGGCTGTTCGGACTCTTGACGCCTGCCAGCGTGCATTGTCCCTTGAACAGTTTCATTCTGACTTCGCCGGTGACGTTGCGCTGGGTGACATCAACGAACGCATCGAGGGCCTCCCGCAACGGCGAAAACCACAGGCCGTAATAGACCAGCT
Organism: Planctomycetota bacterium; assembly: GCA_043820045.1. Lineage (GTDB taxonomy): Bacteria > Planctomycetota > Phycisphaerae > Sedimentisphaerales > Anaerobacaceae > JBDREF01. The sequence continues at coordinate 2,037 of JBDREF010000071.1, read as the reverse complement.
CCGCATATTTCAGAGCGATCTGCTGCTTATAGTGCATGGTCTCCCTGTCGAGGGTGAGGGTCTCCAGTGCGCTGTGGGCGGCCATGAGAATCGTCCCGCCCGGTGTCTCGTACACGCCCCGCGATTTCATGCCGACCAGGCGATTTTCGACCAGGTCGGTCTGGCCGACGCCGTGCCTGCCGCCGATTTCGTTGAGCGTTTCGATAAGTTTGACGCCGCTGGTTAGCCTGCCGTTGAGCTTCAGCGGCATTCCTTCAAGGAAGCCTATCGTTATATAGTCCGGCTTGTCCGGCGTCTTCGAGACCGGCCGGGAAATGACAAATAGGTCATCCTTCGGCTCATTGGCCGGATCTTCGAGGTCCGCCCCTTCGTGGCTGATGTGCCAGAGGTTGCGGTCGCGGGAGTAGATTTTCTTCTTCGTCTGCTCTATGGGGATCTTGTGTTTCCTGGCGTAATCCACCGCTGCCTCGCGCGAAGTGAGCTTGAATTTAGGGTCCTTCCAGGGAGCGACGATTTTCAGCGCCGGATCCAGCGCCATGTAGGTCACTTCGAAGCGTACCTGGTCGTTGCCTTTGCCCGTTGAGCCGTGGGCGACCGCGGTTGCGCCTTCGACATGGGCTACCTCGACCTGGTGTTTGGCGATCAAAGGCCGGGCGATGCTCGTGCCCAACAGGTACTTGTTTTCATATATCGCGCCGGCTTTGAGCATGGGCCAGAGGTAATCTTCGACGAATTCCTTTCTAAGGTCCTTGACCACGCACTTGGCCGCCCCGCTGGCGAGCGCTTTGCGTTTGATGCCGGCTAATTCATCGCCCTGGCCCAATTCCGCGGCAAACGCTATCACCTCATAGCCGTACGTCTCCTGCAGCCACGGCAGAATCACACTCGTATCCAATCCCCCGCTGTACGCCAATACAACCTTCTCAGCTTTACTCTTACTCTTAGCCATTCGAGATATCCTTAACGAGGCCTAAGCCCTGAAACTCTATTCCCCCTGCGACGCGGGCACAGGAATAACTGTCGCATGGGATTATATCGGCTAATCGCGACAAAAACAATCAAAAGCAGCAGGAAAAGATGTCTGCGGCCCGGCTTTGAATTGCCTGTCGGCGGATACGACACAAATCTCGCGGGCTTTCACCGGCCCTTGAATTCAATCTTTGGCATCTCTCGGTCGAGCTGTTCGTATGTCGCCTCCAAAACTTCCCGGAATCGGTCGCGCTGCATTGACTCGACGTGGCCGTCAAGGAACAAAGCATTGATTTTCTCTCGACAGTATTCAGGATTCTCGTAGGCGATAATCTGCGTCGCAGGTGATCGCGCTTTCATGGAGTGGCCTTTGACGTAGATGTAGCTGGGACCGCTGAAACCTTTCGGCTTGAGCGGCGATTCCAGAATCTTTGGGTTGCGGTAATATTCTTTCGCCTGCTCGAAACTCTCCGGCAGAGTTCCGTCATGGTCGTCGGCATACATGATGACCACCAATCCCAATTGCTTAAGGTTTGACATTGACACAGTCCGGCTGGCCTGTTGCCGTGTCCTCGCCAGGGCCGGCATCATTATGCCGACACCCATGGTAGCTCCGGCCACCGCACCCATACTCGCCTCAATTCCTGCTCCGCTATAGTGCCCGTAGAAGCCCTGCGCATCGAAACGGGCATACTGGCAGGATGGGCCCATATCGGCTGCGATATGGCTCAAATTCGGCAGTACGAAGGGCAGCTTCATTTCCGCCTTGGCCGCCGCCATCGTCGCCATGGGCCAAAACTGCTGCAAGCCGGTCATCATCTGGGTGAATTGGACCTTGGAATCGCTGTACCGCAGGGAAAGAAGATTGCCGGGCAGATTGGCGGTTGCCTGTTTGAATCCGGGCGTGCTGCGTATGGAGTTTGTACCGCTGCTGAGCTGGTCAACGGCCCGGCTGCAAAACTGCGGATTCGAAGCTACGACCAGTTTGTCTCCCACAACCGTCCACGTGGGCATTATCTGCGCCATCGCCAGCGCCATTACCCCCCACGTGTGCACCGTCCGGCCGTT
>JBDREF010000070.1:0-6615 GCA_043820045.1 Planctomycetota bacterium | reverse complement strand
CGCTTTTCGATAACCTCGTTTGCGCCGTTCAGGGAAATGCAGACGAAATACTCTTGCTGTTTTCCGGCAATGTCGGCCACCAGCGGCAACACATCCTGTGCGACCGTGATCTTGACGGTGTCTTTTAGTAGGTGCCGCCGGGCGAGTTCAAAGGCTGACAGGATTTGCCCGGCCTTGGCAAGTCCCACACCGGAAACGGCCTGCAAGTGATCGAGCGTTAACCCGGTCTTATGCTCCCGAATCAATCCGGCCACCTGCCGGGCAATCGTGCGCACATCAACGCCGGCCGTGCCCATGCCGAGAATCGCGGCGACAAGTTCCTCATCGGTCAGGGCAGAAACACCCTTCTCCCGCAGCTTTTCGCGCGGGCGGCTGTGTTCCGGAAGGTCTTTGATGGTTTTCATGGCTGGTAGACCTTATCTCTATCCGGACACAATGTCCGGATTCCTGTCCGGGTAGCCCTGTCTGGCGTACCGGAACGATGGCGCCCGGACATCTCAGCGAGACCCTTGGCGCAATAGCCCTTTTCTCGATGGTGATGATGTGTCATCCCGCCATAATGGCGCGTCATTTGGCGCGATTCTTATTCCTTAACTAAAAAGCAACCGGAATCGCGACACTTTGTCGCGAAAAGTGTCGCGATTCCAAGAATTTCGCTCCAGCGAACACCTCATAGCGACAGCACAAGCAAGCCACTCTTGCCGTCATGAACGAACGTCATATCTGACAGCTCGCCCAGCACCGACAGGCTGCATCTGTCGCCAGCATCGAAAGAAAGTTTTCGATATGTAAGGTTAGTCGCCATCTGTTTACTTCCTGGGCGCAAGTGTAAGGATCAATTCTCTTGCCATTTGTCGTGCTTGTCGACCTTTGCCAGTCTCGGCCATGCGCGCATTTCCCCCAAGAGTACTGAACTTGCTGTTCACTGTCTTGGTTTTTACTAAAAAAAGACCCGCCGCCGTCTCTCTGATGATCTCGCCGGAAATTCCGTTTGAGCAATCATGGTCGGGAAATGTCAGGATTGCCTTGGAACCCCTCTCTGCAACAGTCCCCAGAAGTTCCTGCAATGCGTTGAATGCATGTGTTTTGACGCTGAACTTCGACTGTGGACGCAGACTGCGGGCCGGATACCTTCCAACACCGGACACTTCGCCGGACTCACCTACGGCAATCGTTTCAAGCACATGGTAGAAACGGCTGTACTGAACGTTGGAATATGGTGGATCAATAAAGACCAGATCATCTGCCTGCAACTGGTTTGCCATAGCGTTTGCGTCAGCCACTCGTGCCCGCCCCTTTATCCTGGCATGTTGAGGCGCAATCACTCGCAATGCCTGTTGCGTGCAGACCGTGACGTCTCTGCTCCACGCTTCCTTAAGAAATCTCTTTGCTGTGCTTGTGGGTTGGAATGGCTGCGCCGTGTGTCCGGGCGATGCGGCGCAACGGCTGGCCGCGAAGATCAAAGCGGCAAGTGCTAAGGTGTGGACCGGTTCATGTTCGGGAATGGTGCAGCGAAGAATGTCAATCCACGTGGCCTGCAAAGGGCTGAAGTAGTGTCCACCGTAAGCATGGGTAATCGGCCATGCGTGCCGGGCTTCGCTCCAATTCCGGAATTCCATAACATCTCCACGGGTAAGGACCCCGACTTCGGGAATTCGGATACGCGGGAATGACTGTTGCGCCGCCCCAAACCATTCTTCCCAAATCCGCTCTGCATCCAATTGTTTGTCGCGAGCAATGATTGCTTCCGTGAGTATGACGGAGAACATTTGAAGGTCCGAAGCCAGAACCGGCAATGCCGCTTGTTGGGCAACGAAACACGCCACTGCACCGGACCCGGCAAAGAGGTCAACAAAACGTTTTGCGTCCGCGCACTCGACACGAAGCAACGTGCCAAGTCCATTTTGTAGCATCCAGCGTTTTGAACCCATGTACTTCATAAAAGTTGATCCTTATACATGCTCAAGTATTTCGGTTCCACAATCTGAAAATCGAGGAAGTTCGGACACCATTCAGGTTTTCTTTGGGCATTCCAGAACCGATTGCTGCCGCCTAAACCCTCGTCAACAAATTTCCGAAATTTGATCATGCGATGATAAGCGATCAACTGTACGTTCTCGGTGTCGGGATACGATTCAGTCTTTGGAATAGGGGCGTCCGAGAGTTCAACGTTTGCGATCTTTTCCACTCGTGCTTTCAGATACGCCTCATCCAACGCCTGAAACTTCGGGAACTGGTTGATGTGATCAGCGTAGTTGGCTTTGCTTCGGTGGCCGCTGTCAGAACGCGATTGCCCTTCTTCGTTCTTCGTGAAGAATGGGTCAGCAGCGAACCGTGCATGATTCTTTACGGTCTTCCAGTAGAACTTGTGTTCACGATCATCCCTTTTTTTCTTCATGATGTGACAAATGTACTGCCCACCCTTTAATTCCACCTGGAGGATTCTTTTTTTGTTCTGCAATTGGAAATACCCAAGAAGATGCGCGAAGGCTCGGATTGAGTAGTGGCTTGAGTAGTAACCGGAGACGGAAGCCCAAAGCGGGCTGGCTTTTGTGAGAGAGGCGGAAACAAGGAAGCTGTGAACCGACCGATGCCACATCTCAACCGACGCTGTCGCGAAAAACGTAAGCGTTGTGGCGTCAATGGTAGTTGTTTCGCCTGCGGTCATCTCGACGACGCTTTTCAATTTTTCGGACAGGGTGCCCGGAGCCGGCATCGTATTGATGGTACTTCTCCGCCGAAGGCCACTGAACATCACTTCAATCTGTTGAAAGGTGGTATCCGTAGGCATCGGCAGTCACTTTCCGAGTTCAGAGAAAACCATTTGACGGTTTTGGTCAGCGAGGGACAGCACATCATCGAGCTTTGTGGTCATGGTGATCCTGCTCTTGCTGGCTACAACTGCCCATAGTGAATTTCGAAAGCGCCCGATACCACCGCTTCCCAGGTAGCCGCGTTCTTTGAACTTGTCTTTGCCAATAAATGTGCCATCTTCAAGGAGATTGGCCCGGTCGGCGACATCTTTGAGCCAATCGGTCAGGGTTGCCAGTGCCTTGTCCGATACGAATGGAACTTTCTCTTTCTTGAGTTTCCAAATCATCGCCGGAACCAGGGCGATTACTGAAACTAGGATACGACCTTGATAGGCGACATTCTGCGGGGTGAGTTTAACCTCTTTGGAGCGCGCCTTGCTTTCAAACCTACCTGATGCTTCCAGCCATGCCGTGAGGCACTGGGAGAAGAATTCCGTCTGCATCTCCAAACTGCTAATGTCGTGTTTCTCCATTGTGTCGAGCACATCCTCAATCGCGCCGTTGAGAGTGGCAAGTGTGATAACATCCTTGACCCCGTAGCGAATACCGGGAATCTGGATCATTCCCACCAGCGGACCGGTTACGAGCATCAGTTTGCGGCCGATGTCCTGTGCCCGTTCCTTCAGATCGAGGACTTCACGCGCACCGCGAGCGGTTGGAAACAAATCAGCCACAAGGGAGCGGTCAACCTTCTTCTGGTAGAAATTAACGTCAATGAAGATTTGCGCCTGTTTGCGCGGTGGACCATCCGCCGGATCCAAGTCCAGAAACACGTCTGCCGGGATCTCCCATCGGGCATTGATATCCTTCTCGCGCCTGATGCGAATGGCAAGATATGCTCCATTGATACGGTGCTGACCATCTATCACCGAGAAGTTCAGTTTGTCGTCGTTCTCGTCGAAGACGAGGTTTGCAGCGCCTGGTTCGTTAGGTATTTTAATTGGTTTGATTTCTGCACCATTTACATGAAGTAAGACGTTAGAGAAAGTGGGAAACGAACTTCGTTGGAATCCAATAACCTGGTTAACTTTCGGCGGCCACTCGCGTCCGGGTTCATACTTCTTGGGCTGGTAGATGTTTCTGAAGTACTTGTTTAAACGATCCGGCGCATCAATGATTTCAGCTTGGAGAAGATAAGCGGCGATCTCTGCCACACGTTTCCAATCCAGTGACCTCTGGATTGCTCGGACCTTCTCTGCATAGCGGTCAGGAACATGCGGTGACCCTGGCCACCATTTCATGAGATCGACAACGTCCAGAGCACAAAGGCAATGCCGCTTGCCATGCAAATCGTCAGGTGCAAATGGATTCTCGGGTACAATCACCGACAACTGCCGCATGGACGGCGCTTTTTTCGTGCTCATAATCCGCCTTTCTCGCAACACTCATCGGTTGCCGTCAAATCATGTCTCCAAAGTCTAATCTTCTTCTAAACAACTGTAGCCACTTTCATTAGTGTCTATTAGTGCCCGAGGATCGCGGTGTACTTTCTACTTCATTTCAACACGCTATTACTCTATCCGATTCGGGCGACTATTGCACTACATTATGTATAAAAGTCGCTTTAGGCATACATTTGTCGTCCCTCCATCGGACTTATGCCTCTTTGCGACCATTCTGCCCTTCACCCCACACCTCCGCCAGCTTGGCTTTTATCTTCGTTTCCATCCGCGCGATCAAGTCCCGGTTTGCCTCCACCAACGCCTGCTCGGCCTCGATCTCCGCCACGATCCGGCGCTGGACGTCAAGGGGCGGGAGGGGGATTGGTATCCGGTTCATGTTTGCCTGACTCAATTTTGGCTGTGCTGCTCCCGTTACGAAATCCCGGATGTCGAGGCCGTTGATGTAATGCTCGACGAACTGCCGGGTTGCGCCGTCATCAAATTGAAGGACATGCGCGTGGTTGTTGACCCATACCTTGCCGCTTACGCTGAAGGCAATGGGGGTGCTTCTCGCAAGCAGGTTCGCTCCATCTTCGGAAAATAGCAGGAAATCACCGTCGAAGATGAAGTCGTCAACGTAGTCGACGATACCCGATGCTCCATAATAGGGATAGTTACCAGGTTTGCGCTGGCCCTTTTCAATCGGCACACGTTTCCCGTCAAGATTCCGAGCGATCATCCCAAGTTGCTTCATCGGCCACTTGGGATCAATCTTGATGGTGGGTTTGTATGAGGCCAGGATTTGGCGGGCGCCTTCGATGACCTTCCGGTAGCCGTCCAACTCCGCCACGATCCGCGCCTGCTTCTCCAGTGGCGGGAGGGGGATTTCGATAGCCTCGATTTCTTTCCGATTTATCGAGGCGAAAGCCGCGCCTTGAGAACCCGTTATTGATTCCTCCATGCCGCGCAAAATAAAGAACAGAAATCGCCCATCGATCTTTGAATCAACGGGTCGTATGGTCGCCAGACCGCGCCCTATGCAGATTCTCTGCATCACAAGATTAACCGGTCCAACCGGTGCACGAACGGACATTACAATATCATGCGGTTCTGCAATGCGTTCCGGTGCAGTTGTCCAACTCTTCGCTGGTCCAAGGACACAGTCTGTGAACTCTGTCTTACCCTGATGAAAAGGTACGCCCTCACCACGATCGTTGTAAGTTGACCCATCGGGAGATTGACCACTAATTACTTTGCACACCTCCCCCAGCTTCACCATCGGCCACTTGCTTTGGATGGCGGCGGTCTTGCGGTAGCGGTCGCCGGAGAGGTTGATGTCGCCGGATTCGAGGAGGCGTTTGCGGCTGACGGTCAGCGCCAATTTGCTTTCTTGTGTTTTTTGTTCCTTTTTGTGGCCATCCAATATCTTGAGCGCTTCCGGCAGGTCGTTCTTTCCGTTCGGTCTTCTCTGAGCGCCGAGATCGAACCCATCGGTCTCCACTTTCAGGAACAGCAACTCATCCGTCCGTCGGGCCAGGTTGCGGTCCAGGAACAGGATGCTCGTCTTAACGCCGGAATAGGGATTGAATACGCCGGCGGGCAGGCTGACAACGGCCCAAAGATAGTTCTCGACGAGCATCTTCCGCAGGGCCTTGTAGGCGTTCTGGCTCTGGAAGATAATGCCTTCCGGCACGATGATGCCGGCCCGGCCTCCAGAGTTGAGATGCTCGGCCATGTAGTCCACGAAAAGCACTTCGCTGCGCTTGGCCTTGATCGAAAACCGGTTGTGCGGGCGAATGCCGCCTTTGGGCGACATGAACGGCGGGTTGGCAAGGATCACGTCGCACCGCTCATCCCACCGCTCCTCGCTGGTGAGCGTGTCGTATTCGTGAATGACCGGGTTCGGGAAGCCGTGCAGGTACAGATTCGCGCGGGAGAGGCGCACCATGTCCGGCGCGATGTCGTAGCCGCGGAAGTTGGTCATCAGCTGGGCGCGCTCATCCGGGGTAAGGTTCTCGTTGTTTCTTAAGATGTGCTTGAATGCCGAAACGAGAAAGCCCGCGGTACCGCAGGCGGGGTCGAGGACGGTTTCGTGCTTCTTCGGGTCCACCACGGCGACGATAAAGTCAATAACGTGACGGGGCGTGCGGAACTGCCCGGCATCGCCCTGGGTGCCGAGAACGGACAGCAGGTATTCAAAGGCGTCGCCGAGCCGTTCGCTGTGGTCGTAGGAGAAACCGGCGATTTCTTTCAGGAAGAGATTGAGGGTTTCGGGATCACGATAAGGCAGGAACACGCCCTTGAAGATGTCCCGGAAGAGTTGGGGAATGTTCTTGTTCTCGTTCATCTTCTCGATGCCTTCGGCATAGAGAAGCAGGCGTTCATGGCCGCCGAGCCGCTTGTCGAGCAGGTTGGCCCAG
>JBDREF010000069.1:0-19119 GCA_043820045.1 Planctomycetota bacterium | reverse complement strand
GTTCGTGGTCGATGAGATCAACGGCACCGAGGGATGGACCGAAGGCGACCACGGCGTAGCGGAGCAGTGGTGCCGGAAGGTGGATGCGTTCTTCAACGAGCACGACCCGTACGGCCGGCCGACCACGGGCACGCAGAGCGGTGGCCTGAGTCAGTGGTGGCCGGAAGGATACAAAATCTTCGACATTGCCGGACGAGAGATTTACGAAGCCCAGGGCCACCCGATGCCGAAAAGCGGCAAGCTCGGGCCCAACGACGACAACCCGCTGCAGTTCAGCTACCGCAATTACGCGACCCAAACGCAGAATCTCTGGAACGGCTTCGACAAGCCGGCAATCGTCGGCGAGTGCGGCTGGGACCACACATATTACGAGCCGGGCATGCCGGGATACCTTGCCATGTACCACAACGCCCTCTGGGCGGGTTTGGCAAACGGCCTGTGCGCGACGCCGTTCTGGTGGGCGCACTCGGACTGGCTCAACGACAGCGTCGTGACGAACCAAATGCTGTATTTCTCACAGTTCGTCTCGGACATTGATTTTGCGAATCTCGATTTGCAGCCGGCGGAGATCGCCGCGGGCGAATGCGACGCTTGGGCGATGAAGAGCGAGAAGCTGATATTAGGCTGGGTCGTGAATCCGAGAACCAGCGTCGCGAACGAATCGTTCACAATCTCCGGCCTGCCCGACGGCCGATACGAGGTCCGACTGTACAGGACGTGGCGAGGCCGGTATCTCGACAGTCAGACAATCGAATGCCGTAACAGTAAGCTGACCTGCGCTATCCCGGAGCTGAAAACCACCGGAGGTCACGCCCTGCACATCGGAAACGACGTAGCCTTTAAGATAGCACCGGCAAGGTAACGCGCCGGACTCACTGTGCCGTTGGCAGCGTGGAAGAGACAATGTCGGCAACTTTGATACGGACAGGTTTCGTGGTTCCGCCGTCGGCCGGGTGGACCCTATTGGCCAGAATGATGACAAATGTCTTGCTCGCCGGGTCGCAGACGATTGACGTGCCCGTATAGCCGGTGTGGCAAAAGGCTTGCTTCGGCGCGTGCGAACCCTTGACCCATGAGTAGCTCGAATTCACATCGAAGCCATACGCCCTGCCGTGCGCCTGCTCGGTAGTCAGAAGCGCCACGGCCCGGCGGCTGAGGATTCTCCTGCCCTTCCAGACGCCGTCATTGAGCAGCATCCGGCAATATGTCGACAAGTCATACGCATTGGAGAAAAGCCCGGCGTTGCCGGAGCAGCCGGCCATCAATCTCGCCAGGGGGTCGTGGACAGTCCCGCGAAGGGGCCGGCCGTCCACTATCTCGGTCGCGGCAATATCTTTCTCCCATGAAGCAGAAGGATTGTAGGCCGTATGTTTCATGCCGAGCGGGGCATATATGTTCGTCCTGCTGAAATCAGCGATGCTCTTGCCGCTGATCGTCTCAACAATCTTCGCCAGGGTAATGTAGCCGAGGCAACTGTAGCGGAATTCTTCCCCCGGCTCGCTGACCGCATCCAGGCTGCATATCTTCTCGACGACCTTTTCCGGACATGGATTGCCGAATTCGTCCTCCAACTCTTTCGCATTCGTATAAGCCGGCAAGCCCGAAGTATGTGTCAGTAAATGCCTGATACGCACGTGCTCCTTGCCGTTGCAGGCAAAAGCTGGCAGATACTTGCCCACATAGTCGTCCAGATCTAGCTTCTTGCGGTCTCTCAGTATCAGGATCGAGGCGGCGGTGGCGAGGGGCTTGGTCAGAGAGGCCAGGTCGAAAACCGTATTCTTGTCCATCGGCTCTTCAGATGGCTCTATGATCTTGCGGCCGAAGGCTTTCCAGTACACTATATCGCCCTGCCGGCCAACAAGCACCACCGCCCCCGGGAAGTTGCCATTCTCGATTTCTTCCTGGATTACCGCGTCGATTTGATCCAGACGACTGTCGGGACGTATCTCCTGAATCGGCCGGCAAGCGATGGAAAGACAGAGCAGTGATACCAGAAACGCGGCACTCGCTCGTATTGACTTCATAACGGTTCACTTCCCATAAGACGCCAAAGGATGGTCCACGGCTGGGACGGATATTACCACGAACAGCTCGTATTGTCACCGATTTCCTTTCCTGCTGCTTGTTTCCTCCGGCCAAGTCGTTTAAAGTATGAGGCGTAATTTATGGGCGCTTCGAGCGTGAAATTTACGTTCGGTCGCAGATATCGAGGCAACGAATGAAACATGCAATAGTAACAGCGGCGTTGACTCTTTTACTGGTGGTTCAAGCACCCGGAGGTTCGGTCAAAACCGGGCTGGACCGTGTCGGAACATACGAAGAAGTGTTCCGAGGCAAACGCATTGGAATCATAGCCAATCACACATCGTACAACAGCAGCGGCCGGTACATCGTGGACGTGCTCCGTGACATGGCCGGTGTGACGGTCACGGCCCTTTTCAGTCCCGAGCACGGCCTGTACGGCAATGAACAGGCTGGCGATAAAATCGACAGCCAGGTCGACCCAATCTATCATCTGCCGGTTCGCAGTCTGTACGGAAAGACGCAAAAGCCGACGCCCGAAATGCTGCGGGATATCGACGTGCTTGTCTTCGACATACAGGACATCGGGGCTCGATTCTACACCTATATCTACACGATGTCGCTGGCGATGGAAGCGGCGGCGGAAAGCGGCAAGAAATTCGTAGTCATGGACCGCCCTAACCCTATCAACGGCACTAACGTTGAAGGCAACGTCCTCGAACCGCCGCTGGCCAGCTTCGTCGGCCTGTATCCGATTCCCGTCCGGCACGGCATGACCGCGGGAGAATTGGCGAGGATGTTCAACGGGCAAGGCTGGCTCGCCGGCGGTGCCAGGGCAGACCTCGTCGTGATACCGATGGAAGGCTGGCGCCGCAGCATGTGGTACGACCAGACCGCCCTGGCCTTCATCAAGCCCTCGCCCAACATGCCCGACCTCGAAACCGCGGCAGTCTATCCGGGCCTGTGCCTCCTCGAGGGAACGAACGTCTCGGAAGGCAGAGGAACAAACCGCCCGTTCCGCCAATTCGGCGCACCCTGGATCGATTCGAATCGCCTTGCCGAACGGCTTAATAAATTGAACCTGCCGGCGATGCGTTTCGAGCCGGTGCGGTTCACGCCTGCAAGCTCTAAGTATCAGGGCCAGGCGTGCAACGGCGTCCGGATTATCATCAGCGAGAGAGACAGGCTTGAGCCATACTACAGCGGCATCGAAATCGTCAATGAGATTTGCCGTATGTATCCGAACGACTTCCAATGGAAAGCCCCGCACTTCGACCGGCTGTGCGGAACCTCGAAAATCCGCAACGCCATAACAGGCGGAGCTTCCCTGAGCGAACTGCGAAACCAGTGGCAGGTTGAACTTGAGACTTTCCGCAAAACCAGAGACAAATACCTCATATACCGCGATTGAATCACACCGGCATCAACCGGTAGTTTTACTCTTACGGAGCGTCTCGATAGCCAGAGCAACCGGCGAAGGCACCTCTTTGCCCTGCCGCCGTTGCGACTCAACAGTCTCCATCGCTTCGTGCAGGACGATACAGGCCCGCTCGTAAGTGCAACCCGTCTGTTGAGCGATAAGGCGCGAGCCGCGGTCTATGAGTTTCTTGTTGCTCGGTGAGACCCAGACCATTGCATTGCCGATAACCCGGCCCATACGAACCATTGTCGCGGTCGAAAGTGTGTTCAAAATCAGCTTGACGGCGAGATGATGCCACAACTGCAAAGGCGAATCGCCGAGACTGCACGGAAATAAGAACGTCTCGTCAGTGGCCCTTGCAGCATCCGCCGAACCCACCACTATTGCAGCCGTTCTTCTGTATTGCGAGCCAAACCTGCTCAACGCAGCGTCGGCCAGACGGGCCGTTTCGTCGCCCGCGCAAATCACAATCAGAGCCGAATCGGGAGCATCCGTGCGAGAAGCATCGGGTTCGTTGCCGACCATGAATTTATGAATCTCGGTGTTGTCAAGCTCGGGCGGCTCGGCCCTGAGATTGGCCGGCGCGTTCAACTGCTCGTAAACCTCACAGCCCCAATTCAAGCCGCGCGGGTCGCGTTGCAGCAGCGCGCGCCAGGCCTCTTCGGTCGTGCGGAACGGGTCCTTCACAAAGGTCCAAGAGCAAGGAGAGAGGTTGTCCCCGGATTTCCTGAAGGGCGGCAGCATGAACGTGGGAGACCGCTCGGTCGTATCCGTCAGCACGTCCAGGAGGAACTCATCGGCCATGTAGGTCACAAGGCCCTTTCGGCGATAGATTCCTTCTTCGAATTCCGTCGCCCGAGCCAGCATATCGACCGCCCGCGGGCTCGAAAGCTGCTCCATGAGCCCCAACAATAGTCTGAGGTAGTCACCGGGTTGCAGTTCCCTAAGATGCAATTCCTCCGCCTGCACCGGCGACAACCTGTCCCTGAGCAATCGCACGAGAGCGGTTTCGAGAGCGCTGCCGATGACAAACAGCTCCGCGGTCGTGGCCTGCATCCTTGTCGAGCCGGTAATCGCCATCGCCCCCGTCGTCAGGTCGAGCTTTGTAATACGCGGCTCTTCGATTACTTCGCGTGAGCGCTCCACATGACGACATAATAATTCCGTAGGATTGTTATAGACAAAAAATACAGCCGCTCCGGCGTCGAGTCCCTCCCAGGCCGTACCGATAACAAACGGCGTCTCTCCGCCTTCGGTAATGGCAACGACAACGTCGCCGGCCCGCACGCCTCTGTCTCTAAGCTGGCGCCGTCCGAATTCCGGGAAATCCTCATACCCCTCGACCGATTTTATCAAGGCAAAATCCCCCCCTGCCATCACGCTGAAGACTCGATCTTCCATCCCGTCCAGCTCAGACGACAGATTCTTCATCTTACGCCAGAACCGCCGCCAGGCAGCTTCGAGAAGGATGCTCAGCCTGCCGGTCGCCCCGCAGCCAGTGAAGTATATTCGCCTGCCGGCACTCAGGGCCTCACCGAACGCTTCGACAAGCTGCCGATAAGAATCCTGCCGGAGTACCTTCTCCATTGCAGAAGGAATATCGTCATCGACAGATTGCAGCAGCCTAATCGCCGCCGGCAGGTCAGCGTCGGCAGTTTGCGACAGATTTGCAGTCTTGGGATGAGATGCCTCAGTCAACAGTTCCCCCAGCCGAAACGCTTTGTCCCGACTCAGAAACTCTTCAGCTTTTTTAATAGCATCCGACATAATAGCTCCGTGAAATTGATATCATTTTATGGGGACAATGTAAATAAGCTTCTCACAAACCAAGTACATTGCCAACGTAGCAGCGCAGGTATATAATCCGCTTGACGGCATTCGGCGGCGACGTAAGTTCGCACGGGCAAGTAGAGGTAAGAGATTAATGAGCAACAGGATTCGAGGTATCGCAGGCAAGAGCAAGCTGCGGGTTGTGGGCTTGATGTCAGGGACGTCCGCCGACGGTGTGGATGCCGCCGTCGTCGATATCAGCAGGCGGAAAATTGAGCTGCTGGCCTTTGATGTTTTTCCGTATGCGAGCGCCCTGCGGCGGGAAATTCTCCGCCTGTGCCGGCCGGAATCGGCCCGACTGGAAGATATTTGCCATTACAATTTCGTCATGGGCGAGGTCTTTGCCGATGCAGTAATCAAGCTCTGCGGCAAGAGCGGTATCTCGCTGGACTCAATCGATCTCATCGGCTCGCACGGCCAGACCATCTACCACAACCCGCGAGGCCGACGCTACCGCCGAACGACGATACGTTCCACTTTGCAGATCGGCGAGCCTTCCATCATAGCCCAGCGCACCGGCATTACGACGGTCGCGGATTTCAGGCCCCGCGATATGGCCGCAGGAGGCGAGGGCGCACCGCTGGTACCCTACGCCGATTATTGTCTATTCGGACACCGGCGGCTCGCGCGGGCCGTACAGAACATCGGAGGCATCGCCAACGTCACCTTTCTGCCCCCCGGCTGCACACCTGATGATATCATCGCTTTCGACACGGGACCGGGCAATATGGTAATCGACGGCGCTGTCGCCATGGCCGGCAACGAAAACCGGCGCTGCGACCGGGGCGGAAGAATAGCGGCGACAGGCACTGTGGATCGCAAGCTGCTCGACGAAATGCTGCGCCACCCATTCCTCAAGCGCCGCCCGCCCAAGTCAACCGGCCGGGAAGAATTCGGGGCCGCCTTCACCGAGCGAATCTACCGGCGTGCCGAGGGCAAAGGCCTGGCCCATGCCGATATCGTGGCGACCGTGACGGCCTTTACCGCCATCAGTATCGCCCGCGCATACCGCCGGTTCCTGCCGAAGATGCCCGACGAGGTGATAGTATGCGGCGGCGGCGCTCACAACAATACGCTGATCGGAATGTTGCGTAGCGAGCTGCCGGAGGTTAAGATGCTCACGACCGGCGACTTTGGGATTAGCGTCGATGCCAGGGAGGCCATTTCCTTCGCCGTGTTGGCATGGGCGACGTTAAAAGGGATTGCCAATAACGTGCCGGGAGCCACCGGTGCAGAGAAACCGGCTGTTCTCGGAAAGATAATACCGGCATGACAAAAAAACACAGACTTCTGCCGACAACCGAGAAACGCAACCGAGCCAGTGAGAATCTCGACCGGCTCTCGACTCAGCAGATCGTCGATCTGATCAGTTCGCAAGATGCGCTTGTGCCCGCCGCCGTAGCCCGGCAGCGGAAACAAATCGCCGCCGCAATTGATTTGATCGTGGCCCGATTCACGGAAGGCGGCCGGCTTTTCTACGTCGGGGCTGGCACCAGCGGAAGGCTGGGCGTATTGGACGCTTCGGAATGTCCCCCTACTTTCGGCGTGCCGCCCTCACTCGTACAGGGTATCATTGCGGGTGGACGGCGCGCGCTGGTTCGAGCGGTCGAAGGAGCCGAGGATTACCCACGGGACGGGGCGGCGGCGATCCGGAGCAAGGGCGTCCGGGCAAGTGACGTCGTGGTCGGCCTGGCCGCCTGCGGCATGACGCCGTTCGTACATGGCGCTCTCAAAGAGGCGCGGCGGATCGGAGCGGCGACCATTTTCGTGACCTGCGCACCGGAGGCCGTCGCGCACATCCCAGCCCAAATCATCATAAACCCCATCGTCGGACCCGAAGTGGTCACAGGTTCGACCCGCATGAAAGCCGGGACGGCGACGAAACTGGTGCTCAACACCCTCACCACAGGAGCAATGATTCGATTGGGCAAGGTTTACGGCAATCTCATGGTTGACCTGAAGGCCACGAATGAGAAATTGCGCGACCGCTCGCTGCGGATCGTGATGGAAATGACTAATCTCAGCCGGCCCGGCGCGAAGAAACTGCTGGCCCGCGCGGAGGGCAAGGTCAAGGCCGCGATTGTCATGCACTTTCGAAAGACGGATATGGCCGGCGCGATAAAAATCCTCGATGAGTGCGATCAGTCCCTGCGACAAGCAATCGAGGAGACATCGTGAATTCTATCGCCGCCCAGACAGGAACATTGAGCGGGCTCGACTGGGGCATTGTGGGTGTCGGCGCCCTTATCCTGTTCGTCATCTCATACGTATTCGGACGCGAGGAAAAGGATACGAACGATTTCTTCTTAGGAGGCCGGCACGTCCCGCCCGTCGTGGCCTGCCTGTCGTTCGTGGCTACGGAGATCAGCGCCCTGACAATCGTCGGCATCCCGCATACCGCCTATACCGAGAACTGGCGATGGATTCAATTCATGGTCGGATTGGCTCTGGCACGGCTGGTCGTGGGGTATCTTTTCATCCCTGCATTCTACAAGTACAACTGCACCAGCATCTACGAGTTTTTGGGGCACCGGTTCGGACCGGCAACACAATACACCGGCTCGATATTTTTCTTCGTCACGCGTCTTCTGGCTTCGGGCGTGCGCCTGTACGCAACGTGTATGGCCGTAGGCGTCATCATGGGCTGGCCGCTGGGCGTTACCATCACATTGTTTACCGCGGTGAGCATAGCCTTTATCGCCTTCGGCGGCATCAAGGCGGTCGTGTGGGCCGGCGCTTATCAGGCCGCTTTTTTCGTTATCGCCGGCCTGGCGGTCGTCGGCTATCTCATCAGCCATATCGACGGCGGCCTGGCCGCAGCTCTGCACACCGCCGGCGAGGCCGGACGCCTGAGCACATTCAACTTCAAGTTCGACCTCAAAGACGCCTCCACGTTCTGGGCATGGCTGGCCAGCGGCTTCTTCATCGGCCTGGCATCCTTCGGAACCGATCAGGAAATGGTCCAGAGGCTGCTGACAGTCAAGACGCGAAAGAGCAGCCAGAAAACCATTCTCGCCACCATTGTCACCGTCGTGCCCGTGTACTGGCTCTATCTGCTCGTCGGAACGCTCCTCTACGTCTTCTACCGGCAGAATCCATCGCTGCCCTTGCCCGGCGAACTCAAAGAAATCCTTCCGCATTTTGCGCGAAACGTCTTGCCCACGGGCCTCAAGGGTCTGGTGCTGGGGGCTATCTTCATGGCCAGCATTGACTCGCCGCTCAGCTCTCTGACCTCGTCGTTCGTCACCGATATCTACCGCCCGCTGATTCGCAGGGGCGCCTCGGAAAGGCACTACCTGCTCGTCTCGCGCATTGGAGTGGTTGGCTTCGGCCTGGTCCTGGCGGGCATCGCGGTGGCCTGTGCACCGGTGGAAAACATCCTCTGGTTCGCCTTCCAGATTCTCTCTGTCACCGGCGGCCCAATGCTCGGCGTATTCCTGCTCGGCCTGCTTACACGGCGCAAAAGCAACATCGCCAACATTATCGCGATGCTCTTGAGCACGGGTGTTTGCCTGGCACTGTTGCTCCAGATAAAGCGGGGAACCCTTGAACTGGGCTGGAGCTGGCTGATAGTCATCGGCACGACAATAACATTCACGCTGGGCTATTTGCTCGGCCCGGCCATGACCGGAGGCAAGAGTCCTCAGACAGCAGAGTAGTTTGTTACACTGTCGAGCTAATATATTCCACAACCGCACGGCGAAGCACACTTTCAACACCAAAAGAATTTGCAAAAAGGCTGTCCACGTCAAGCGTAAAACCACAGAGCCGCCCGCAACTGCGATGCTGCTATTCTCGATTGTTATTCGAATGTCTAACATGGCGGGCATTTTACCATGCTCGCGAACAACTGCAAGTATTTTGTTGTATTATTTACGAAATTCATCTTGACAGCATCCTGCCTCATCGAGATCGAACCGAACTCGAGGAAGAAACTAAAGTGATTTGTCGTGACCGTATTCGAATTCGAGAATATCTTTATCTTTCTCTTCGATTTCGTTTCCTTTTCTTTCCTTTCGTTAGCTATAACAATGCTACCGGCTTTGCTATAACACAGCTATACCACAGCTATGTCACTGGAGTAGTCGTAAGTTGTTCTTTGGACCGGGTTTGCGGAGAGGTTCCCGGCTCGGCGGGATTTTTTGCGAAGAATTTATATGCAGGAATTGCCAAACAGAACCTGAACTTTGATTTGTTTATTTTGCTTTAGTTGTTCGATCCCTTCAGGAACTTTTATAAGTGCATTCGCTTTTGCCTGACATTGCAGCCGGTTCTCTTTTTCCAGCGGGCTGACAAACCACTGCCCTTCTCGCTCTTCGACAGCAGCATAGTGGAACTGTGTCCAGTCTTTCTGCCCCCCCACTGTTTTCGTTAGAATCGCTGTTCTATATTCAAAGGGAACAGGAGGCTTGCCCGCCAGCCAAAGCAGTCCTGGCAGGGCGATTTGCAGGAAAGCCATTTCGTTCGATGGTGGGCCGCCGGGCAGACAGAATACAGTCTTGCCGTTCAACAGAACCAGCGCCACGGCTTTGCCCGGCCCCATTCTGAGGCGATGGAAGACAACCTCGCCGCCCAATTCTTTCAAAACCTTTACGGTTAAATCTCGCTCGCTTTTCCATGCGCCGCCGCTGGTGAGCAGGACATCGGCATGCTCCAGCAAGCTCTCTATCTTTGCGGCCAGGTCCTCGCTGCGGTCCCCTACCACCTCAACCTCAGCCGCCATTCGGAAATGTCTGAGCCAGGAAAACAGCGTGACAAGATTGCTGGCATATAGTTGGCCCGGCCTTAACGGCTCGCCGGGACTGACCAATTCATCGCCCGTTGCGACGATGCCGACGCGCGGCCGGGGATGGACCCTAACTTCGGAAATTCCGCCGGCGGCCAACAGGCCCGTCCTGGCAGGTGTCAGAATCTCTCCTCGCCAGGCGACCGGCTTGCCTTTGAGCACGTCGTACCCCTGCTCGATAATGTTTCTTCCGGGTTCCGTGTCTCTGCCGCACGATACCCAGCCGTCTTGCTCCCGCGAATACTCCACGGCAATCACGGCGTCGGCGCCCGGCGGAATTCTCGCCCCGGTCATGATCTTTACCGCCGTTCCCGGCTCCACCGCTACAGGGTTGTCGCCTCCGGCGACGGATACGCCGCATACCTTCAGTTTGACGGGCTGGTCCTCACAAGCCCGCTCCAGGTCGGCTGAAATCACTGCGTAGCCGTCCCTCGAAGACGCCGAGGCCGACGGACAGTCCACCTGTGCGACAACATCTTCGGTCGCCACCAATCCTCCGGCCTCGGCGACAGGAACATTCCTCGCCGCAAGCGGAGCCAGCCTGTCCGACATCATCGAGAGAGCCTGTTCAAGACCAATGTCATATTTCATGCCTGTTTGCTCCAATCCTTCCCGTACAATGTACATTGTTTGGAGGCACTTGAGAAGGCCGCAATAAAATTACCGGCTCGGCGTCTTTGGAGTGGACGAAAACCAGCAGATTATGATAGGATCGAACTCGACTCAGGAACCTTTCCACACCGGTTCATGTTAGAGACGCAGACGATGATTTTGGCTCGGGGAGTTGAAAATGAGACGAACACTCAAAAGAATTGTCCGAAAGACCGCTCGGTTGACGGCAGCACTTTGCATAACGGCCCTACTATCAATCCTTCCCCGACCGGTTGAGGCGGCTGAGCGTGCCGGGGGACAAGCCCGAGGCGATTCCAATCCGCAGGTCAGGCTGGGCGAGTTTCCACCCGACTTCGAACTGCCGAGACTGACCTTTAGGACCGACGCAGACGGAAAATCTGTCGGAGTGATAAGCGAAGACGAGACAGTCAGGCTGTCGGCCTTCCGCGGCAAGAGGCCCGTCTGCATGATCATGTCCAGCTACACCTGACCGCCTTTCACGTCCCGTGCAGCGGACCTTGAAAGGTTGTACGCGTCGTACAACGATCATATCGAGTTCTTAATAGTCTATATCCGTGAGGCCCACCCTGAGATGCTCAAAGACGGCAATCAGACGGGTATAGTCGGCAGACCGAAAAACCTGGACGAGCGAATCATCCTGGCGACCGAATGTGTCATGAAATACAAATTCACGATGCCGATGGTTATCGACGGGATGGACGGCAAAGTCAACGACGACTACCAGGCTTGGCCGGTGCGCGTCACCGTCACTGATGTTGACGGCAAAGTCGCCTTCTACGCCGGCCGGGGGCCGTTTGATTTCCGCATTCCCCCAGTGGAGCGAACCCTGAAGAGACTTATCGCTAACGGCGGCCGGATGCCGCCACCGCCGGCGCTGCAATGGGGCGAGCCGGTCAACGGCCTGCGTTGCGGGGTCAGTCTTGAGCCGAATGAGCTAACGGTCGGCGAGCAAATTGCCATCCAATTGAGGTTCGAAAACACCACCGAGGAGCAGATTAACCTGTATTATCAACCGACAGACGCCCTCAAGGGGCTTGTCATCAGCAATGAATACGGACAAATGCTGGAGGTGCAGACCTCCACAGGTCGCGGGGCTCGTGCGAGCCGGCAGCGCGGCGGTCCGGTGCAGAGAATCGCTCCCGGACAGGCGTTTGAAGCTGAAATCGAAGGCACGATTGCGGCCGGTTCCCGGCAGGAGGTATTCACCGCCGGGCAATTCAAAGCCGTTTACAACCTCGAAGTGAATCAAGACACACTGGCCCAGGTACAGATGCCACCGAGGGGATCCGCCTGGAGTGGAAAACTCAGTTCCGGCATGAGCACGGTCAGCGTAGCACCGCTCCAGCCAGAAGGATGTATAGACTGCCACGGCGAGGGTGACTACCACCACAAGGAAAACAGGAAGTGCGAAGGCTGCCATGTGGGAAAGGTCGGTGACGACAACTTCGGCGTCAAGACCGAAGCGTGCGGACAGTGCCATCCGCGGGAAGGTGTCTATGGCCGCAGACAGATCCTGGGACCAGGCGGCGAATTCGCGTCGGCCTCCAGACACATCCGCGGCAAAATCGAGGACAAAGACTGCCTTCTGTGCCATGACAACAGCAGGCATCGCAACGGCGCGGTCAGTCTCATCGATCCGGACTCCGCCGGAACAGAGCCGTGGACAGGTACGCGAACGGAATTCTGTCTTACCTGCCACGATGGCGAGCCGCCCGCGAACGTCTCTTTCCCGGCCGAATCGACCGGCAGCGGCTTCGACAAATTGAAATTATTAGGCTCGCGGCTGGCGCAGACCGAAGAGGGTTGCAGCTATTGCCACATGCCGCACGGCTCGCCCTATCCGTCGCTGTTGAAAAACCTGCACGCGCACTGACCGCATACGGCAGAGCCGGCCGGCAAGCTTGTTATTTCAGCCAGCGGCCCAGGTCGGCGTTGAGCAGGTTGTGGATTTCGGGTTGGTCAAGGTTCTTTTTCTTGACCAGGACGGACCCCGCATCAATTCGCCTGGGGGCTTGCCCGCTGCGGATATTATCACCACGTCAGCTTCTTCTGGAGTTCGGCAATCGCCGCGTGAACCTGCTTGAGCTGTTCCTGCAAATCCAGAACTTTCTTTGTCTCGCCCTTCAACTGCACACCAAGCTCGACGACTTTCTCCTGGGCTTTCTTCGCCTCGACTACGGCATCATCACGCGACCGGGTGAGCGATTTGACCTGCGTTTCCAATGTGTCACGGGATTTGGCCAATTCCCCGACTTGCTCCTTCAACTGCTCGCCCGAGGCGAGAAGCTCGGTTACCTGTCCGTTCAACTTGTCGCGCGAGCCGGCAAGCTCGTTAACCTGCTCCTGCAATCGGTCGCGAGCCTGCATGACAATCTCTATTCTCGCCTTGAGGTCGTCTCTTTCGCTCTCTGTTCTCTCCAGGGCAATCTTGAGGCTCTCCAACTCTTCTTTTTGCTTTGCCCCGGGGCCGCAGCCTGTCATGGCAACCGAAAAGCTCAGCATTATCATACACATGAAAATCAGCGTTTGTCTCATGATCTCACTACTCCTTCTATTTTGGCCCGAAATTAGCTAAAATTTTCCACTCCTTTATCTTAGCATACCATCACAGGTAAGACAATGACGATTTGAAGTCTGCGCAGAGAATGCGGGGCAACCGGGGTCCCGATGTTCAAAAGCTGCCGGATGTAAGCCTGAAATTGAGGTACGCGCCCGATACCTGAAGAATTACCGTAAACCCGACCGGCGTTTTACGGTGCAGGACGGAACGCCTGTGCCTGCGAGGTCGGCGGCAGACCCGATATCCCCTGTCTGAGTTCCTGCTGGCACGCACTGCCCAACTGGCGGTGCTCCGCTGCCATGTCGGCAACGATTGGATCATTACATCCCAGGAGTGCGAAAGACATGAAGATTCCTGTTATGAGTGTCAACAACTTTACCACTATTGAATTGCGATTGTTTTTCATCATTCTCCCCGTATTACAAAGGCCGTTATTTGTTTCGACAGCTCTTAGTGCTTAGTTTGCAGCAGGCAACAAGCCTGTACGCCGACATTTACAGCACAGCCTGGATACGCTCCGGCACCACCAACTTTTCATATCCCCGTCGGCGGGAAAGCTCTGCGTATTCAGAACTTCAACGCAACCACCCCAGTTAAGACCATTTGAATATATTATACCCGCCCAGCCGGAAAAGTCAAGGGAAAAGTCGGCCCTTCGAGTGTTTGGCGACTTTACACACCGGGTGAAACCAGCGATATTGGAGGACGCATTGCCTTCAATCCGCAATATGGGACCATAAAGGGAGATTTGCACAAAATGTCGACAACGTGGTCTTCAGAGTTCTTCGTGGCGAGCTTCAATTTCCTGAGATTTCCAGAGTTGCCTTCCGGAGACAGAAAGTGTAGTAGCCGCCGTCAAGGCCTGAAAAAAGCAGCCACATCGTCTTGCCATCGGAACTCATCCATTTCGTCGGGAATTTGTGATGGTACGTTCGGGCGCCTTTGGACCAGTCGTGATCGTAATAAACCGTAGTCCACGGCCCCCACGGTTCCGGCGCATCGAAAATCCCCAACGCGGCGGTGTGCGTCGCCTTCTTGCCCGAGGGCAAATGCGAGGTAGTGAGAATATACCGGCGCAAGGCGGAGTTGTAAGTCATGGCCACACGTTGCGAGCCGTTAGCATCCTTGAATATAGGCTTGCGGTTTTTGATATCGGCCGACCAGACAGGACTTCCATCCGTGTTAAGACCAACGAAGAATTCGTACGAACTGCGATCCTTTACCTTGTCCTTCTTAACCCGAGCCATAACGATATCCGGCGAATAGGCGTATGCGTCGTCGTTGGCCTGCGATACAATATAGACATAGTCGTCCCTCGCACCTTGATAGTCTTTTCCGAACTGGACAAACTCGGGACAGCCGAAAGTCTGCGAAAAGTGCCAGTCGGCCCACATCCAGTTGGCCCCGCGGTTCTTTGACCAGGCGAGCCTGGAATTGGTAAAATCCGCCGAGCCGTCCGGCTTGTAATTTCTGACGAACATGTAAAGAACACCATCGACCATAAGCAGGCCGCTCGCCTTGATTCCTTTCGAACCCGAACCTTCCGGTGTGTCGGCATCGCTCTTGAAATCTTCGCCCGCGTGGTTAGGAGGATCGCCGACTATCCTGCAGAAACCCAACGACAGGTCCGGATTCTGCTCGTCGAAGCCGTCGCCATCGCCGAGTGCCGTAAGTTGAAGATCATCTTCCACCCAGGTGATGGGCCAATTGTCGCCGGCGCCGTCCCTCAATTTGACTACATTAGGGTCCCACGTAAGCTTCGTGATGACCCGGCTGCCGGGGTAAGGGGCGCCCGAGGCGGTCTGCCCGCAAATACCAACAGAGAACACCAACCCCAATACAAGAGAACCCATCAGCAGTCTTTTCATTGCTCTGTGCTCCTTTCATATACTCGTTCGGGCGGCTATCTCAAAAAGAGAGCGCGGATATTACTTATTCCGGCCGATCATGGACTCGATTTCGTTGACGGCCTTCTCGTTCTTCCCCATCTCGGCCACGCAGGCCCGGTAGAGACCCTCAGCCGCCTGGCGGGCGGTCCGGCGAGAGACCGTATAGGGATCGTTCACGACTTCCTCTTCGACGGTCTTCACCCATTCCGAAGGAATGGCTTCGATCCCGTGGAGCGCACCTGAGAGACCGCCGGCCACATAGCCCTTGCAGTCGGTGTCGCGTCCAAGATTGGCCGCGTAGATGATCGCCTCGCGAGGCCGGCCATCGGCCATGAAGAAACAGGCGAGCCCTCCGGAGAGGACTTCCACCGCGTTCGAGATGGGCTCGCCCTCGTAGCGTTTCTCGTAGAGCGGGCGAAGTTCCTTCCAGTCCTTTGCTTTTTTGGCCCAGCCGAGCCCCTGTTCCACTTCCCTGCGCGGTTCGGCCGGCAGTTGCGCCAAGGCAGTTTCAATAACTGAATCGACTGTCGCCTCGGGCCGCAGAGCCTCCGCCGTCCCCGCGGCGATTGCGGCACACACTTCAAGCGCGTAGTTGCCGGGTCTGCCTTTGACATCCTTTATACGGCCGAGTTCGAGGGCGTCCCTGGCGGCATCCTCCGGACGGCAGGCATTCACCATACCAATAGGCATGATCATCTTGCTTGTCCCTATGAAGGCGGGCCAGGCCGCATAGCGCCCGACTTCCCACGGAGGCAAACCTGTTTTGAGCAGGTTGTAGATGACCTGATCCTGCGGGCCCAGGAGGTAGCCAAAGTTGTCCGGATTGATGTCCTCGGTCCAGGTCCGGGCAAGGTCCTCAATCGTAATCCTGCCGCCCTTCTTCAGAATGGCGCTCGTGCACAGGCGGTGACGCTCGAAACCATCCTCGGTCATTCCCGGCGGGCGATGGTGCGCGTATCTTACCCAGTCAGGTCCGAAACGCTGGGGGCGACGCGAACCCTTCTTGTCCTGAGACAGGAGCTTATCCACGAGGCCATAGCGTTCCTCGATCTTCCGCCAGTTCAGCCCTTCGGTGACATCTCCCATGGAGTTGGCGATGGCTCCGGCCGCCTCGCAGCCGTAGATGCGAGAGAACAGTTCATTGTCGATCTGTCCCTCACCCACAGAGGCAGCATACATCAGTCCAGAGGCCCCAAGGGCACAGAATCCAATCGTCAAGATCATAAGCCTCAGTGTTGGGGCCGCTCTCATATCTATCTCCTTAAATTCTTGAGTTTCTCACACGTCCGCAAATGTGGAACTTACGCAGAACACATTGCACAACTAAGACAGTATATCAAATCGCGCCAGGAAGTGCAGTCTTTTACCGGTTGTCATGACGTGTTAGAGAAAAGACTGGAATTCCCACCCGGTTGCGTTATCATCATTGTCGGGAAAACCGACCAACACGCTAAAGCACGGAAAGGAACAGATAATGATTGAAAAACAGAAGACCATCATCGGGACGACGATTATCGCGGGCGTTTTCTTGTTCCTGGGCGTCCTTCTCTTCCTGAACTCGTCGCAGACAATGGCCCAGAAGGACAGTAGAGAAGGCATTGATCCAACTGCGGACATACACCCTTCAGTTATTTTGGAGGGCAATGTGACCGTCGGCCCCTACACGAAAATCGACGCAGGCACAATCATCACCGGAAAAGTCACTATCGGCCATCACACATTGATTCGGTGCAACGTCACGATAAGAGGTACGAACACTATCGGCAATTACACGCACATCTACGACAACGTGAATATCGAAGGCGGCCGACCCGCCAAAATCGGCTCGTCAAGAGCGGTGGTGCCGGACCGGTCCATTATCGGCGACGGATGCTGGATTAATCACGGCGCTACGATGCACGGCACCCAGGTAGGTGACGGCGGAGCAATCGGGCTCAATGCGTGCTGCGATTACAACACACGGATCGGCAAAGGAGCCGTCCTGGCAAACGGAAGCGCCACACACGTTGACCAGGTGATTGATGACAACTGCTTTGCAGAAGGCGTACCGGCGGTGATCAAGAAAAGAAATATCACTGAGCAGGACCGCCTGGACTATTTCGGGGTGCTGCCGTCCGGATGGACCCGCTACGAGGCGGAAAACATCGAAGCGAATATTCGAAAGAAACAGGGCATTCAGTAAAGCTCAATCCAGCTCGGTAACGGAACTTTGACGCTGCTGCTATCGCATCATGAGTTAAAGGCAGTGAGCACTTCCATCTCGTGCCGTGCCAACTCGATTTCGGCATCCTCGTCAATCGTCCGCCGCTTGCCCGTATCCGGGTCGAGCAGAAAACGACGGCCCTTGGCCGAAAAGTCCGGACGTACGTTCATATCTTCCTGCCCCTCGTTGAATAGAAGATAGCAGTCCGTCCCGTCCTTGACAACGTGGCGTATCCGCAGGTCCGGGCTATGCGGCGAAACACGCACATCGACCGGAACCAACCCGTCTATTTGCCGCACAAGCTCGGAATCGCTCAACCCGTCCCCCCACCGGATGAGCCGGCCGGCGTTATCCAGAATCTCCAAGGCCGGCTTTGCCTTTTCCGGCGGGTCATCCTCCGCAATCAAGGCCCGGTAGTGCATTCCGGCGATGCTAACGCCGTCAGGAGTCACCCGTGCATCTTCCCAGAGGTGCCTTGCCTCGATGTAGTTGAAGTCGCGCTGGTGCTGAAAACATACCTTGGCCGCATGCCAGGGAAGATAATCGTTGCTGCCAAGAATCGCCAGCGAACAGACGTGGGTGCTGTCGGTGTTCAACCAGCACAGCCGGCGGCACGCATCGGCATATGGCTTGTAGCGGTCCCACCACGGACTGTTGGGGCCTACGTCCGGCGGCCGTTCATCAATGCGAGGACCTCGGATCGAGTAATAAAAAGCGTGCGGATACAACATGTTGCATCCGCGCGCGATGAGCCAGTTCGTGAGCCACTTCATCTCTTCGAAGGTGAAATCGTGCCCGTAGGCGCCGCAGTATTCATTCGAATTACGACGCCGACCCAGGTGAATCATCGCCGAGGATGCACACTTGGCCTGCGTGGACTGGGCCCCTTCCAACGCACTCGGTTTGCCCGGCTCTATATACCGCCATACGATGTCCTGACCCGGAATTTGAAAATATCTCAGATGACCTATGTCGTCCGGCGCAGCCGGATGCCCGGTAAGAGCTACTCCGTGTGCCTGACACCATTGCGAGATGGGCCGGTAGAACGTCTCCTCAAGCCTCGCCTGAATGGCGCGATTGTAGTCACGCCGGTATCGCTCGGCATCAGGCTCGTCCTGATACCACAGCGCCGGCAGATAAGGCGTAAAATCGTATCCGAGTTTGGAATTCACGTGCTCAAGAATTCCCGTCGTTCCAGCTACCGCGCCGCGTTCAGGGCCCCTGGCAAGAATCGAAGGCTCATCGGTAAAAAACGCCGGTACGGTCTTGCCGAAGTACCGGCCGAATTCATCATAGAGCCGCTGGTACACAAGCCGTATAAAGCATGCCACGGCCTCGGGATTGAGAATGTCCCCGCCCGGTGGTGTATTCTCGCGGACTTCCCTATGGTCTTGCCGGCGCGGCGGGTCATCCTCGATGAAATGCAATCCGCGGATAACCGACCGGCCCGGCCGCATCGCGCGGTCGATAATCGCGATTCGATGGCCGTTCGTTTTGCGTTTCACGATTGCAGCCAGATTCTGGCCTTCAGCCAACTCCGGCTCGCCGTTGTCGCCGATGCGAACGCCGGATTCTTCTGTGCCTGGTTTGGCCGTATCAAGGTCCACGGCGAACAGGGCCCTGGTGCGAAAGGCAGGATTCTCGGCAACCACCTGGCCGCTCGACGAGCCGCTGGGGTACATGCCCTCATCATAGAATATCACCCACATGTCCCGTTTGGCCGCGTGTTCGATGGCAACACGCATAAAGTGAATCATGCTCTCGCTCATCCAGCCG
>JBDREF010000068.1:0-14293 GCA_043820045.1 Planctomycetota bacterium | reverse complement strand
GGGACCCTCGGCGGCGCAATGAGCACGGCCTCCGACTTGAATAACCACGGTCAGATAGTGGGCTTTTCCGAAGCTGCTGATGGTATGCCGTATGCGTTCATCTGGGACAAAAGCAACGGGATGCGCCGGCTCGGCACCCTTGGCAGGCTTGGTGGCAACGCACACGCCGTCAACGACGCCGGGCAGGTAATTGGATTCACTGAAACCTTAAATGCCAACCCAAAATCCCGGCCCCAGCCATGCCTCTGGAACTCGACGGACGGCACTGAAGAGCCGCTGAAGCTGCCGAGTTCTTCCGACTATCCGCGCGGTTCGGGCTTGAACAATGGAGGCTATGTACTCGGGCGGACGTTCCACTGGGAGAAATCCAGCTACTGGGTTTACCTCTGGCGAAAAGATACCGGCCGTAAATGGCTGTTTGAACTCGAACACCCCATCGGTTCACAGTTTCTTAATGACGCGAATCAAGTCCTGTACGGCGAGAAGCACTACGGCCCACTCCGGCGGCTCAGCTCGAGATTCTTCCCGCCCTATCCGCAACGCTATCTTTGGGACCTGCGGCGCGGGCGAATACCAATCGACGGCTACGTGAACCCCGAAACCGGCGAACTGCTCAGCGTGGAGGGCCTGAACAACAAAGGCTGCATAATCGGTATCATCCGCCCGAAGTCGGGGGCGCACGAGCAGGCGGTACTCTTTGAGCCTATACCCGGTCGGTGGAAGAAGTAATATTCAGCAGCAGAGTGTAGGTGATATATTTGCGGGTGAATAGAACCGCGTGTGCAACAAGTTGCACACCCTACAAAAACTTGTCATTGCGAGGGGCGAAGCGACGAAGCAATCTCAGGCACCCGTAGGGTGTGCAAAACTCCGTTTTTGCACACGCGGATTTGATTTGAGCCTATACCAGGCCGGCGGGGAAAGTGACATCCTGATATTCAGCATGGGCTAAAGTTTATTGCTACAGTTCTGAGTCGGGCTTCTTTTTGGCTTGTTCTTCGATGCGTTCAAGCTCGCGTCGATAATCTTCGGGGCAGTCCATATCTGAAAGTACGGCGGAACTTGAGACGGCAAGCTCGAAGACATCCTCGGGATGGGCGTGGAGGAGTCCTCTAAGGCCCACGTCGTCGTAGTTGGCCAGTATCTCGTCTCGATAGATTTGCGAGAACAGCAGCGGATGGCCGCGTCGGCCGTTGTAGAGAGGCACGAGGATTCGCTTTTCAGCAGCCTTAAATGTCAGGAGCATCTTGTCAATAAGCTGCGATGTGATGGACGGCTGGTCGCCGAGGGCAACGAGTATCGCGCTGCATTGCTGCGGCAGGTGAGCAAGGCCGCATCGGGCCGAAGAGAGCATTCCCGATTCGTAGTCGGGATTTTCAATGATGGTGACTTTCCGCCCGGACAGCTCGGCGCTGACCTGCCGGCCCTGGTGGCCAACGACCACATGGACTTCGTCAACGCAGCTTGCGAGAAGCTGATCGACTATGTGGGCGACGACGGTTTTGCCGCCAAACGGCAGAAGCAGTTTCTGCACGCCCATCCGCCGGGACAGGCCTGCGGCAAGGACTACCGCGCAGATCATGCCGACTCCGTCGCTTTCGCCGGGACGTGAGCAATGCCTTTTCGCCGGACGGCAATCACTTCAGCGGTAATACTCGCAGCGATTTCGGGCACTGTCACTGAACCTATGTCCAGTCCTATCGGCGCGAAGACCCGGTCGAACTCTTCCGCCGTTGCAAGGCCCGTCTCGATGAAGTTCTTGCGAAGCAGGGCCACCTTCCTCTTGCTGCCGATCATGCCGATATATGCGGCGGGAGTATGGATGCACGCTTCGAGGGTTTCGGCGTCGAGCTTATGTCCCCGGGTGACGAGTACGACATACGTTCCGCTTCCGATTGCGATAGCTGCGAGCTGCTGCGGAATGTCGCCGCAATACGTCGTTGTCCCCTCGGGATACAGATCGGGGTCGATGAACTCGGGCCGGTCGTCTATGACGATGATATCGAAGCCGACGAGACTCGCCTGCAGCGCCACCGCCTGGCCGACGTGCCCTCCGCCGGCAATCATCAGAAGCGGTTTTGGAATCACAGGCTCGACGAGAACCTCCGTAAAGGCGTGTCGAGGGCGTCCCGCCCTCGAATCGCGGGCAGGATGCCCGCGACACATTCCGCCCTCGGAACTCTCCACGAACAGTTGCGGCGTCTCGCGGGCCAGACAGGCGCGAATGTTATCGGCGTCCGGAAAAGCTGCATCCGAGTAACTCGCCCCCGAGCCGAACCACTCGAACCCAACCTCGGTCTGGCCGCCGGTACGTATCGTCGTGAGTATGACGCCGCGCTGTCGCTGCCGGTTCGCCTCGGCCACCTGAGCATAAGATTCCCTATCCTTTGCAGCGCTCGGATCCAGCAGCATGCGCATCGACCCTCCGCAGATGGGAACGTCGTCGGTCCTGCCTGCGCCGTGAAGCTCCATGTCGAAAACGAGGGGCCGTCCCGATTTGCAGACGTCAATCGCGCGCTTCTGGGCCTCGGCCTCCACGAGTCCGCCGCCGAGCGTACCCCATATTTGGCCGCTCTCGTCGATTATGGCCCGCACGCCCGCCTTGCGCGGCGTCGAGCCTTCGGCCTTCAGTATCACGGCTACGACGAAGGACCGGCCCGCATCTATGAACTCTACCACCTTCTGATGAATGTCTGTGGGATTGCGGTCCCGGTCCATCTCAACTCTCCTACAGTCGCTCTCGCAAGATGTTAGCCATCGGCATGGAGCGGAGACGAATTCCGGTCGCCGCAAAGACAGCGTTCGAAATCGCCGGAGCTATCGCGATAATCGGTGTCTCCCCGCCGCCCGCCGAGGGGATGTCGGTCTTGGTGACCAGATGTACGTCGATTTTGGGCACGTCCTCGAACCGCGGCACCAGATAGCCGGCAAAACTCGCATTCAAAATCTTACCGTCCCGGAACTGCATTTCCTCGCGCAGCGCAGCGCCCAGGCCCATGATGATACAGCCCTGCACCTGAAAAGTCAGATTTGCAGGATTCTGGACGGGCCCGCATTCGAATGCTTCACAGACCTCGGTCACTTTCATTTCGCGCCGCCTGCGGTCGATACGAACTTCCACGCACGCGGCCACAACGGAATTCTTCTCCGTCCCACAGGCCAATCCGACGCCGACTTCGGCGGTGACTTTCTTCCTGCGTTCCGCCCAGCCGAACTGCTCGGCGGCGGTCTGAAGGACCGTTCGTATTCGCGAGTTATCGAGGTGGGCAAGCCTGAAAGCAAGCGGGTCGGCCCCTGCCGCGGCGGCAAGCTCATCCATGAACGCCTCGCGGGCGAAGTTGTTGCCCGTTGCAGCCAGGCACCGGTACGAGCCTTGGCGCACAGGAGAATCGGACCCCGCAGACAATATGTTCTTGTTGGCTATGTTATAGGGGGTGTCGATGGCCGAGCCGCCGGCGTTGATGTTTGTGAAGTCCCATGCGGTGATCGAGCCGTTCGCATCCAGCCCCGCTTTGCACTCGATAACCGCCGCCGGTCTGAAATACGCCCACGTGAATTCCTCGGCCCGGATCCAGTGTACGGCCACCGGACGCTTGAACGCCTTAGCTAATCGAGCGGCATCTTCCGCCGCTTCGCCTGTATGCTTGCCGCCGAATCCGCCGCCCATATCGGGCACGATGACGCGCACCTGCTCGGTTGGAATTGTAAACGTGCGAGCCAGGTCCCCCTGCACGCGCTGGGGACCATCGACGCCTGACCAGACCGTCAGCTTGCCGTCTTTCCACTCCGCGGTCGCCGCCCTTGGCTCCATCGGAGTATGCTGGACATAGGCGATCTGGTAGGTCTCGGTCAGAACTTTGCTCGCGCCTGCAAGCCCCTGTTCAACCGAACCGCTCGTTTGCGGCCTGCCGCCGCGGGCGTGTTCTTTGAGATAAGAGAATACCTCGTCGCTCGATGGATGAGAGACGGTTTTCCACGATGCGGTTGCGGCTATTGCCTCCAGAGCCTGTGCAGCGAGAAAAGACGTCGGCGCGGCAGTCCCCACGAACTGTCCATCCCTGAATACCAGAACGTCCTTCATCGCCTCGGCTGTGGAAAGATCGATTGATTCGAGCGTGGCCCCGTAAGACAGAGGACGGAGGATCTTGCCATAGAGCATATTGGGCCGTACAACATCCGAAGGATAGTGATGCGATCCGGTTACTATCTCGCGGCTGTTCGGCCTGGGAACGGAGGTGCCCATTGTTTTCCACCCGCTCACAGGCGTCAGGGTGACATCCGAGGAGACGCCCTCTTTGAAAGCTTCGGCAATATCCTTTGACTTGGCCAGGTCGGCGTACGTGAGGGTCTTACCGGTTGACTTGTGCGTGATAGTACCATTCTGAACGTCGAGAGTGCCGGCATCAACTTTCCATTGCTCAGCGGCCAGCCGCGCCAACAGCTCGCGCGCGGTCGCGGCCCCTTGTCGTACGGCAGGCACCGTCGATGGAGTCGTCCGGCTGCCGGCGGTAATGCCGTCGTCAGGTACGAGTTCCGTATCGGACATGACCAGGCGAATCCGGTCAACGGGGACCCGAAGCTCTTCGGCCGCCGCCTGTGATAATTGCGCCCTCGGACCCTGGCCTTCCTCGACCTTGCCGGTCATGACGGTAATTGTGCCGTCCTGGTTGATGTGGATTCGTGCCGCTACGGCTATGGATTGCCCACCCCCGCCGCGACTTCGCTGCCCGAGAGAGACGCCCTCCGTGACCGTTATCAAAAGCCCGGTCCCAACAAGCTGCACAAAGGCGCGCCGGCTCAGCTCGACTTGCGAACCTGTCTGCCGAATGTTCCGGCGACGAGCGGATTCGACCATTTCTTCAGCAAGAGTTTCTTCGATCATGATACTTTCACCTCCGCAATCTTCGCAGCGGCGCGGCGGACGGCCTTGAGTATTTTCGGATATCCGTTGCACCGGCATATATTGCCGTTCATCCGTTCGGCGATCTGCTCGTCGGTGGGCTTGGGGTTCTCCTCAAGAAGCGCCGCAGCATTCAGGATCATACCGGATGTACAATAGCCGCACTGCATGGCGCCCTCGTCGAGAAACGCCTGCTGAACGGGATGCAGGGAATCGCCTTCGGCAAGCCCCTCGATAGTTGTGATCTTCTTCTTGTTGGCGCTGACGGCGGGTGTAATGCACGAGAACACTCGCTCGCCGTCAATCAGCACCGAGCAGGCGCCGCACCGGCCCTCACCGCAGCCGTACTTGGGACCGGTCACGTTCAGGTCCTCTCTGAGCACATCGAGAAGCGACCGCTGCGGGTCGGTAACGACCGTCCTTTCCCTGCCGTTTACCGTGAGAGTGATTTTGACATCCATAATTAGCCTCCACTAAATTTGAATTCACGTTTTACATTATATATGGGTGCTTGTTAATCGGAAACAACATTTTTTCTGGACATTGCAGCAGAATCGTCAATACCCAACTGGAAAGTTTGAATAAATACGGCAGATATGATAACCTGCTGCAAATCACGCGCGGTTCGGGTGTGTTGGAATCGCCGTGTTAAGGGTGTCTTGGGAATTGCAGACAGGACAAAGTCCGAATGAATCATGTTGGGAACGCCATTGCTTCGGCCAGGTCAAATTGGGCGGCCATGAAGTTTGACCGCAATGAACTCTCGGGTGCATTCGGAGATATCGGCACGGACCTGCCCCTGATCGTGGGGATGATTCTTGCTTCCGGCCTTGATACTGCAAGCGTCTTGATTGTGTTTGGCGCCATGCAGCTTCTCGCCGCGTTCATCTACGGCCTTCCCATGCCTGTCCAGCCGTTGAAGGCGGTGGCGGCTCTGGTGATTGCCCAGAAGATAGGCGGGAACATCATTTACGGCGCAGGGTTGGCCATTGGAATCACGATGCTGCTGCTGACGGTGACCGGCCTGATCGATTGGCTGGCCCGAGTTATACCAAAGAGTGTCATTCGAGGCATTCAGTTCGGATTGGGACTCAAGCTCGCATCAATCGCACTCAAGAATTACGTGATGGCCGATGGTATTTCCGGCTGTTGGCTGGCTGTGGCCGGAGCCATCCTGACCGTCTTTCTTATAGGTAACCGGAAATATCCTGCTGCCATATTCGTGATCTTGTTGGGTGTGGTTTATGCTCTTATTTTCAAATTGGACGGCTCGGCGCTAACGGCAAGTATAGGTTTCGACTTGCCTAAATTCTACGTGCCTACGCTGCCTGACATTGTTACGGGATTTCTTGTACTTGCGCTGCCTCAGATACCTCTGTCTCTCGGCAACTCGATATTCGCGACACAGCAGCTCACCGAAGATTTATTTCCTGAGAGGTCTATCACTGTACGCAAGATAAGTTTTACCTATGCGTTGATTAACATCGTAAATCCTTTTCTAAGCGGCATTCCCACCTGTCATGGTTCCGGGGGAATGGCGGGCCACTACGCATTCGGTGCTCGGACCGGCGGGTCGGTGGTCATTTATGGATCGCTATACCTGCTATTAGGATTGTTCTTTAGTGCAGGCTTCGAGCATATTGTTCAGATTTTCCCCCTGCCTATTCTGGGCGTGATTCTTGTTTTTGAGAGTCTGACCTTGATGATGTTAATTCGGGATATTTCCATATGCAAAGCGGATTTCTCTATTGCTCTGCTGGTAGCACTGACGGCCGGCTTTCTTCCGTATGGTTTCGTTATTGGTCTGATTGCGGGAACCATCCTTGCGCATTTGGTGAAAAAGGGCTTCACCGGATTCGCGGATTGACGTTTTTTCTTATCTTCGAAAATTGATTGACTGGAAAAAATTTCTCTGGACAGCCGCGGTGGGATGTGTTCAACTTTGGCAATTGAACTTTAGTGTGGAATCTAAGCCAAGAGAGGGTTCGATATGAACGAGACTATTTCTTTCAAACTCAATGACAAGGCGGTAAGTCTAAACACTGACGGCGACCGAGCGCTTTTAGGGGTGCTGCGCAGCGACCTGGGCGCCACGGGCACGAAGTACGGCTGCGGACAAGGCATGTGCGGCGCCTGCACCGTTATCGTGGATAACAAGGCCGTCAGATCATGCGTAGTCCCCGTCAAAAGCGTCAGCGGAAAAGAGGTCCTTACAATCGAAGGATTGGCAAAGAACGGCCAACTCCATCCGCTCCAGGAAGCGTTCGCAAAACACGATGCTCTTCAGTGCGGCTTCTGCACTCCCGGCATGATTCTTAATGCGTACAGTCTGCTGTTGCGAAGCCCGCAGCCGACGCGTGAGGAGATCGTCGAGGGAATGGAGTATAACCTGTGTCGATGCGGAGCGCATGTTCGAATTATCCGAGCTATCGAAACTGCGGCTCAGGAAATGAAAGGAGCCAGGTAAAGATGAACGAAGATAAATTGCAGGTCGCCGAGAGCGGCCCGGACGAAAATATCACGCAAGTCAGCCGTCGAGAGTTCCTGCAGGGCCTGGGCGGCGGAATCGTAATCCTGTTTGCAGCCGGTGGTCCTACTGCGTACGGACAGAGGCGCGGCGGAGGCGAACGTCCCGACTTCAATGCGTACCTTCGCGTAGGTGAGGACGGCAGAGTCACGTGCTTCACCGGTAAGGTCGAACTGGGACAGGGGCCTATAACTTCTCTGGCTCAGACTCTGGCCGACGAGCTTGACGTCTCTATCGATTCGGTCGATATGGTCATGGGAGATACGGCTCTGTGCCCGTACGATGCCGGTACCTGGGGTTCGATGACTACGCCCTACTTCGGGCCCGTGCTCAGAGCGGCCGGGGCCGAAGCGCGCGCCATCCTGATGGGCCTCGCCGCCGTACGCCTGAAAGTGCCGAAAGACCGCCTGGCCGTAAAGGACGGTGTCGTCTTTGACAAGACCAATGAGGCAACCAAGGTCACTTATGCCCAACTGACACAGGGCAAAAAGATCGAAAGACGCCTTGAGCAGGAACCCAAGATCAAGGGCGTGGGAGAATATAGCCTGATCGGAAAATCTCTGACCAGGAGGGACGCACGGGAGAAGGTAACCGGCAAGGCCAAATATACCGGCGACATTCGCGTGGACGGCATGGTTTGCGCAAAGATTCTGCTGCCGCCGGCCCACGGGGCGACATTGAAGAGCCTCGACGCATCGGAGGTCGAGAAAATGGAAGGCTTCCAGGTGATCCGTGATGGTGAGCTGGTAGCCGTACTCCACAAGAACGGCGATGAGGCCGAGAACGCCCTGAGCAAGATCAAGGCCGAATACGATATCCCTGAAGCGCCTTTTGACGATAAGACCGTATTTGACTACTTCGTGAATAACGCGGGAGACGGCCGGGTAATCGAAAAGGGAGGCGATCTCGACAACGGGCACAAGCTTGCCAAAGAAGTGGTTGAGGGGACGTACCTGAACGGCTACGTTGCCCACTCTCCGATGGAGCCGCACACCGCCCTGGCCAAATTCGAAGGCGACGAACTCACGGTCTGGGCGTCAACGCAGACACCTTTCGGCCTTCAAAGGCAATTGGCGAACGACTTCAAGATTCCCATCGAGAAAATCCGCGTCATTACTCCTTTCGTGGGAGGCGGATTCGGCGGAAAAATCAGCAACGGGCAGGCCATCCACGCGGTAAGACTTGCCAAGATTGCAGGCAAGCCCGTCCAGGTTGCCTGGACCCGCGCCGATGAGTTCTTCTACGACACTTTCAGGCCGGCGGCGGTTGTCCAGATAAAGTCGGGATTCTCAGAGGCCGGCAAAATAGTCTCGTGGGATTATAACATCCACGGAATGGGCGGACGAGGCGCCAAGCTTTTCTACAGCGTGCCGAATAATCGCACCACCGTCTATGGCAACCTGCGCGACGGCAAGAGGCCGCATCTTTTCGCCACCGGCCCATGGCGCGCGCCGGACAACAATACCAACAGCTTCGCAAGAGAATCGCACATCGATGTCATGGCTCTCACGGCCAAGATGGACCCGCTGGACTTCCGCCTCAGGAACGTCACCGATGAGCGAATGCTAAGAGTCCTCAAGGCCGGAGCGGACAAGTTCGGCTGGACGCCGGCCCAGAAGACCCCGAGCGGCCGCGGTTACGGCATAGCCTGCGGGGATGACGTGAACGTGCCCGTCGTTCTTTTTGCAGAGGTCAAGGTCGATGAGCGAACGGGAAGCGTGCAGGTCAAGCGCGTGGTCTGTGCCCAGGACATCGGCCTGGTGATCAATCCCGAAGGAGCCATAATACAGGCCGAAGGCTGCGTCACGATGGGGATGGGTTATGCGCTCACTGAAGAGGTGCACTTCAAGGGCGGAAAGATTATCGACCTGAACTTCGACAGTTACGAGCTGCCGCGTTTCTCATGGGTGCCGCAAATCGAAGTAGTGCTCATACCGGCTGACGAGTCTCCATCGAGAGGCGGCGGAGAGCCGGGCATAATCTGCATGGGCGGCGTTATCGCCAACGCTGTTTATGATGCGACCGGCGCCAGAGTAAATCAGATTCCCATCACGCCGGAACGCCTGAAAAAATCGCTCGCAGCCCGCGCCTGACACGTACTCGCAGAGACACAGAATCCGTAGGGTGTGCAATATGTCTTTCATTGCACACGCGGCCTGTCACCCTTCTACGACGATTTCCACTTTCTCGATGACGTTGTGGCCTGATTTGGGGAAGGGACGCGGCATGGGTTGGGCTATGCCGTTGGCGTCGATTGTCCGGCAGCGAAGGTTGTATTTTCCGGCGCTCATGCCGGGAATCAGCGCCGCCCAATGGACGATTGTGTTGGGTAGCGGCCAGCGCTGCGGCCTGCCAGCCGCATCGAATTGTCGCGGGACCGGCGGCAGCTTGCCGTCTGGCAGTCCTCCGCCCCAATGCTCCGGAGCGGGGAGAATATCCGCATCCTTCCATTGACCTTTAGCGAAGTAAGGGTCGTCGTACGCAAGAGGTTCGATCTGCGGGGCCAGCCAGTACTGGACCTTGCTCAGGCCGGACATGCCAACCTGTGCAAGCCCCGTTATCGCCATTGGCTCTCCGGTTTTGGCCGTCTTCGGCGTCTGGATGAAGCGGGCACAGGTCTTTATGTGACTGACGGTGTCGTTGTTCCAGAGGGCATAGGTGTCGTTTGCCTGAAAACTGTTGGTAAGCATTATACGCTGGAGCCACTTCACCGACCTGTTGCCGTATTCCTCGGGGACTATCACGCGAACCGGCCCGCCTCGCTTGGGCGTAAGCCATTCATTGTTGAGCTTATAACAGAGTATCACGGGATGCTCTCCCGGCGGGTCCTCCAGCACACGGCCAATCGGCAGGGAACTCTGGAATCTCTGTTCCGGATCGTCGTTGTGGTAGCCGTAATAGAAAACGCGCCGGACGTTGCCGGTCGGACGGGCAAGCCATATTACATCTCTTAAAGGCACACCCTCCCACAATCCCATGCCGAATGGAGCCTTGCCGTTCGTGCAGGTCATCACGCTCATAAAACGCACGGCACGCGTCTCGGCAAGTTTCATGAGTCCTTCCCAGTCCAAAGCCGTACCCGAAGCCCTGGAAAGAGGCCGCTCGACCTTGGCGTCGCTTTCAGGGTCGGGCAGAACCTCAAGCCACCAGGTCTCGCGCGCGAGTCCCACTTCCCGAAGCTTCTCGGCTCCCAGCGTATGCGGCGCCGGCTTGCCCCGCCCGGCATTGCGAAAGTCCTCCTCCCGCGTGAGATACTCAAGTTTGGAAATGGCATCGGCAAGCAGCGCGTCAGTTTCACCCCCCTGCCGCCGCGCCCAAACAGGCGATGCGCTCAAAGCCGCAACCCCCGCCGCCCCAAGCTGCAGGAAATACCGCCTCGTAACATCGCTATGGTCCCGTGCGATTCGTCCTATCCGATCCATAATCAAACGCCTCCACAATTACGAATTTCTCAGAAGATTATGGCATTTTCACACATAACATGTCAACACAAATGCAGGGTGGATTCATCGCAACCTACAAACAGTCGTTATCTTCAGTAGGTGATTTTACGGAAATACGATTGCACACAAAGTATGCCAATACTCCAAACAGAATAATGAACACACAGATTGGAATGATTAAACAAGTTGACTGTGACCGAAAAATGAAAATAACAGGTGCAAGTACTCCAAGAAATACTATAGCCATGAAAGGTGCTACCGTACCCCCAGGTTTAGGGCTACTTGCTTTGCTTAAGCCCAGTGATTTTTCTAAGGCTATCATTCTTTGCACTGTCTTATTGTGGAAATTCACAACAAAAAACATGTGGATTAACACAGAAATCCCCAAGGCACATGCAAACAAAACACCAAAGCTTAATAGCCGATTGTCCAGTTGAGTTGACAACACACCGACAAGGCCTATGTAAGCGAAGGGTACCTGCCATAATTGACCCGCATAAGCTCTTGCCCGTGCATTGAGTTCGGAAAGTTGGGTCCGCCTATTCTCGTCTGTGCTATTGTCTGACATAAACTGTATCCGTTTCAGCCCACCATGCCAATATACAACAGAATTTCTGCATATTTTCTTATGCCACCATTAAGGAATCCTGTGGTCAGCGTACTTATCTCTCCTCTTCGTTGAGGTCCTTTCGTATCTCCCTTCGGCTGGGCTCAGCATAGGTTGAAGACCGTCAAGTGCATCACGCATAAAACTCTCCCAACAAATGCGTCAAAAGCAGCTTGTTCAGCATCTATAATCTTTTAGTTTACCACAAATAGGCCAGTTTGTCACGTATTTTCTCAGGGCAATTGCATCTACTTTCTGCGTGCTCTGAGTCAGCGTTGACAATGTCTTCAACCGGCTCTAT
Source organism: Planctomycetota bacterium (assembly GCA_043820045.1). GTDB lineage: Bacteria > Planctomycetota > Phycisphaerae > Sedimentisphaerales > Anaerobacaceae > JBDREF01. The sequence goes on along the minus strand of JBDREF010000068.1, from coordinate 2,515 downwards.
ACTCGGATAGAGAGAACAGGAGAGCTTTATGAATAAAGTGCTTATTATCATTGGCGAGGCTACTGAGACTGTGGATACGCTATATCCTTATTACCGCCTGCAGGAGGATGGGTTCGAGCCGGTGGTGGCCGGGCCGGAGAAACGGCGGTATCATACGGTGTTGCATGAGATTCCGCCCGACTGGGACGGCAAAGTAACCCGCGAGTTCCAAGGTTACACAATCGCAGCGGATATCGCCTTTAAAGATGTCAAGCCGGAAGAATACCTCGGCATATTCTTCTCCGGCGGGCGGGCACCGGAGTACATTCGCTACGACGAAGACCTCGTTCGCATCACGAGGCACTTCTTCAAGAAGAAGAAACCCATCGCCTGCGTATGTCACGGCGTGGAAATACCGGCCTACGCCGGATGCGTAAAGGGGCGCAAGATGGCGACCGTGCCCAAATGTAAATTCGACCTCGAAGTCTGCGGCGGCATCTTTGTCGATGCGCCATGCGTAGTGGACGGCAACCTCGTCAGCGGCAGGACGTACCACGACCACGGCTGCTACGTAGGCGTGTGGATCAAGATGCTAATCGAAGCCCGCCAGTCCGCCAAGACGTAACGCATCCGGCCGGAGGAGCAATGACGAAACGAAAGAACATGACAACCTCGCGGCGCGCTTTCTTGAAAGGCGCTGCAGCAGCCGTCGCCTCGCCGTACATCGTCTCGGCTCCTGCCTTAGGTAAAGACGGACCGACAGCTCCGAGCAACCGGATAACAATGGGCCTCATCGGTCTGGGCAGCATGGGTATGCGGCATGTACAAGGATTCCTTGAGGAGGCCGATTGCAGGATCGTCGCCGTCTGCGATGTCGATGCGAATCGCCTGCGCGCCGCGACCGAAGAAATCAACAAGCACTACGGCGACAAAGACTGCTCCGGATACAACGACTTCCGCGACCTGATTGCCCGCGACGATATTGATACGCTTTGTATCGCGGTACCGGACCACTGGCATTCCATACCGGCCATTATGGGCGCCCGCGCCGGCAAAGACATATACGGCGAAAAGCCGCTGGCATTGACAATCTCGGAAGGCCGGGCAATGGTCGATGCGGTGAATCGTTACAAGCGCATCTGGCAGACGGGAAGTTGGCAGCGTTCGACGGAGCACTTTCGCTTCGGCTGTGAGCTGGTCCGTAACGGCCGTATCGGCAAACTGCAAACAGTGCAAGTCGGAATCGGCCCGGGATTCAAGCCGCCCGCCGATCCGGCCGTCAATCGAATCGACCCTCAGCCGGACATGCCGGTTCCCGATGGCTTCGACTACGAAATGTGGCTCGGCCCTGCTCCGTGGGCGCCGTACACCGAGAAACGCTGCCATTGGAACTTCCGCTGGATACTCGACTACGCCGGCGGCCAGGTAACCGACTGGGGCGGCCACCACATCGACATCGCGCACTGGGGCATGGACTGCGACGATACCGGGCCCGTCGAAGTCGAGGGGACGGGCCTGTTTCCCGAAGACGGCCTGTGGAACGCGGCTTATGACTACGACTTCAAATGCACATACGGCAACGGCTTGACAATGCACGTCGCCAGCAATAATCATTACTCCCAGGGCGTGCGCTTCATAGGCGACCGGGGCTGGGTCCACGTGACGCGGGCCGGCCTCGACACGAATCCCAAGAAGCTGCTCAAAGAAACTATCGGGCCGGAGGAAATCCACTTATACAGACCCTCAGGCGACCATCGCCAGGGCCATCGCCGTGACTTCCTCGACTGCGTCAGGAGCCGCACTCAGCCGATTACGCCGGTCGAAATCGGGCACCGGTCCGCCACGGTCGCCCATCTTGGAAACATCGCAATGATTCTCGGCCGCAGGATTCGATGGGACCCTCAGCGCGAACAAATCATCAATGACCCTTCGGCCAATCGAATGCTCGGACGGCCAATGCGCTCGCCGTGGCGTCTATAGCCGCACACCCACAGAATAGCAGGAGGAAACTCGATATGACTACACAGAACTACACACGCCGCAGCTTTTTGAAAGCCGCATGTCTCGGAGCAGCATCTCTCGCTTTATCACGAAGTATCGGCTTCGGCAGGCAATCCGCAACAAGGCCCAACATCGTATTCATTCTTGCCGACGATTTAGGTTTTAAAGACGTCGGCTACCACGGCGGCAGTATCAAGACGCCCAATATCGACAAGCTCGCCGCCGAAGGCACGCGGCTGGAACAATTCTACGTTCAGCCTGTATGCTCGCCGACGCGTTCGAGCCTTATGACCGGCCGATATCCGATGCGCTACGGCTTGCAGGTAGGCGTGGTCCGGCCGTGGGCACAATACGGACTGTCTCTGGAGGAGCGTACCTTAGCACAGGCACTCAAGCAAGCCGGGTACACAACCGCCATCTGCGGCAAATGGCACTTGGGGCATCTGAATTCGAAGTACCTGCCGACTTCGCGCGGTTTCGACCATCAGTACGGCCACTACAACGGCGCAATCGATTACTTCACCCACATCCGCGA
>JBDREF010000067.1:0-14187 GCA_043820045.1 Planctomycetota bacterium | reverse complement strand
TCGGGTGTCCGCCCGTACAACATCTGCGCGATAACGTTTACCAACAAAGCCGCCGAGGAGATGCGGCACAGGGCGTCGCTGCTTGGCGCCTCCGGCGGCGCACATATCAGCACTTTTCACTCCCTGTGCGTGAGAATCCTTCGCCGGTATGCGGAGAAGGCGGGAACAAACCCCAACTTCAGCGTTTACGACCAGGCCGACCAGGTCAAGTGCATTAAACAGGCGGTCAAAGACTGCGAGTTCGATACGGCGAATTTTCCGCCCTCACGAATGCTCGACGCGATTTCCACGCTCAAGAACAAGCTGGTGGACGCCGAGTCTTTCAGGGTGGAAGCCTGCGATTTCTTTTCCAGGACGCTGGCCGAAGTGTATGTGTGCTATCAGAACATCCTGAACGAGCGGAACGGCCTCGATTTCGACGACCTGCTGATGAAGACCGCTTTTCTGCTGCGCGATTGTCCCGATGTCTGCGGCGAGCTGGCCGACCGCTTCAAGTTCCTGCTGATCGACGAATACCAGGACACTAATCACGCCCAGTACACTATGGCCAAGGCCCTTGCTTCACAGCACGACAACATTTGCGCAACCGGAGACCCGGACCAGTCGATTTACCGCTGGCGCGGCGCCGACATACGCAACATATTGGCTTTCGAGAGCGACTGGCCCGAGGCCGTAGTCGTCAAGCTTGAAGAGAATTTCCGCAGTACGGCGAATATCCTGGCCGTAGCCGACAGCCTGATCGCGTTCAACCAGAATCGAAAGCAGAAAAAACTCATCCCGACAAAGCCGGAGGGCCAAAGCGTTCTGGTGACGGTGTTCAAGGACGAAAATGCCGAAGCCCAGGCCGTCGCTCAACAAGCCAGGGAGCTGGCGGACAAAGGCGGTGCTCTCCGAGACATGGCCGTATTCTACCGGGTAAATGCCCAGAGCCGCACGATTGAAGAGGCCTTTATCCGCGGCAAGATACCGTACCAGGTCGTTCGAGGCGTGGAATTCTACAGGAGAAAAGAAATCCGCGACCTGCTCGCATATCTGAAGGTGCTGGTCAACCCCGATGACGAGATAGCGCTGCAGCGTATAATCAACACGCCCGCCCGAGGGATAGGAAAAACGACAATCGACCGGGTCAGCGCGTATGCAACGATCAACGGCACGAGCTTCTATGAAGCGCTGAAAAAATCGGACAAAATCGAATCGCTCCCAAAGGCGACAAGAGCAAAGCTCGCGGTCTTTGTCAATATGCTCGAACAGTTCAAGAAGGACATCGCCGGCAAAGTGGCCCCTCTCGCCGAACGGGTGTTCACCGAGTCGGGCCTGGCGGAATCTCTTCGCGCCGCGGGTCCTGACGGTAAGAACGCGATTGAAAACGCCAATGAATTGATAAGCAGTGCCGCCGAATACGACCAGCAGGCGCAGGAACCATCGCTGATCGATTACCTGCACCAGATATCGCTTTTCAGCGACACCGACGCTTACGATGCAGACAGCGACCGTGTTGCGCTGATGACCCTGCACGCCGCGAAAGGACTCGAATTCGAAAACGTCTTTATCGTCGGCGTCGAAGAGGGCCTGCTGCCCCACGAAAGAAGCAACGCAAGCGGCAACGACGAAGAGCTGGAGGAAGAACGCAGGCTCTTTTTTGTCGGCATTACCCGCGCCATGGCGGGCCTGCACATAAGCTATGCCAGATACCGGACGATTCGCGGCCAATTTCTGCGAACGATACCGTCACAATTCCTTTTCGAGCTGGGTCTGGAGACTACCGAACAAGTTGAAGATAATGATTTTTGTGACGACAGCGACGACATAAGCCGGGTCGAACCCCGTTTAAATCCGGGCCAATTAGTGCGGCACGATGTGTTCGGCCTGGGCAGAGTGAAGGAATTCATGGACATGGGCGAGAACAGCATCGCCGTAATCAAATTCAATTCTGGACAGACCAAATCGCTCATGCTAAAATACGCCAACCTTTCAATAGTAAACATTTAGCCCTGCGTTTGTCGCGGGAACATTTTTCGGAAGGGGCAATCTTATGAATCGACGTGATTTTATCAAAGCTGCCGGTCTAAGCGCGATACCGCTGTTAACGTCCGGAGGCCGTCCGGCCGGCGCGAAGGAGTCCGGCGACCGTATTCTTGACGAGGCTGAGGCTCGAATCGAAAAGCACCGCAAAGGCGACGCCGTGCTGAGGCTCATCGGTCCGGACGGCCGACCACTCCCGAACGGCCTGACGTTGGCGATAGAACAGAAGCGGCATAAATTCCTGTTCGGGTGCAACATTTTCAAGCTGGGCAAGTGCAGGACGCCGGAGGACAACGCCGCCTACGAGAAGCACTTCGACACGCTTTTGAACTTTGCGACGCTGCCGTTCTATTGGTGGAATTACGAGCGTCAGCAAGGCAATCCGGACGACGAACAAACCGAGAAAATAGTCCGCTGGTGCAAGGCCCACAACGTGACGACCAAGGGCCATCCTCTGGCCTGGAACTATGTAGATCCGCGGTGGCTGCCGAAGGAGCCGGAAGAGGCGATGCGGCTTCAGCTCAAACGTATCGGCCGCTGCGTTGAGAAATTCAAGAACGATATCGACACCTGGGACGTCGTAAACGAGGCAACGCACTACGACCGGGAACAGATCAAGAAGCAGGCGCCGATTCTGACGGAGGCTATCCGAAAAATGGGCGTCGGGCCGTACGTCAGAGAGGCATTCAAGACAGCGAGGCAGGCCAATCCGAAGGCCACGCTGCTAATCAACGACTACCGTACCGATGCAGCTTACCAGGAAAAGGTGATTTCCGAGCTGGTCGGTGACAACGGCCGGGCGCTTTACGATGTAATTGGAATTCAATCGCACATGCACGGCAAATACTGGGGTGCGAAACAGGCATGGGAAGTCTGCGGGCGTTTCGCCAAATTCGGCAAGCCTCTGCACTTCACGGAGCTGACCATCGTCTCCGGCGAGCAGGGTTGGGAACTCGGGAAAGAACGCAGAAGCTCCAAGTTCCGCTGGGCCACCACCCCCGAAGGTGAGCAGCGCCAGGTCCGGCAGGTCAAGGAGTTCTACACCATCCTGTTCTCTCATCCCGCCGTCGAGGCTGTCACATGGTGGGACTTCACTGACCAGAACGCATGGCAGGCCGCGCCGGCGGGACTCGTGCGCGACGATATGACGCCCAAGCCGGCGTACGACGAGCTGAAGCGCCTGATAAAAGGCGAATGGTGGACCAACACGCAAGCAACAAGCAGGGCAGGGGGCGAAGCTTCGTTCCGCGGTTTCCTCGGAGATTACCAGGTCAGTACGCAAATTGACGGCAAGACGCTGACAGGAAAGTTTCAGCTCGACAAGACCGTCGAGGGCAAGATAGAAGTCCAGCTTAAAGCATAAGACTATGAACTACCGCCTATCTTACGTTTTAATCCTCGCCGGAATCGCTCTATGCGCAACCGGCTCAGAACAGAAGTACGTGCCCGTTGCGGCCAAGAGGAAACCCGCGGATAAGAACTGGACGCTGCGAGAGACACGCACGATAGAACTGTTAGAGGATTTTCAGCCGGGCTCGAAGAATATCCCGCGCGACAAGTACGGCGGCAGGGCGGATGCGAAGGCCCAGACGACAGGCTTTTTCTATCCCAAAAAGATCGCAGACCGATGGTGGCTGGTGGATCCGGAGGGAAATCTGTTCGTCCACGTCGGCGTATGTTCCGTTCGCAGTGGCGATTCCGATTTCAGCCGGAAGTCTGCGATTGAAAAGTTCGGAACGCCCGAGAAGTGGGCCGAATTCGCAACCGGGCTTCTTGCCGAGTACGGCTTCAACGGAACAGGGGGATGGTCTGATACGGACCTTTTGCGAGCGACGCCGCATCCACAGGCATACACTCTCTCGTGGAGATTCATGGGGTCTTTCGGCAGCTCAAAGAAACTTGTCTGGCAGGAGCCGGGACACATGGGGTACCCCAACAAGTGCATCCCGGTCTTTCACCCGGACTTCGAGAAATTCTGCGACGAGTACGCCAAACAGCTTGCCGTAACATCCGGCGATCCGTGGCTGATAGGACACTTCTCCGATAACGAGCTGCCGATTGTCTCCGACATGCTGGACAGATCGCTGCAACTTGATCCCAATAATCCGAATCTTCGATACGGATACGAAGCGGCGAGAAAATGGCTTGATAAGAGAAAAGGCAAAGATGCCGGGCCAAAGGACATAACCGACGCCGACCGGCAGGCCTTTCTCGGCTATGCGGCCGAGAGGTATTACCAGGTGACCACCGATGCCATTCGCCGGTATGACCCGAACCATTTATGTCTCGGCTCAAGGCTGCACGGCGGGGCGCTCAGCCTGCCGCACATATTCAGGGCGGCGGGAAAATATCCGGATGTAATAGCGGTAAACTACTACGGCGCATGGGGGCCGAACGCCGAGAAAATGGCCATGTGGGCTCGCGAATCCGGCAGGCCCTTTATGATTACTGAGTTCTATGCAAAAGGGCACGATTCGGGACTGCCCAACAATTCCGGGGCCGGCTGGCTGGTCCGGACGCAAAAGGACAGGGCCCGGTTCTATCAGCACTTCACTTTGGGATTGCTCGAATCCGAATCCTGCGTGGGCTGGCACTGGTTCAAGTACTGCGACAACAATCCGGAGGACTTGAGCACGGACCCGTCGAACCGGGACTCGAACAAGGGCATCGTCAACTATCAGCACGAGCCATACGCCGCACTGCTTAACGACATGAAGAAACTCAACAACGACGTGTACGCCCTTATTGATTATTTCGACTCGAAATGATAAGATTCCGCCAAAATCGTAAATAATCATAGAAAGGAAGAAACGAGTGCCACAATCGGAAATAAAACTCTACTACAAGAATGTGATGGCCGATGTCATCGGCGCCGAACACGGCATCAGCGAACAGCAATGGAATGAGCTGAAAAAAACTTTCGAAGAGAAAGAGCTTATTCCACAAATCATGCAGGAGATTGCCGGCGGCAAGAGACATCCCGGGATCACACGCACAGTATATGGTACGCTCCCCACGAACGGCGAAATAGCCGATGCCGTGATGAAACTTGTCGAGAGATTCAAAGACCGATGTGAAAATCTTGTAGTCTTTGGCATTGGCGGCTCCGCTCTGGGCAATATATCGCTTCAGACGGCCCTGAATCCCTTTGCGTACAATTTCGACGACAGGCAGCGTCGCGGCGGGCCGTGTCTGTTCGTCTTCGACAACGTCGATCCCGATCAGTTGGGTTCTTTCCTAAAGAGCGTCGATAACCAGCTCGACAGGACGATTTTCAACTTCATCAGCAAATCCGGTCGAACCGCTGAAACCGCGGCCCAGTTCCTCCTGCTCAGAAACAAGCTCACGGACAAATATGGCCCGGAGCATCTGGCGGAGCATCTCGTCGTAACCACGGGCTTCGAGACCGGCAAGGATGGAAAACATAGCAGCACGTTTTATAAAATCGCCAAGGCAAGCAAACCTGAACTGCCGCTGCTCCAAGTCCCCGATGGTGTCGGCGGCAGGTTCAGCGTCCTGAGCGCGGTCGGCCTTTTCAGCGCCGCCATGTGCGGAATCGACATCGAGGCGCTGCTTGCCGGCGCGCGGGCCATGCACGAACGAGTGTCCCGTGAGAACTTCGAAGAAAACCCAGCCGCCATCAACGCCGCTATCAGCTACCACTATTATATGCGAGGCAAGAGAAACTCGGTCATCATGCCGTATTCTTATGCCCTGAAAGATATGGCGGACTGGTATCGTCAGATCTGGGCCGAGAGCCTCGGCAAATCCAGGGACCTGGAACAAAACGAGGTATTCATCGGCCCGACACCCATCAAGGCCCTCGGCGCCACCGACCAGCACAGCCAGGTCCAGCTCTACCGGGAGGGTCCGAACGACAAACTGTTCACTTTCCTCCAGGTCGAGAATTTCGACTACGACGCCGAGATGGTGATGGGTCCGCAGCCTGACTGCGCCCCGGAACTGAGCTATCTGGCAGGAAAGAAGATGAGTGTGCTGCTCAATAACGAGAAGAACGCCACCGAGTACGCGCTGCTGGAGGACAAACGTCCGTGCCTGACGGTTCTCTTCGACCGCGTGAACGCGTATTCCGTGGGCCAGTTTATTTATCTTTATGAAGTGACGACTTCCTTTGCCGGAGCGTTGTTCGGCATCGACACTTACAACCAACCCGCAGTCGAGCTGGGTAAGGAAGCTACTTTTGCGCTTATGGGCAAAAGCGGCCGCTGCGACTTTGTTGGAACATCCTACGAAGATTTTGCAGAAAAAATTCGCAGCAGAACCAAAATCGACGATGATTATTTGGTCTGAGACGTTTCGAGAATCTGTAGCTGAAGGGGAGATACGATTATGGATTACGCAGTGATAATGGCGGGGGGGACGGGCAAGAGGCTGTGGCCGCTGAGCCGGCAAAAACGTCCGAAACAGGTACTGAGAATCCTTGACGGCCAGACACTTCTTCGCAGGTGCTTCGAGCGTCTCACGCCGATATTCGATACAAGAAACATAATCGTCCTTACAAATGCCGGCTACGCCGATGTGGTGCGGGAGAACCTTTCCGAACTGCCTTCCAACAACGTCATCGCCGAGCCGGCCGTACGAGATACCGCCGGGGCCATCGGTCTGGTCTCGACCGTCCTGGCCAAATATGACCCCGAAGCGACGATAGCGGTAGTGACGGCCGACCAGATAATAAAGCCCGCCGAGGTACTGCAAGAGGCCATCACGGATGCACTGGCCTTTGTCAGGAACCATCCGGACGACATGGTGACATTCGGCATCCGGCCGACTTTTGCCAGCACTCTGCTCGGTTATATAAAATGCGTTGACGGCCGCGAGTATCCGGACTGCAAGAACAAAATCTATACAGTGGAAGCGTTCAAGGAGAAACCGGACAAGAAAGCCGCGGCGGAATACATCGGGACCGGCCAGTACTTCTGGAATTCCGGTCTGTTTGTCTGGAAGGCCAGAACGATCCTGGCCAACATGGCGAAGTTTCTCCCGGAGTCCACTGAGCCGTTAGCCAAAATCCGTGCCAGTTGGGATACTCCGAACCAGCAGCAGGCTCTTCAGGAGTGGTTCGTGAAATTGCCCAAAATCAGTATCGACTACGCCGTAATGGAAAAAGCCGAGGCCGTCCGCGCCATAAGACTGGATTGCAAATGGCTCGACATGGGTTCCTTTGCGGCCCTTGCCGATGTCATCAGTTCCGACAAGGACAACAACGTCGTCGTCGCGGACCGCAGCGAGCTGCTCGACTGCAAGAACAGCATCATAGTTACCGAAGACAAAGGCCATCTGATCGCCACTATCGGCCTGGAGAACATGGTCGTGGCCCACAGTCCGGATGCGACTCTCGTATGCCCCATTAACCAAACCCACAGGCTCAAGGAACTGCTGGAGCTGATAAGCCATCACACCGGCGAAGAGTATTTATAAACGCCGCGGCGCGCCGTGCGGGATATACCAAAGAGAAATGAGATACCTGGCTATAGATTACGGAACCAAACGGACGGGATTGGCCATTTGTGATGCAGCCGAGACCGTTGCTTCGCCGCTGAGTATAATCCAGGGCCGGAAAAACCTGCTGAAGAGGATCGCCGAGACGGCCAAAGCCGAGAGCGTCCAGGCCATCGTGCTCGGGCTGCCCCTGAGCATGGACGGAACCGAAAGCGCTCAAACCAGGCTTGTCCTGAAGTTCGCCGAGCAGTTGCGGGAACATCTGGCTATTCCGGTACACCTGCAGGACGAACGGCTGAGCAGTTTTGCCGCCGAGGAGAAGCTCGCTCCGGCCAACTATACCAGAAGCGAGAAGGGCAAGCGTCTTGACGCCGTCGCAGCAGCGGCGATCCTTGAGGCATTCCTCGAAGAAAAAACCGCCCGTGATGACGGGACAAACTGTGTGCAGACGTAGGAGCCTGTTGAAAAACGAGAGATTGCTTCGTCGTTTCGCTCCTCGCAATGACATAAAAAGCGTTTCCAGGTCATTGCGAGCGATTCGTAGAATCGCGCGGCAATCTCAGGCCTGACAGTAAGGCTTGTTCAACAGACCGATAGGAGCGTCCACACGTGTTAAGCCAGGCAAAGCGATCCCCTGTCGGTGCCCTTCGAATCTCCACGCAAATCCCTGCTTTTTCTCTTGGTTCTCGCACCCTCTTCGCTATAATTGCCATTATTCAGTGGAAAAGTCGCCCAATATTTAACGTGCCGAAAAGCTCCAATTGGAAATGTGGTTATGATTACAAAGCTAAGCGTATCGAACTTCAAATCGGTTCGTCAGTTGGATATCGACTGCAAGAAGGTCAACCTGTTCATAGGCGAGCCCAACACAGGCAAGTCCAACATACTGGAGGCGCTGGGCCTGATGTCCTGGTGGTCTGACCCCGGCCAGAATTTGGGAGACTACGTCCGCTTCCAATCCACGCAGAATCTGTTCTATGACCAAGTGTTGGACCACGAGATTTACGTGTCCATGTCCCTATCATCCGGAAAACCCGACGCTGGATTGTTTGTCCGTTTTGTAAGAGACCGCTTTGAGCTTCGGACTCAACCAACTTCTCAGGTTTCTGCTCAAATAGACTACCAGGGGCGCTTCTCTGGTAGTCATGTGATCGGACAGACTGCAGACATCAAGTTTTTTCGCTTCAAGAACTTGCCGAATTACCCTGACGCCACGCCGGGCAGCCTTGAACCGCCGAACGGGGCGAATCTCTTCTCCGTCGTCTTCGGTTCGGAGAGCCTCCGCGACACCATGAAGGAATTCTTCCGAAAATATGGGTTGAGGCTGGTCCTAAAACCCCAGGAAAGGCTCTTTGAGCTTCAAAAGCAAACAGACGACTTGGTCTTCAGCTTTCCCTATGCTCTGTCGTCGGACACGCTTCGGAGGATCATCTTCTACACAGTTGCCATTGCCTCGAACAAGGATTCCGTGCTTGTCTTCGAGGAGCCGGAGTCCAATGCCTTTCCGTACTATACCAAGTACCTCGGGGAGCGGATCGCACTGGACCAGACCAACCAGTTCTTCATTGCCACGCACAATCCGTATCTGCTCTCGGCCGTCATCGAGAAGGCCCGCAAGGAAGATATCCAGGTCTTCATCACTCACTTCAAGGACTTTCAGACGCGGGTCAAACCCTTGACGCCGGACCAGGTCGCAGAGCTGATGGAAGCGGATCCGTTCTTCAATCTGGATCGTTTCATCGAGGCAGAGGAATGAAGGTCCTGGTTGAGTGCAGCGCCGACGAGGTGGTTCTCCGAAGTATGGGAGTCCCGAAGAAACAGTTGTTTCATTTTGGTGGCAAGGACAAGTTAATCACCCGCCTGAGAGATATGCCCGGTGCTGTCGGAATGGTAGATGAAGACCCTGCCAGTACTCAGCACCGCGATCTGAAGGCCAGCTACCGGAAGGCAGACTCTGCCGAAGGACTTCATCTATTGACTCGCCAGGGCAGTGGTGGCCAAAGACTTGTCATTGTCTGTCCTAAACTGGAGGACTGGCTCATGGAGAGGGCCAAATCATCAGGAATTCGACCAGAGGATTATGGCCTCCCCAGCGATCCGGACCGCCTACATAGTATCCCCCGATATGAGCAGAGGCAAAACTTCCTTCATTTCCTTACGGAACTCAAAGATCGCGATAGAGGGATGCATCTCCTGCGTCAATGGATTCTCCAGGCAGAACATGACGATTCCTGAATGAACGGATAATCGAACAAAGAAGGTATCTAATCTACGCTATTCCCGCCAAAACCGCACGTTATGCGATTTCGGGCCTTGAATGGGCCGGGAGGAGGCTTTTTTTTGCCGGAAGAGGAAAAAGGCTTGCAAATACCCGAATACCTTGTTATTGTGTGGAGTTTAGTTCATACGGTATTGAAAGATTTTGTGTAGGGCACGTTAGAAAGGATTTGTCCGGAAGATGTTAACTAAGCAGGAAAAAGAAAAGGTTATCGTGGATTTTGAGACGCACCAGGGCGATACGGGTTCGCCCGAAGTGCAGGTTGCACTGTTGACAAAAAGGATCAATGACCTTACTGAGCACCTCAAGACTCACCGGAAGGACCACGCATCCAGGCGGGGTTTGTTGAAAATGGTTGGGACCAGGTCAGCATTGCTCAAGTACGTGAGCAAGAAAGACGTCAAACGTTATCAGAACATAATTTCCCGGCTCGGCTTGCGAAAATAAATAATTGAGCACCAGAGTGCGAGTCGCTTATTCCACACGGAACGGTATGAGCCGGGACTCCTTTGATGCGGAACCCTTTGAGGTGATATATGATTGGTACTTGCAGAGTTGAAAGGCAAATTGGGGGCAGAACATTATCCATCGAAACCGGCAAGATTGCCAGACAGGCCGACGGTGCCGTCCTGGTGCAGTACGGCGATACTGTCGTTCTTGTCGCAGCGGTAACTGCTCCTCCGAGGTTCGATGACATCGATTTTTTCCCGCTCAGCGTGGAATATCGCGAGAAACAGTGCGCGGCGGGCAAGTTTCCGGGCGGATTCATAAAGCGTGAAGGAAGACCGAGCACCAAGGAAACCCTCACGGCACGACAGATCGACAGGCCGATCCGGCCGTTGTTTCCCGAAGGCTATTTCCAGGAAGTGCAGATAATAGCGAACGTCCTGAGTGCGGACCAGGAAAACGACCCGGATGTTCTTGCGATGATTGGCGCCAGCGCCGCTCTTACAATAAGTAAGATCCCGTTCATGGGACCCACCGGCGCATGTAGACTGGGCAGAGTGAACGGCCAATTCGTGGTCAACCCCACGCATAAGCAGGTTGCCGAGAGCGATCTGAACCTGCTTCTGGGCGGCCGTAAAGATGCGATGAACATGATCGAGGTCAGCGCAAAGGAACTGTCGGAAAGCGTTATAGCCGAAGGCGTTGCAATCGCACAACAAACGGTCCGTGAGATCTGCGGGATGATCGAGGAACTCCGCGAAAAAGCGGGGGTCGAGAAGGAAATTCCTATCGTGGACAGTGACGAGCAACTCCATTCGACAATCTACTCGCAAATAGCGGATAAGCTGTCGGAAGTCAAACAGATATCCGACAAGCAGCAGCGCGGTACGGCCGTCAAAGAGTTGCTGGGTCAGGTCCTGGCTGAGTATTGTCCCGGCGAGGGCAGCGACCAGGGACAGGACAGCGTCAAATATGACAAGGCGATGGTCAAGCGAATACTCGACAAAATCGAGGGCCAAGTCGTAAAGAAACTCCTTTTGGAGGGAAAGAGACCCGACGGCAGGGGATACGGTGATGTACGCCGCATCGAGTGCGAAGTAGGCATTCTACCGAGAACTCACGGCTCGGCGCTGTTTACACGAGGGGAAACACAGGCACTCGTAAGCGTTACCCTCGGGACAATCAGGGATGCGCAAATCATCGATGGACTGCTGGACGAGTACGCTCAGAACTTCACGCTGCATTACAATTTCCCGCCATTCTCCGTCGGCGAGGTAAGGCCGGTGCGAGGAGTAGGGCGAAGAGAGATAGGGCACGGAGCCCTTGCGGAAAAGGCGCTGGAAGCGGTCAAGCCCGCGGATGACAAATTCGCTTATACGGTCAGGATCGTTTCGGACATTACCGAGTCCAACGGCTCCAGCTCAATGGCTTCGGTCTGCGGCGGCTCACTGGCTCTCATGGATGCCGGCGTTCCGATGACCAAACCCGTGGCCGGCATATCGGTCGGCTTGATTAGCGACGGACAGGGCCGGCACGAACTGTTGACCGACATAGCCGGCGAGGAAGACCACTTCGGAGAGATGGACTTCAAAGTTGCAGGGACCGTTGACGGCATTACCGCGATACAGCTCGACATAAAAGCCGAGGGCCTGGCACACGATATCATGGTTGAGGCCCTGGAACGGGCCAGGACCGCGCGCATGGAAATCCTTAAAACTATGGCCCAGACCATTGCCGCACCCAAGCCCGAACTGAGCGTCTACGCACCGAAGCTCATAAGCATAGAAATCGATCCCGAGCTTATCGGTAAGGTCATAGGACCGGGCGGCAAGGTGATCAAGAGCATTCAGGAGCAGACGGGCACGACTATCGAAGTGGAAGAAGACGGGACTATTTATATCAGTTGTCTCGGCGGCGACGGCCACCTCAGGGCCAGAGAGATTATCGAGACTATTACCCAACCGCCGCAAGTCGGCCGGGTATATCAGCAGGCAAAAGTCGTGTCGGTAAAGGATTTCGGAGTGTTCGTTGAGATTACGCCGGGAGTGGAAGGTCTTTGCCACATCAGCGAGTTGAGCGATGGTTACGTCAAGAATGTTGATGAAGTCTGCAAAATGGGCGACCTGATACCTGTGAAGCTGATATTGATCGACGACCAGGGCAGATTGAAACTCTCGCGCAAAGCCGCTCTTGCTGAGATGAACAAAAAGGAAAAGGAAAAATAAGTGCTGCATTTTGTTGCTGGTTTTGTTGCCGGCTTACTAACAGTTGCTGTGCTGCTTCTATATAAACGCCTCTGCGGAAATCAATCCGATAGAAAAGATCATCTCGCACAGCTTGAAGAAGTCAGCAAGCTGACCGGCGGACTTGCCCACGAAATCAAAAACCCGTTATCCACGATCAAGGTCAGCCTTCAGCTCGTCAGCGAAGAACTCGAGGACCCGAATCTCGCCGAATCCGGCAGGGGCGGCGTGGAGAGCCGGAGATTGGCCAGGGCGCTGAGAAAAATAGCCGTCATCCAGAAAGAAAGCGACAGGCTTGAGCACATACTGGACGGTTTTCTGCGCTACGTTGACAGAACCGAGCTGCAACTGGCAAGTGTCGATGTAAGCGAGCTTGTCAGCGACATGATTGACTTTTATTCGCCGCAGGCCCACAGCCGTTCGGTCACGATTCACCAAAGCCTGCACAACAAGCCGCTTACTTGCAAAATCGACGCGGACATGTTAAAACAGGTGGTGCTGAATCTGTTTATTAACGCCCAGCAGGCCATGAGCGGCGGCGGAGAGTTGATAATAAGAACGGACCGGCAGCAAAACGATGCGGTCATCCAGATCAGCGATACCGGCGAGGGCATTCAGCCGGACAGGCTGCCGCACATCTTCGACGCTTATTATTCGTCTCGTCCGCAGGGCAGCGGCCTGGGCCTGCCGACGGCGAAGAAGATTATCGAGGCACACAAAGGTTCAATAGCCGTAAATAGCGAGCCTGGAAAGGGCACTTCTTTTACCATAAGACTGCCCCTCCAGGCCTGATGAGGTGTCGGTTTGACGCAGAAGGCTGGAATAGTATTGGTCGTTGACGATGAGCGGGACCATGCCGACGGAATAGTCGAGGCTCTCGATAAATCCTGCGCCAAGGCAATCGCCGTTTACAACGGCAAGGATGCACTGGAGATTCTGCGCAGCCGGCAGGTCGATGTTGTCGTCACAGATTTGAAGCTGGGCGGCGACATAGACGGCCTGGCCATACTCGATGAAGCCAGGAGGCACGATGAGCACACGCAGGTAATCCTGATAACCGCTTACGCAACCATCAATACGTGCAAGGAGGCAATGAAGCGCGGCGCTTACGACTATCTCGTCAAGCCGATTGACATCGGCCAGCTTCGCACGCTTGTCGTCCGTGCGGGCCAGAAAGCTTCGAGCGCCCACGCCTCTCAGAAACAAAGGCCCGGAACAGGCAAAAGGGATTTCGAGTTCGAGGGCGTGCGGGGCGACAATCCGACGATGGAAGGTATATTCGAGGTGCTCCGCCGTGTCGCGCCGACGAACATATCCGTCCTCATCGAGGGCCAGTCGGGTACCGGCAAAGAGCTGCTGGCATGGGCGATTCACAACAATTCACTGCGATGGGATAGGCCCTTCAAGCCTGTGAACTGTGCCGGCCTGACCGAGACCCTGTTGGAGAGCGAATTGTTCGGCCACGCCAAGGGGGCGTTCACCGGCGCCGCCGGCGACAGGAAAGGGCTGTTCGAGGTGGCCGATAAGGGAACCTTGTTCCTCGATGAGATCGGCGATATGACGCCCAACTCCCAGGCCAAGCTGCTGCGAGTAATCGAAGATGGAGTCGTCGTACCGGTCGGCTCGAACAAACCTACCATGGTGGACGTGCGAATCATCAGCGCGACCAACCAGGACCTGACCAGGCTGATACAGGAGAAGAAATTCCGGCAGGATTTGTACTTCAGGATCAAGGGC